>DQUI01000067.1 GCA_015662355.1 Methanothermococcus okinawensis
TCTTATAGTATAAACTCTTCCACCCTAGGAGAAATTCGTACCCCCTATATAAATCCCAGGAGGGAATTCGTACCCTGTTGTTTATATAGGTTTATTAAAAATTAACTTAGATATTGTTAGAACAGCTGTGATACTCCTCTAACCTCTCCTTCAACTTTTCCACACTTCCATCGTACTTTATCACATACTTATCTAGTTCTTTACTATCCTCTAGAAGTTTTCTATTTAGCATATTCATCTCCCCAAGGGGAAACTCAGTATATATAATAACATCTGAGGATTTAATCTCCTCTAAAGCTCTATTATAACTCTCCTGGGATATGGGATTGTAAGGTTCTTCCTCTACTATATTCAACTCCATAGTTTCAGCAACTGTATAATCTATATCGTTTTTATGGAGTACTCCAACTGCCACATTATATCCATTTTTAACTAGGAATCTCATTACGTTGGCACCTGTACCTCCCCCACATACGAGAAATACCTTACAGTTCTTACTCCCCAAGGACTTCAATTCAAAGTATCCTAACACCTCACTGTAGTTTGCACTTTTCAAATCGTAAAGGCTGTTTACAACTTCCCTTTTCATAACATCCTCAGGGCACCCATAGGCCATAATCTTCCCATCTTTAATAAGGGCCATCTTATCTGCTATCCTCAGGGCCAACTCAATATCGTGTAAAGTAACTACTATTGCCAGGTTGTTCTCTGTTGCAAGTTTTCTAAGTAAAATAGTTAACTCTATCTTATGTTTTGCATCTAAAAAACTTGTAGGCTCGTCTAAGATGAGCACCTTAGGTTCCTGGGCAAGGGCCCTGGCTATCATTATCTTCTGCCTCTCTCCATCACTCATCTCAAAGAAGTTCTTACTTAATAGATGTGTTGCATTTACAGATTTCGCTGCCTGTTCTATAACCTCTCTGTCCCTCTTCCCTAGTCTTCCAAATATATCTGTATAGGGATGTCTTCCTATGGCAACGATGTCATACCCTGTTAGATTACCTGGATTAACCTGTTCTGTAAGTACTACAGACATCTCCCTTGCAATCTCCCTGGCAGATAGTTTGTGAATATTTCTACCATTTAAATAGACAACTCCCTTTTTAGGTTTCAAATATGTGGCAATAGTCTTTAAGAGTGTAGATTTTCCAGCTCCGTTTGGCCCTATTATACACAGTATCTCTCCCTCTCTTATCTCTAGATTTATACCCTCTACTACAATGTAGTTGTCGTATCCTACAGAGAGATTCTCAGCTCTTAACATTTTATCCCCATAGAATAAATAAATCAAAAATTAAAAATAAAATTAATTAACACTTTAGGTGATACCTTGGTATTTAAGGCCTACGACATAAGGGGTATATTTAGAGAACAGCTAGATGAGAACTTTGCATATTCCCTAGGTAAAGTCCTTGGAGAGAGGTATAAGAGTATACTTGTTGCCAACGACGTTAGAATAGGTTCAAGGGAACTGCTAAAACCATTTATATATGGGATATTAGAGGCTGGAGGGAAGGTGTCCTACGGAGGTACTATCTCCACCCCCCTCATGTACTTCGGTACTAGGAATAGATATGACTTAGGAGTAATTATAACTGCCTCCCATAATCCCCCAGAGTATACTGGTTTTAAAATGTGCGATAAAAAGGCCATCCCTATATCTCCAGTAGAGGAGATAGCACCTATATTTAAACTGGAGGAATTAAAAGATACCCAGAGAAGGGAAATTGAAGAGATAGATCTAGAGGAATTAAAGGTTGACATTGCCTCAGAGTATAAGAGATTCTTTCTAAAGAGGTGTAAACCTTACGATATAAAGGTGGCAGTTGACTTTGCCAACGGGAGCACCTCCATTATAGAGAGGGAGATACTAGAGGAGTTGTTAAAGGATCATCTATTTATAAACGACTATCCAGATGGAACCTTTCCAGCCCATCAACCTGACACGTTGAAGACCTCCTGTTTAAGGGATATAGTAAAGACTGTAAGGGAGAATAGCTGTGACGTTGGGATAATCTTCGACGGAGATGGGGACAGGATAGGGATTGTGGATGAAAAAGGAGAGGTTCTCCCAGGGGATATACTTACAGCCATGATAGCCAGGGAGATCCTCAGGGAAAAGAAAGGGGCAAAGATAATATACGATCTCAGATGTAGTAAAGTTGTTCCAGAGGTGATAAAGGGATACGGAGGTATACCTGTAAAGAGTAAGGTGGGACACTACTTTATAAAGAAGCTTATGCAGGAGATAGATGGGGATTTTGCAGGGGAACTTTCAAATCATTTCTACTTCAAGGAGATAGGATACTTTGAAGGCCCCTTAATAGCTCTAGACTATATCCTCTCTACAATGGAGGAGAGGGGGGAGCCCCTCTCGAAAATATGGAGGGAGTATAAGAGGTACTATCACAGTGGGGAGATAAACTTTAGAGTAAAGGATCAGGGGAAAATACTGGAAAAACTGAAGGAGATATACAGAAACTGTAAAGTGGAGGAGTTAGATGGACTCTCTGTATACTGTAAAGGTTGGTGGTTCAACATAAGGCCCTCTAACACTGAACCTCTTCTAAGGTTGAACTTGGAGGGAGAGACTGAGGGGATTATGAGGGAGAAGGTGGAGGAGATTAAGAAAATCATAAGTAAGTTAGACGGAGAGGTTGTTTAAACCTCTGCTAAAAACCTTGTAACTTCCCATATGCTTTATATAGGCCACATGTCTCTTCAACCTCTCTATCAGCTCTCCCTCCTTTTCAGGTGTTATATAGTCGATATAGAAGATGTAATTTCCCAACTCCTCCTTTGAGGGCCTTGATTCAATCCTTGTTAAATTGACCTTAAAGTCGTTGAATACCTTCAGTATCTCGTAGAGGGCACCTGGCCTGTCCTCTATAAGTTTTAATATAACTGTAGATTTTTTTATACCTCCCCCCTTTAACTTCATCTTTAATCCCTTTTTTCCAATAAGTATGAACCTTGTAGTGTTGTTTTTATAGTCCTGTACCCCCTCCTCAAGGACCTTTAAGTTGTAGAGTTTTGCAGCCTCCTTAGAGGCGATTGCTCCAACTTCCTCACTTCCCATAGATCTAACTAACTTAACAGCCTCTGCAGTACTAGATACTGGGATAACCTCCCAATTATGTTTTTTAATATACTTCCTACACTGGGCAAGTGCCTGGGGATGGGAGTATATTCTCTTGATCTTCTCCCTGTTGTATCCCACTAGACAGTGGTTTATGTTTACGTCCAACTCCCCGTATATCTTAATCTTGTCGTAGAACTCTAAAAGGAGATCCTGGGTAAGGGATACAGACCCCTCTATAGAGTTCTCAGAGGGCACCACCCCGTAGGAGTTACCCTCACTATTCTCCAGGTGCTGGAAGACGTCGTATATAGAGTTGCAACACACTATATTATCCTCCCCAAGTATCTTGGAGAATACCTTGGCAGCCATTTCCGAGTAACTACCTTTAGGTCCTAAACAGTAGATCATTCTCTCACCTATAGACATAAATACTATTAAAAAAATAAAGTATAGTTAAATCTCTTGAGGTTATAGTTATGCCTACTGAGGATAAAAAGAAATTAAGTATAGTTTGCCCTATATGTGGAGGAGAGAAGTGTATAAGTAAATCTACTGTAGACCTCTATCTCAATACAGTAGAGTCTTTTTTTAAGTCCACTAGAGACAACTCCTGGGAAAGGTATCCAACAGCTGGAGATGTTGGGGAATGTGTAAAAACCGCCAAGAGGATATGGCTATGCCCCTACTGTAAGAAACCCTTTGAGGCAAACTTTAGATTTAAAACACTTAAAGTTCAATGTCCCAACTGTAACAGTACCTTGAATATCCCAGCCTCCCATAGAACCCTATGTTAGTACTTGTCAACTAGTTTAGCCTCTTTGACTATATAGATCCCTGTCATCCCATCCCAGAGGATCTCGTAATCTACTACAACGATCCTCTTTCTAAAGTAAGGGGCATCAAAGACGAAGGTCTCAGCCTCCCCCCCTTCAAAGGCCTTGTTTATCCCATACTTCTCCATAACCTCTATTAACTCTTGGACGTTATCCTCGTCTATAGTCTTTCCAAGGTACTCCCTACCTAACCCGTATGCAGATACACTGACGATCTTAAACTGGAAGAACTTAGCTGCATCTCTAAGTATCAACTCCTGATCCTTGTGCCACAGTGGGGCGAAGGATCTTATATTTAACTCCTCACATATGTGATCTATCCTCCTCCTCTGATACTCACTTGCAATTGCCCCACTAACTACTCCCTCAATGTCCAACCTCTTTAGAGCTCTCTTTAGATCTAGCACCTCCTTCTCCTTCTCTCCCTTACTATAAACCTTGACGAGGGGAATACCTGTACTCTTAGAGACTAGCTCTGTCAACTCCACGTTGGGAACATGGAACATATAACTCTCCCTGTTCTCAGGGACTACGTTAACTAGATATTTAACCTCCCAGCCCTGATGTAGTGCCCACCAGAGGGCGTATGCAGAGTCCTTTCCCCCAGAGTAAAGTGCTGCAACCTTCAAGGTCTCACCTTATAACCTTAATACAAGTGTGGAGGTTAAAAAATGACTAAGGTTAAGGATATAATGAACAGGGATTTTTTAACCTTCTCCCCAGATATGATAGGAGGGGAGGCTATTGAGTTGATGTACAGGAGGAATAAAGCCTACGCCCCTGTAGTTGAGGAGGGAAAACTTGAGGGTTGGGTTAGAGCCTTAGATCTAATGGTAGGATGTAAACATTCAAAGTTAGAGGATCTTATGCTCTATATAGACGAGGTAAAGGTGTTAAAGGAGGATGAGGAGATATCTGAGGATTTAATAGAGGAGATGATAAAGGAAGAGGTTATAGCCTATCCAGTAGTTAACGAGGACAGGGAGGTAGTAGGTACCTTATCAGTTTTCGATCTTTTGAAATACTTTAAATCTCCTTCTTATTAAAAAAATTAGAAAATGATCCCTATGGACAATCTAGAGATATTCCATAAACTCTTAAAGGGGTACTACAGTAAGAGGTGTAAGGATTACATCACCCCAGAGGAGATGAATATTCTAGATAACAACTGTGAATACCTAGGTATACCTAAGATTCTATTAATGGAAAATGCTGGAAAAGCTGTTGCAGAGGAGGTTTCCAAGTATCTCAGAGAGGACTCTAGGAATAGGATATACACATTCTGCGGTTTAGGAAATAACGGGGGAGATGGATTTGTTGCAGTTCGACATCTAACAGATTACTGTAGTTTTGAAGATACCTTAACAGTTGCACTCCTTGGGAGGGAGGAGTTTATAAAAACCTACGAGGCCAGGGAGAACTTCAAGGTATTGAAAAATATAGCTCAGTTGGACTTTAGACTGGATATTAAAGAGGTGCCCTGTATAGAGGGTGTGTTAAAGGTAGTGGAGGAGATAGAGAAAAACAGGGAGGATAACATTATTGTTATAGATGCCCTCCTTGGGACTGGTATTAAAGGGGAACTTAGGGAACCTTTCAAAACCTTAGTAGACAACTTGAACAGACTTAGATATAAAGACAATGTTAGGATAGTAGCTGTAGACGTGGAAACTAAGGGGTTAAAGGGGGATCTAGTAGTAACCTTCCACAGGAGGAAGATAGATTACAGTGACAGCAAGACAGTAGTTAAAAAGATAGGTATTCCTAAAGTGGCCCACTACGTTGTTGGTTGGGGGGATATGTACGCCCTCTCTAAGAGGGATCCTAACTCCCATAAGGGTGAGAACGGGAAGGTCCTAATAGTAGGGGGCTCTAAGAGATACTTCGGTGCACCTGTACTCTCTGCACTGGCAGCCTCGAAAATTGTAGATCTAACAACTGTAGTCTCAGTTAAGCCAGTTATAGAGGCCCTGAAAAACTACCCCCATCTAATAGGATATGAAATTGAGGGGGATTATCTAAGGGGAGATTGTATAGAGGAGGTTGTAGAACTCTCCAGGGACTACCATGTGGTGATTTTAGGAAGTGGTTTAGGGGTAAATGAAGATACTAGGACCTTTGTTAATGAATATCTAGATGAGATTGGAGATAAAAAAGTAGTTGTAGATGCAGACGCTATAAAGGTTATAGATTACAGGGATTTTGAGTTTAAGGAGAACTTTATATTCACCCCTCATAGGAGGGAGTTCCAGTACATGGGGATAGATCTAGAGGATCCTAGCTCACTGGAGGAGGTGAAATCCACTGTACTCCTAAAGGGTAGATACGATCTTATATTTAACAACGAGAGGATAAAGATAAACAAAACTGGCAATCCAGGGATGACTGTGGGAGGTACTGGAGATGTTCTCTGTGGTATAGTAGGTGCCCTCTTCACCAGGAACTACGGATTTATCTCTGGATGCTGCGGAGCCTATATAAATGGATATGCAGGGGATATGCTAGTTAATGAAAAGGGGTATTACTACACCCCCCTAGATCTTATAGAGTATATCCCCAAGGTATTAAGTATGTTTAAGTAGGAGGGATAATATGGAGAAGAAGTATTCAAAGGGAGATCTACACATCCACACCAAGTACTCAGGTATAACAAGATATATGGGGTTGAAGTTTCCAGACTCTGTAGAGGAACCTAGAAACGTTATGAAGTACGCTAAAAAGAGGAATCTCAGTGTTATTGCTGTTACAGATCATAACACCATAAGGGGAGGACTGGAGACTCGAAAACTTGAGAGGGAGTTTGATGTGGAGGTTGTAGTTGGAAGTGAAATAATGAGTAGGGATGGGGAGATTATAGGGTTATACTTAAATGAGGAGATTCCCAGGGACCTCTCTGCAGAGGAGACTATAGAGTTAATCCATGAACAGGGAGGACTGGCCATAGCACCTCATCCCTACAGCCCTATATGTAAGGCTTTAGGAGATAAGATATTTCAATTAGACCTTGACGGTGTAGAGGTATTTAACGCCTATCACAGGGACAGTATAATAAACAACATCGCCCTTGAGAAGGTGATGAAGAACTACCACAGAAAACCTGTTGCCTTTATAGGTAGTAGTGACGCCCACATGGCTAAGATGGTAGGTAACGGGCGTACATACTTCCAGGGCACTACTAAGGATGACCTCTACAGTGCTATTGTAAATAGGAAGACTACCTACGGAGGTAGCCCTACTCCACTCTGGGATATAATACTCTGGAGTTATAAGGTTGTCTATGAGTCTGAGAAAAAGCTTATTAAGTCTCTCATATTTAGGAACGAGTTAAATATCCCCTTCTATAAGAAGCTTCTTGCAATGTTCAGCGGCCTACTGTATATCGGTACTCCCTTACCTGTTATTACAGGGATCCTCGGTAACTACTACCTTAAGAGAAAGGCAAAGAGTAAGTTAAAGGAGGAATATATTTAAAAAATTAAAAAGAGTTTCCTCTATTATCATTCTCGTTGTATATTATCCCCCTCTCTGTGATTATTCCTGTGATTAACTCAAAAGGTGTTATATCAAATCCGTAGTTGTAAGCTCCTACACCTTCAGGTGCTATCCTCTTTCCCTCTATATACAGTACTTCTCTCTCGTCCCGTTCCTCGATTGTAACGTCCTCTATGGAACTTTTAAAGTCAAAGGTGGAGGTTGGAGCTGCTACATAGAAGGGTATGTTGTGATACTTGGCAAGTACAGCTAGAGAGTAAGTACCTATTTTGTTGAAAACTGTGTAATCCTTTAAAATCCTATCTGCCCCAACTATAACCTTATCTATCATCCCTCTACTCATTAAGAAACCTGCTGTACTGTCAGTTATTATCTTCACTGGAATACCTTCATACTTTAACTCGAAACTTGTTAACTTTGCCCCCTGTAACCTAGGCCTTGTTTCATCCACTACAACATTTATACTCTTTCCCCTATAGTGGGCAAACCTTATAACACCTAGGGCAGTTCCATAGGCAGAGGTTGCAAGGGCTCCAGCGTTACAGTGGGTCAGTACCGTGTCTCCATCTTCAATAATACTCTCTCCTATCTCTCCTATCCTTCTACAAGCCTCCATATCCTCTCTATGTATAAGTTTTGCCTCACTGAGGATAGATCTTCTATCCCTGTATGCCCTCATACATCTATCTAGGGCCCAGAATAGATTCACAGCAGTAGGTCGTGTATTTTTCAATCTATTATATGCCTTCTCAATGTCCTCTCCCCCTATCTCTGCCAGTGCCATTCCATAGGCTGCACTTATCCCTATTGCAGGGGCACCTCTTACAACCATATCCTCTATGGCAAAGGCCACATCTTCATAGTTGTCACATATGAAGTACTCTAACTTATGGGGCAGTTTCCTCTGATCTATAAGGACAAGTTGACTGTTCTCCTCATCCCATGTTAGAGACTTTAATGTATCCCTTTTCATCTTATCCCTTTTTTATTATGTGGTGAAATCATGCTCCTAAAAAATCTCACACCCTATAGGACAGCTAGAGATATAGTATTTAAAGAGTTGGATAAACTAGTGGAGGATAAGATTGAGCTAACCCCTATATATGAGGCTTCTAACAGGATAGCTGCTGAAGATATATTCTCCCCTGAAGATCTCCCTATGTTTAACAGATCTGCCATGGACGGCTATGGGGTGATAGCAGAGGATACCTTTGGAGCCTCTGAGACAAACCCTGTAATACTGGATCTCCTAGAGGATCCTAACACAGCTGTTAGAAGGGGGCAGTGTGTTAAATTATCCACTGGGATGGCAATTCCTAAGGGGGTAGATGGGGTTGTAATGAAGGAGTACTGTATAGAGGGGGAGGGATTTGTAGAGGTTAGAAGAGGGATTCGCCCCTACGAAAATATATCGAAGATAGGGGAGGATATTAAAAGGGGAGATCTAGTATTGAAGAGGGGGGAGGTTATCACCCCATATCACATAGGGATACTATCCTCCCTAGGTATTAAATATGTTAAAACGTATAATTTAAGTGTAGGGATAGTAGCTACAGGGGATGAGTTAGTAGATCTAGAGGATGTTAGCAGTATTGAAGAGCTAAAGAAAAAGAGATATATTGTAAACTCTAACACCCCTATGTTCTACGCCTTAACAGGGGAGTTAGGTTTTACTCCAAAGATGTATAAAAGTGTAAGGGATAATAGGGAAGAGATAGAGGAGGTGCTCCTAAAGGCTATAGAGGAGAACGATGTAGTAGTTACTACAGGGGGCACGTCAGTGGGAGATAGGGATTACACCCTGGAAGTTGTTAAAGATATTGGAGAGGTGATAATCCACGGGGTAAAGATAAGACCAGGGAAACCTTTTGGATTTGGAAGATGCTCCCTGGGGGAGAAGGAGACACTCCTCTATATGCTCTCGGGATATCCAGTTGCTGCAGTGGTACAGTGGGAGCTGTTCTTCAGGGGTTACTTCAGAAGTAGGAGATCTATCTATCTACCACTGAAGAGAGGTGTACCCTCTACAGCTGGGAGGACAGATGTAGTGAGGGTGAAGTTAGTCAGTGAAAATAGGAGAACATACGTGGAGCCCCTGAGGATCAGGGGAAGTGGTGTGCTCTCCTCCCTTAAAGATGGAGACGGGTATATATTAGTAGAAGAAGATATTGAAGGTTATGAAAAAGGAGATTATGTAAAAGTTTATCTATTTTAATTATTTCTTCTCCTTATCTATAAATCTCTCTTTTAACTTCTCCAGTATTTCAGGTACTGAGGTGTACTCCAGCATACTCTCAGGTAATCTGTGAGGTTGGAATGGCCCCATACCCCTTATTATATCTGCCATCTCTAAGGCCTTCTCCCTTGCCTTATCGAAGGCCACATCCTCAAATAGATCATTTGGTCCTATTAACTTTCCCCGGGAGATCTGGAATCCTAAGGCTATAATCCTTGGAGGCCCGTCAAATCTTGTAGGTCTTGCATCCTCTTCACTAACTGGCATCAGAGGTCCCCAGTGACATCCCCTCATCCACCCAGGTACAAAGTGGGGATTTGCAAATGGTTCTAGAATCTCTCCCACTGCAGGCATTCCACTCTGGGCCCTGACTATTGCCACTGGGTCGTCCTTACCTACGTACTTCCCTGCTATTAGATTCAACTTCTCAGAACTTACAACTGCTGCAATCTCCTTATCCCCTGCCCTATGTACCCTCTTTATACAGTACCTCTCTAGATTACCTATAAGGGCTAACAGCTGATAGGACTCCTCAGGTGTCTTCAAGGTCACCTGCCTGTTGTCCACTATATCTAAAACGTCAAATTTAAAACCACTTATCATGGATTTGTCGTATACTAGCCCTGCAGTGTTAAAGGGGTCTGCAAACATCTTATACAGGGGCAGATTAAATGCAGAGGGATCAGTTTTATCACAGCAGAATACTATTACAGGTTCACTTGGTCTCTCTACAAACTCCATCTCTGCACATCCTGGTCCCATCCCCCTAACGTTACCACTAAAGGCCTCTGCAAGTAGATCCTGTCCAGCTCCATAGAGTTTTAACTCCTTGGCAACCTTAGTAGCCTCTTCAAAAGCCCTCCATGCCAATTCATGGACCTTCTCGTTGTCTACACCTAATCTATGGGTCATAATAAGATCTATATCGTCCCCACACCTTGTAACGTAGTAGTCTATTAGTATCTCCCCTACTGCCTCCTCAAGGATACACTCACACACCTCCAACAACTCCTCTGGAGCCTCAGTGTGACCACAGAGCCCTCCAACATCTGCTTTAATAACACTTATAGTAATCTTTTCTTCCATCATATCCCTCTTTTTTATTATGATTATTTCTTAGAGACTTTAGTTTTTATATCTTTTTCTGTAATGTTTTTATATTCCCTGTAAAAAACAGATAATAATAAAGATTACGATGGATACTATGATACAGATCACAGTAATCCAGATCGATAACTACGGTCCCTGGACTGTAACTCCAAATCCTAGGAGGGAGAGTGACCTACAGGCCCTTCAATCAAGGCTCTATGGAGATCTAAACCTTCAATTTGGAGCCCACAGGGGTCTTGTGTTCTATACAAGATTTGACAACTTAATTGCAGTGACTAACGGTATAGATCTGGACACCCATAGGAGAATTCAGGAGAGTATAAAGAATAGATATCCCTTTACAGTGAGTATGGGTATAGCCTCTGCAGAGACCCCCTACGAGGCTCAGAAGTTAGCCACAGAGAAGATCCAGGAACATGGAAGTGCCCAGGATAAGTACAGGAAGGAGGTATTAGATGTTGCAAATGACTTTACCTTAGAGGAGGGATACGTCCAACTGGCCCATATAGATGTAAACAATGTCACCAAGACACTGACAGACCTGGAAAGTGCCTACGACACCTATTTACATATCAACGAGATCCAACTGATACTTATTAAGGAGTTAAAGAGGTACGGTGCTCTGGTATTTTTCATAGGTGGAGATAACTTTATGTGTCCCTGTAACGGCATGTCTGAGGAGGATTTTATAGCTATTTTTCAGGACATAAGGGACAAAACAGGTGTTCAGTTAAAGGCGGGAATAGGTATAGGGAAGACTGCAGAGGATGCGTCCAATATGGCAGATATTGGGTTGGAACTTATTAGAAAGGGTAAGATAGAGGGACAGGTGTGCACCTTGAACTATGAGAACTACAATATAAGGAGGAAGTTTAACACCTTATGTCCTATATAGGTGGAGTGTTTATGGATCTACTTCAGAGATGTAAAGGTAGGAGAGTAGTCCTCGCCCCTATGGCTGGTATTACAGATGGATCCTTCTGTGGAAAATATAGGGATCTATTTGGAATAGTCACCTTGGGAGCCCTCAACTTAGACAGTGCCACCTTATCTGCCAGTAAAGAGATAGTGAAGAGGGGAAGGAGAGAGTTTCTCTATAGTTTGAATAAATTTGAGTATTTTGTTAAAAGAGAGATAGTAAAGGCTAGAGAGAGTAATGCCCTTGTCTCTGTAAATATAAGGTTTAAAGATTTCCACGAGGGGAGAAGGAGGATAGAGTTCCTTGGAGAACACTGTGACATAATAGAGTTAAACTGTCACTGTCGCCAGGAGGAAATTGTTAATTTAGGAATAGGACAGGAGTTGTTAAAGGGGGAGAATATTGAAACCCTTAAAGACTTTCTAAAGGGTATACAGGAGTTGGAAATAGGAAAACCTATACTTCTAAAGGTGAGGGCAAACGTTGTACCTGTAGATGAACTGATAGATAATCTGAATAAAGTTAAAAGATACTTTCACGGGATACATTTAGACTGTTTTAACCCAGGGAAAGACTACCCAGATATGGAATACCTAGAGAAGATTAGGAGATGTTTTAGAGATAAGATAGTTATAGGGAACAACTCTATAAACTCTCTCTCAGATGGAGAGAGGATGCTAAAGTATGGAGATCTAATATCTGTTGCAAGATGCCTCTTAAAGGGAAATGTTAAATGGATAGCCCAGTTTAATAGAAAGACCTCAAGGGAACTGTCATGCTCTCCGTTAGAAAACCCTCGGTAAGGGCCAGTTATGAGTATCTAGTGAGAGAGGTGCTGGAGAAGGGAGAGGATATGAGGACAGAGGATGGGGATATCTGTAGAGAGATAAGAAATGTTGTGGTGGAGATAACCAATCCAAGGTTAAAGGGTATAAGTCCAAAGTATCCCCTGGGAAAAAATGCAGTGGAGCAGTACACGAAGAACCTACTATACGGCTCTGAGAATAAGTTCTCCTACGACTATCACAGTAGACTCTTCAAATACCCTGTAAATGATAGATATATCAATCAGATAGAGTATATCCTGGAAAAATTAAGGGAGGAGAAAAACTCCAGGAGAGCTGTAGCTATAACCTGGCAACCTCTTATAGATATAGAGGTGAGTAAGAGGAGGAGAGGAAGTGTCCCCTGTCTCCAGTATATCCAATTTCTCATAAGGGATAACAAACTCCATCAGACAGTACTCTTTAGGAGTAACGATCTACTCCTGGCCTATCACGCCAACGCCCTAGGATTAATAGCCCTAGGGGAGATGATAGCTGAGAGTCTTGGAGTGGAGTACGGCACCTATACCCATCATGCTGTAAGTATGCACCTATACATAGAGAGGGACTACGACTACATCTCCAAGTACTTCCCAGAGTGTTTAAAGTACCTCAGGTAATACCTATGTTTGTCCCAGGGCATATCACCGGGTTCTTTAGTATACATAGAGGGGAGGATCCTCTAAAGACAGGTTCAACTGGGGCAGGTATAGCTATAAACCTAGGGGTAACTACTGAGGTAAAAAGAGGTAGGGGAAGGATATACTTCAACGGTAGGGAGATGAACCTATGCCCCAGTAGAGAGGTTATAGATAACTTAAATGTAGGGGGATACGACGTTATACATAGATCTGAGCTTCCCCTAGGGTGTGGCTTAGGTATCTCTGGAGGGTGTGCCCTAGGGTGTGCCTATCAGTTAGGGAAACTGTTAGACCTAGGAGTAGATGACTTGGAGTTGTTGAAGATCGCCCATATCAGCGAGGTGAGATGTGGAACTGGTCTTGGAGATGTGATAGGCCAGTACTTTGGAGGGCTCACTGTAAGGAGAAGACCAGGTTTTCCCCTAGATGTAAAGAAGGTTAATATAAGAGACAGGGATAGATACTACATAGTTATCCAGGTAATGGGACAGAGAGATACTAAAGCTATTATAGAGGATCCTACCTGGATAGAGAGAATAAATAGAATAGGGGATAAACTGTTAAAGGAGATGTTGAAAAGTCCAAGTTTGGAAAACTTTATGAAGTTATCCTATATATTCGCAAGGGAGAGTGGCCTTGCATCTGAGGAGATACTCTCCCTATGTGAAGATCTAAGATTTAGCAGGGGAGCCTCCCAGGCTATGCTGGGAAATACCCTATTTGTCCTATGTACAGAGGAGGAGATAGAGGACGTGCTCTCTGTACTTAAAAACCCTATAATCTGTAGAATATACGAGGGAAAACATGGGTGAGAAGTACTTAATTACAAGTGCTCTAGCATATACTAACGGGCCCCTACACTTAGGACATGTAAGGAGTACCTATATACCTGCAGATGTTATGAGAAGGTATTTGAAACTAACAGGTAAGGACGTTATACATGTGGGAGGAACTGACAACCACGGAGTCCCTATCACTATCATTGCAGAGAGAGAGGGTGTGAGCCCTGAGGAGATTGTAGAGAGATATCACAGGGAGATAAAGGAGGACTTAGACAGTTTAAGTATAGAGTTTGACAGCTATGGAAAAACCCACAGTGATATCCATATAAAAACTGCCCAGGAGTTCTATCTAAAGTTAAAGGAGAACGGCTATATCTACGAGAAGGAGATTGAACAGTTCTACTGTCCCCACTGTAAGAAGTTCTTAGCAGATAGATACGTAGAAGGTATCTGCCCCTACTGTAAAGGGGAGGCCAGGGGAGATCACTGTGAGGTATGTGGAAGACATCTAGAACCTACAAAGTTAATAGATCCCTACTGTGTAATCTGTAAAGGTACCCCAGAGATAAGAAAGACTAAACATAGATTCTTTAAGTTAAGTGCCCTAGCTGAGGAGATAAAAGAGTATATTAAAAACTCTAAGATGCCTGATTACGTCAAAAATATGGCCTACAGATGGATCGAAGAACTTCACGACTGGGATATCTCCAGGGATATGGATTGGGGTGTCCCCCTACCAGATGACCCTAGTCAGGTTATGTACGTATGGTTAGAGGCACCGATAGGTTATATATCCTTTACAAAGATGTTAGGGGATGTCTGGAAGGACTACTGGTTAAAGGATAGGGGAAAAGATGTAAATATATGGCACTTCATTGGAAAGGATATAGTTGTCCACCACTCAGTATTCTGGCCAGGGATGCTAATAGCCCATGGTGAGTACAACCTTCCAACATCCATAGTAAGTGGAGGCTATCTAACTCTAGAGAAAAAGAAGATGAGTACAAGTAAGAGATGGGTTGTATGGGTGAAGGACTTTATAAAATACTTTCATCCAGATTACCTTAGATACTTCCTAATGGTTAGTGCCCCTTTGAATAAAGACTGTGACTTCTCCTTTGAAGAGTTTCAGAAGAGAATAAACACAGAGTTAATTGCCATTATTGGAAACTTCATCCACAGGACCCTTGTATTTAGCCGTAGAAAATTCAAGGGAGTAGTAAAGATAGATGAGGGAAAACTAAAGGAGGAGGATTTAAAATTAATAGAGAAATGTAGAGAGATAAGGGAGAGGTATCACAGACATATGATGGAGTTTAACTTCAAGGAGGCACTTATGGACGTTATCCACCTTGCCCAGGAGGGTAACTACTACTTCCAGAGGATGGAACCCTGGAATGTTAAAGATGAGGAGAGACTTAAAGAGATCCTCTACACCTGTGGAGTAACTGTAAAGTATATAGTATATCTCCTCTATCCCTTTATGCCTAACAAGTGTATGGAACTTTTAGATATTATGAACGAGGAGTTAGATCTCAATATAAGGGGTAACAAGTTGAAGAAAGTAAATGTAGTATTTAAAAAAATAGAGGACAAAGAGATAGAGGTGGCCAAGAGGGAGATATTAAATATAGAGGATATAAAGGAGGATAACATGATTACTGTTGAGGACTTTGGAAAACTTGACCTTAGAATTGGCCAGATAGTAGAGGCAGAGGATATAGCAAAGTCCAGGAAACTTTTAAAGTTGATAGTAGATGTTGGAGGGGAGAAGAGACAGATAGTGGCAGGTATAAAAGGTCACTACAAACCAGAGGAACTTATAGGTAAGAAGGTAGTGGTACTCTGTAATCTAAAACCTGCCAAGTTATGTGGTGTAGAGTCCCAAGGTATGATACTGGCAGGGGGGGAAGATAAAGTAGCACTCCTAGTACCAGATAGGGACCTCCCTGTAGGGAGTAAGGTTAAATAATTATTTTGGTGTATCTAATGAGAATAGAGGAAAAAGATCTGTTCAAAAGTTACTTTAAAAATCTCACTCCTAGGGAGAGGGCATTGTTTGAAGGGGGTATTACCTTAGGGGCACTATTCCATCAGTTTATAGGCACCCCTGTAAGTCTTAAAAACAGAGAGATATTAGAGAGGGCTATAGAGGAATCTATGAAGAATCAACCTTGTGTTCAAGATATATCTGTTAAAATAGTAGGGGATTTAAAGGAGGAGGAGTATATACCCCTAGATGGGAGTATGCTAGATGTGAAGTTGAAAACAGAGGTGGAGAACACAGTTGCCTATCTCAGACTAAAATACATAGAAGACTTAAACTATCCCTTGATGTACGTGGAAAAGATAGAGGAGAGGTGATTACTCCAGGTATATTGCCACCCTGTAAGGTATAGCCTGTCTCTTTTTATTCTTTTTATCCTCACCGTTTATTATAACCTCACATCCAAACTCCCTCTCAATTAGTGCTTTACTGTTTTTCAGTATCTCCCCTTCATCGATTACAGGTTTCACACCTATCTCCATAAGTTCCCTTACTAGCCTTACTACCTCTTTTCCATATCTTCTAAACTCCTCATTCTTCATTATTATCGGTATCAGTTCTTTAACACTTTTGTCCCTGTTTTCATTTAATATCTCTAGCACTTTGTACTTCCATGGATCTGCAGTATAGAGATATATCCTCTTAGGTTTTATCTTTGCTATCTCAACTATTCTCCTTATATCCTCTAAGGTAGAGGCTAAAAATTCCTCCCCTAACTCCAGGGTTTCATCTATATATCTCTCCTCTGCCACTGGGAAGGTCTCCAGGGAGATGTAACCTTCCTTTCCAAAGAGTTCCCATATCTCCTCAGAGAGATGAGGTGTTATTGGTGCTAGAATCTTTGCCCAGGTCTCTGCAACTAGTCTAAGTAACTTTTTGTTATCTCCACCTCTCCTCCTATACCACTTTAAGTGGTTGAATAGCTGATAGAACAGAACACCTACCTTTCTAAGTTGGAAGGTGTTGTAGGACTCATCTGCAAGTTTTATACTCTTGTGGAGCCTATGGAGGAGCCACTTATCTATAGTACTTAGATCCCTATAGTCTATATCCTCTGGAGAGACATCTGCCACCTCCTGGGCAAACTGATAGAACCTCTCCAAGTTATCCTTAACCTTCTCCATCTCCATAAACTTTATATCTGCATCGTGGGGGAGCTCTGCACAGGTGGAGATATAGAACCTTCCAACATCTGGTCCGTATCTCTCTGCAACCTCCTCCATTGGAAGGAGAGGTCCCTTAGACTTTGAGAGTTTCTTCCCCTCTATAGTAACGTATCCATTTACTACAATACCTCTAGGCCAGAACTCCTCTGGGAAGAGGGCAACATGGTTGAATATCATAAAGGTTAGATGGTTGGATATAAGATCCTTGGCAGAGCACCTCCAGTCTAGAGGGTAGAAGTAGAGGAACTCCCTCCTCATCTCCTCTATCAACTCCTTAGGAATCTCAGTTATTTTTGAGAGCTCCTCTATATCCCCCTTACTGTAGAATATGTAGTCGAAGAGCTGGGGAATAAGCTGCTCCGCCCCTATGTTGTAAACATTTATAATCTTCCCTATGGTGTAGTAAGCCATATAGATAGTACTGTCTGAGAGACTCTCTATCACCCACTTCCTGTCAAAGGGCAGCCTCGTTCCAAGTCCCCTCCTCCTTGCACACGCCTTGTCCTTCATCCAGTCTATCTTGTTGTGGAACTCCTTTCTAAGGGATTCTGGAATAAACTCCATTTTATCTACACACTTATGGGCTAGTTTTTTCCACTCCTCATCTGAGTAGGTTATAAACCACTGGCCTTTAACTAACTTCACAATACACCTAGATCCACATCTACAGATAACGTTAGGTTCTGAGAACTCGTATAGTATCTCCCCTATTCCCCTCTCTAAGAGGTCTTTTATAATAACCTCTTTAGCCTCTCTAACAGGTATTCCCCTGTATCTATTACAGTTCTCGTTAAGTATACCCTTGTGATACTCCTCCCTATAGATCTTAGCTGTAGCCTCCTCTAACTTCTCCCTCTCCTCCTGACTCCTTATATCCATCCTCTCCACTATCTCCTTCGCAGGGTACTTCCCGTAGTTCTCCAACTTTATAAGGGGTATAAGGTCCTCCTCCTTTAACTCCCTATCAATACTTCTGTAGTAGTCCCTGAGGGCCACGTAGTCGTAGGGTGCATGGGCAGGGACACTCATAACAAATCCAGTTCCTATACTTGTATCTACAAATCTAGCAGGGTATATAGGTACTTCCCTGTTGTTTACAGGGTTTATCACAGTTTTTCCTACAAGTTCCTCTCCCCTTATCTCCTTGATAACCTCTACAACTCTCCCCTGATTTCTCAGCTTCTCAGCAGCCTCTTCACTAACTATCCAGATACCACTGTACTCTAAATTACCCTCCTCATCAACTTCCCTATACACCTTAACTATAAGGTATTTACCCTCTGGATTTACCCAGGCATTAACTACTCCAAAGACAGTCTCTGGTCTAAGGGTTGCCATAGGTATTATACACTCCTCCTCCCTCCCATCTAACTCTATCTTACCTTTAAACTTGATCACAATATACTCTACAAGGGTTGCGTTCTCCCCCTCTAGGAGGTCGTGATCCTCCACTGGGTTATCACAACTTGGACAGTATCTAACTGGATGGGAACCTTTCTTTATATAACCTCTCTCCTTCAACCTTAGAAACTGCCACTCTACAAACTTCTTAAATGTCTCGTCATTTGTTGTAAAGTTCCTCCTCCAGTCGAAGGAGAACCCCATCTTTTTAAAGGCCCTAGTTGCCCTCTTGGAGAAGTACTCCACTATTGCCTCTGGGTTGTCCAGCTTAAGAAGTTCCTCCATAGGTATTTTATGTAATTTGTTGTAGGCCTTTAGTGTCTTCTCATCCCTCTTCTTTATAAGTTCTGCTAGACCTAGTATAGGAGTCCCACTTACATGGTATCCCATAGTCCAGAGTACCCTCTTACCCTTCATCCTCTGATACCTTGCAACAACTTCAGGTATAGTGAATGTTCTAAGATGTCCAGCGTGGAGAACTCCATTAAGGTATGGGAAGGCTGCAGTTATGAAGAACTTGTTTCTATCCTCTAGATCTCCTGCATCTACTTGGAATATCTTATCTCTCTCCCATCTCTTCTGCCATTTCTCACTAATTTTAACAAAATCCACTGTCATAGTATCCCGTTAATTTTATTTTTTAAAGTTTTATAAACATCTATTAACAATAAAAAAATTGTTGATATAACTATCTAATAAGTGATAGGATGAACATTGCAGTAATAAAGTTCCTTGGTACTAACTGTGAGGAGGACGTGTGTCATAGTATTAGATTGGCAGGGGGAAACCCAGAGATTGTATGGTTCACAGAGAGGGATTTAAGTAGATTTGAAGGTGCAGTTATACCTGGAGGTTTCTCCTATGGAGACTATCTAAGGGCTGGCGCCATAGCTGCAAGAACCCCTGTAATAGAGGGGTTGAGGAAGATGATAGAGATGGGAAAACCAGTTCTAGGTATATGTAACGGTGCCCAGATTGGATTGGAGGCAGGGTTTTCCAAAGGTGCAATGACTAACAACATCAACTGGAGGTTTGTATGTAAGTGGGTTTATCTGAGGGTGGAGAATAACAAAACACCTTTTACAAGGGGATATAAAAAAGGAGAGGTAATTAGGATACCTATAGCCCATAAGGAGGGTAGATTCTATATAGATGAAGATGGACTCCAGGAGATGTATAGAAAAAACATGGTTGTATTTAAGTACTGTAACGAGGACGGAGAGGTTACAGAGGATGCAAACCCTAACGGTTCCGTAGATAACATAGCAGGGGTATGTAACGAAAGGGGTAACTGTGTTCTACTGATGCCTCACCCTGAGAGAGCTTCAGAGAAAATACTTGGCTCCACAGATGGACTTAAGATGTTTAAAAGTATGTTGGAAAAATAAAAGAGTGTTTATGTATTTTTATCAGAGGTATTCTCCCCTGTCTGATCAGAGATACTCTCTGCTGTTCCCCTCTTATACTCCTCTGCCAACTTCTTATATATCTCCATATCCTCTTTTCTTACAGACGGTTTTATCTTCTTCATAGCCTTCTCAAAGTGTCTCATCTCTACCTTATCTGCATTTATGTTCTCTCTCAGTGCTATCATTGCAGCCTCTCTACATATAGCCTCTATGTCTGCCCCAGTGTATCCCTCTGTCATCTCTGCCAACTTCTCCAGATCTACGTCCTCTGCAAGGGGCATCTTCTTAGTGTGAACCTTGAATATCTCTAACCTTGCCTTCTTGTCAGGTAGTGGTACTAACAGTACCCTGTCCAACCTTCCAGGTCTTAGAAGTGCTGGATCTAATATGTCAGGTCTGTTAGTTGCAGCGATTACCACTACGTCCTTAGGCTCCTCGAGACCGTCTAACTCAGTTAGTAACTGATTTACAACCTTCTCAGTTACATCACTACCTCCAACGTCCCTACCTCTTCTTGGAGCTATACTGTCTATCTCGTCGAAGAATATTACAGTTGGAGCAGCCTGTCTAGCCTTTCTAAAGATCTCCCTTATTGCCTTCTCACTTTCTCCAACCCACTTGGAGAATATCTCAGGTCCCTTTACACTTATGAAGTTAGCATCAGACTCATTTGCAACTGCCTTTGCAAGGAGTGTCTTACCTGTTCCCGGTGGTCCAAAGAGGAGTATTCCTTTAGGAGGTCTTATACCCATCCTCTCAAATGCCTCTTTATGTTTCAATGGCCACTCAACAGCCTCCCTTAACTCCTGTTTTACCTCCTCCAATCCACCGATGTCCTCCCACTTCACATCTGGCACCTCTACAAGTACCTCCCTTAGGGCAGAGGGCTCTACCTCTTTCAGCGCCTCCTTGAAGTCCTCCATTGTTACCTCTATCTTATCCAGGATCTCCTTAGGTATCTCCTCCTTCTCAAGGTCTAAGTCTGGGAGTATCCTTCTCAGCGTCTTCATTGCAGCCTCCTTACACAGTGCAGCGAGATCTGCCCCTACAAATCCATGGGTGATCTCTGCTAGATACTCTAGATCTACGTCCTTAGCTAGAGGCATGTTTCTTGTATGTATCTGGAGTATCTCCAACCTACCCTTCTTATCTGGGACACCTATGGTGATCTCCCTGTCAAATCTCCCAGGTCTTCTCAGTGCAGGATCCAGTGCATCTGGCCTGTTAGTTGCAGCTATAACTACAACCTGTCCCCTACTCTCAAGACCGTCCATCAAGGTTAGAAGTTGCGCAACCATTCTCCTCTCAACTTCTCCAGTAGCCTCGTCCCTCTTTGGTGCTATAGCATCTATCTCGTCTATGAATATGATAGAGGGTGCGTTCTCCTCAGCTTCCTTGAATATCTTCCTTAAGTTCTCCTCAGTCTCCCCTACGTACTTACTCATTATCTCTGGGCCGTTTATACTGTAGAAGTTAGCCCCTGCCTCATTTGCAACTGCCTTTGCAAGGAGTGTCTTACCTGTTCCTGGGGGCCCTACAAGAAGTACCCCTTTAGGTGGTTCTATACCAAGTTTTTCAAATAACTCAGGGTGTCTCATTGGGAGTTCTACCATCTCCCTTATCTTAGTAACTTCCTCCTTCAATCCCCCTATATCCTCGTAGGTAATATCTGGTATCTTTGACTCTTCAACCTCTGATACTGGCTCCTCCTTCAACTCCACCTTTGTTAACTCAGTTATCTTGACAACACCTTTTGGTGAGGTGGAGACTACTATGAACGGTATAGGGGTACCTAGTACACCTATTACTACCTTAGATCCCTTACTTACTACCTGGCCGATTAATCTATTTTTAACGTACTCTTCAAATCCACTACCGAATTTAAGGGGCTGCATTGGAGCAAGTACTACCTTTTTAGCCTCCTTGATCTCTACCTTCTTTACCTTAACCTTGTCCCCAATTCCTGCCTTGGCATTTTGTCTTAGGAGACCGTCCATTCTTATGATTCTCCTTCCCTTGTCCTCTATGAAGCCCCTCATTGCAGTGGCGTAGGCCTTTGACTTACCTACTATCTCTACAACGTCTCCAGACTTTAGATTCAACTCATCCATAACTTCAGGGTCGATTCTAACGATACCTTTACCAACGTCACTCTGATAGGCCTCTGCTACAGTTAGTTCTACTTCTGCCATGACTATCACCTAATAGAAATATAAAAAAACATTTTTTATATAAGTTTTTGTATAGAGACTATGCCTTTGGATTTCTATATATAATTTTTGTTTCTGTGTATTAAGATGCACAACTATTTTATTCCTCCTTAAATATCACGTAAAACCTGTAGTACCGTGTAAATTTACAGTTTCTACATCTCACGTACACACCAGCTACAGTAATAAGAATATCGTGGGTTGTATACTCCTTACAGTTGGAGCACCTATACTCCCCCTCCAGTAGCCAGTTATCGTATAGATACTTTTTATCCATCTCCTCCTCTAGTGTATTCATCCTGTCAATATAGAGGGTCTTAATAACATAGCACCTTGTAACTTTACAGTTGGAACACCTGATAAACACCTGGTTAGGATATATCTCTATTATATGGTCTACAAGTTGGTCACAGTTGTAGCACCTACTTCTCTTCTTCAGGATCCAAGGTTCCATATAGAGCCCTCTCTTAAAGATTCAATATTAAAAGAGATGCCAAACCTAATCCCATGAGAGGGTTCTTAGGTTTGGCCTAGCAAAACTTCCTCCCTACATTCCTAAGGGCCAAATATTCGCCGAATAACAGGGATCTTTCCAAAGTTAGATCTACCTCGTTGAGGAGTTCCTTACCTGTCTTGTCTATGTATATTTTAAAGTCCCCGTCGTAGATCAACTGATCCCCATTAGAAGGTGCTC
Organism: Methanothermococcus okinawensis; assembly: GCA_015662355.1. Classification (GTDB taxonomy): domain Archaea; phylum AGJL01; class Methanococci; order Methanococcales; family Methanococcaceae; genus Methanofervidicoccus; species Methanofervidicoccus okinawensis_A. The sequence continues at coordinate 22,847 of DQUI01000067.1, forward strand.
TTAGACTTATATTGAATTTAGGTCCCCTTCATCCAAAACCTTCAAAGGAGATCACCAGGGTATCTATCCCAGTCTCCCTGATCTTTTCTTTTATATATTTTAGGGCCTCTTCAGATATTTTAACAGTTACCACTCTACCACCTAAAAGGTGTTGTAACTTAATATAGGACTCTAGGGGGTATATATAGCTACTTATTTTCAGCTCCTTAAGTCCTCTACAGTAACTAGAGGTATTAACTTTACCCCTATTTTTTCCAGATTCTCTCTAGCCCCCTCTCCCCTATCTACAACTACGTATACCCTATCTACAATACCCCCCATAGATCTGATTACCTCTACAGCCTTTATAACACTTCCACCAGTGGTAGTAACATCTTCAACGAGAATTACCCTATCCCCCTCCTTTAACTCCCCCTCTATCGTACTCCCAGTGCCGTAACCTTTAGGTTTCTTACGTATTATTATTAACTCCCTATCTGTTTCAAGAGATACTGCAGTGGCTATTGGTACAGAGCCTAACTCAATCCCTCCAATCTTTCCCTCTAAATCCCCAATAAAGTACTTTACTATCTCCCCTATAGTCTTTAATATCCTAGGGTTTGTAATAGCCTTTTTAATATCTACGTAGTAGTCACTCCTCCTCCCAGAGGATAGGATGAAGTCACCAAACTTTATACATCCACTCTCCTTTAAAGAGTGTATTAAATCCTCCCTCAACTTTTCTACTTTATTCAATATCTCACCATCCCTCTAGATAAGAATAATTATAATTTTCAAAATATTATTAAATTATCAGTTAAGATAGGTGATACCTTAAGATTTGTCCAGATAGTTAAAATAGCAGTGATAGTTCTTTTAACCCTTCCCCTAACTTATTCCTATCCAGAACTTTACTCTCCAACCTTGGTAATAGCCAACAGGGATAGCCCAGATGAAGAGTACGCTAAGATGATAATAGACAACCTCTATCTAAAGAGGAAGATTGAAGTTTTAAATGCCAGTGAAGTAGAGGTCTTTGAGAGGGAGATAGAGTGTATTCCTAATACTGGACAACAACATCTCAGTGGGTTATACAGACTATAGAGAACCCTTACAATCCAGGTTGTTCTATACTAATAGTGGCTGGTTCAGATAGGTGGGGAACTAAAGCCTGTATAATGGCATTACTAGATGGTATATACAGGGAGAATAACATTACCTACGTTGAATAGGTGAACAACACCTATAGGATTCTAAGTTAATGATTTTCCCTACTCTTTTTCTTTAATTGGGCAATCATCTTTTTTAAAACCTCTCTATCTATGTGATCACTGTAGATAACATCGATGAAGTCGTGGAGTAACCTATTTGCAAAGACCTGTGAAAACTTAACTAAAACTTCCTCTGGATCTTTCCCATGTTTTATTTTTTTCAGGGCCTTCTCCAACTCCCTAGTTCTTATACCCTCTATGTAGCCCCTGTAGTCTCTTATGAGATACTCCAGGTTAAGTTTTTCCAGTTTCTTCTGGAGGATGGTAAACTCCTCCTCTATGATCCTCTCTACAGCAGGTATCTCCATCTTTCTCCTCTCCAAGTTCTCCTGAGATACAAGTGTTAAGTGATCTATGGTGTAGAGCTTAATGTTTGGAAGTTCCTTTACGTTGTCGTCTACGTCCCTTGGATTGGCAATGTCCACAATTATCTTCTCCCCTTTCACATCCTTAAGTATCTCCTTATCCAGTATTTTATGAGGGGATGCAGTTGCACATATAATTACATCACAGAAGTTAAGGGCCTCCTTCAACTTGTCAAAATGTACAGCCATACCTCCCAGTTTCTCTGCCAGTCTCTCAGCTCTCTTATAGGTTCTATTTGCAACAAATATAGCCCTGATATTCTTCTCTATGAGCACCTTAGCTACCAAGGTCCCAATCTCCCCAGCACCTATAACTAGAATATTTTTATTTTTCAATCCTACAGTTTTCTCCAGGAGTTCTATGGCGGCACTTGCAATAGATACCCTCCCCTTATTTATCCTAGTTTCAGATCTTACCCGCTGACCTATATGGATACTCTTTAGGAACACTGTATCTAGATACTTTGTAGTTTTTCCATACTTCTTTGCAGAGTGATAACTTTTTTTTATCTGTCCAAGTATCTGATCCTCCCCAACTATCATAGATTCAAGTCCTCCAGCTAACCTCAGGAGATGAATAATTGCCCTGTCCCCCTCTATCAATTCAAAGTCTTTAAAGTCCTCCTTTAGGTCTTCCAGGTTCTCCACATGGGGGTCAAAGTACACCTCCACCCTATTACAGGTTTGGAGTAGTACACAGTGGTTGTATCTCCTGTAGAAGTCTTCCTCCTTGAATCTTAACCTCTCCAACTGGGGAACAGAGTACTTTTTATAGTCAGCTTTAAAGAGTATCATAGTTACACCTGTACTTTTTATAGAGAGTGGGACACTTTTATATATTTAAATAAAATGATTATAGAAAACTTTATATACTTCTTTGACTTACTAAATCATGCACCATTGGACGTAGGGCAGTAGCTCAGCCTGGTTAGAGTGCTCGGCTGATAACCGAGTGGTCCGGGGTTCAAATCCCCGCTGCCCTACTATATTTTTTAACATCCTCTATATCTATTTATTTAAATACAATAAAAAATACTACTTCTTTATTTTTTCCAGCTCCTTCCTCAACTTTAAGTTCTCCAGGAACGTAACTAAATCTCCGTAGGTTCTCTCTAAGATACCCCTACACATATCCTGTTTTTTCCTGAGACCTTCAATTACATAGTAGTGGTCGTACTTTATTACGTCGTCGTATATCTTCTCCATAAATCTGTAGTACTTCTCAGCCCTTTCAACGTCATCATTTTTTATAGACTCTAAAACCATCCTCCTCAACTCTCCCACTACATCACAGATACCTAATATGTAATTCTCCGGTTTAACCTCTAAGGGCAGCTCATGATAATCTAAATATCTATCTTCAAACACTATACTGTAGAATACCTGAAACTCTACGAACTCCTGCTGGGGAAGATTTAGATACTTTCCAAAATCGTAGTACTCCTTTGTTAACTCCTCCAACTTTTTAAGTTTCTCTATCATATCAAAGGATATCTCATCCCTCTTCATCTTCTGGACACGACGGATATTCATAGCACAGTCCCTTACTATCTCCCTGTAGATCTTTAGTATCTCCTCTCTAGTACTGTCCTTTTTTTCAAAGTACTTCATTAGATCTATTTTTTCCACAATATCACCAAAAGTTTTATATATTAAATTTAAATCTATTCTTATGACACCTGTAGGTTATTAATATTTTATGGGTTAAATTTATATATTACAAAACGCCCTAAACATTAAAGATATCACCACATCTTTTTTAAATCCCTTAAAAACACCTTCAGTAAATTTTTTACAATTTATCAACAATTTTGGAGGTTATATTATGGGTATGAATAGAAATAGGCCTCGTAGAGGTTCCTTAGCATTTAGTCCAAGGAAGAGGGCTAAGAGACCAGTTCCAAAAATAAGATCCTGGCCAGATGAGGAGAGGATTAGACTCCAGGCCTTCCCTGTCTACAAGGCAGGTACTACCCATGCCCTGATTAAGGAGAACAACCCTAAAAGTCCAAACGCTGGACAGGAGGTATTTACCCCTGTAACTATACTGGAGGCTCCAGATATTAACGTGGCAGGTATTAGAGTTTACGAGAAAACTACAAGGGGTTTAAAGACCTTAACTGAGGTATGGGCTGATAATTTAGATAAGGAGTTGTCTAGAAAGATATCCCTTCCAAAGGATAGGGAGTGTGACGTGGACAAGTTAGATAAACTCTTAGACAAGATAGAGGATGTAAGGGCCATAGTCCATACAAACCCTAAGAATACCTGTCTCCCAAAGAAGAAACCTGAGATACTGGAGATAAGAATAGGGGGTAAGGACATTAGGGAGAGGCTCTCCTACGCCAAGGAGATACTTGGAAAGTCCCTATCTATAAATGACGTATTCTCAGAGGGTGAGTTTGTAGATACTATAGCAGTTACAAAGGGTAAAGGGTTCCAGGGGCCTGTGAAGAGGTGGGGTGTAAAGATACAGTTTGGAAAGCATCAAAGGCAGGGAGTAGGTAGACACGTAGGTTCCATAGGACCATGGACTCCTAAGAGGGTTATGTGGACTGTACCTATGGCTGGACAGATGGGATATCATCAGAGGACAGAGTACAACAAGAGGATATTGAAAATTGGAGATAACGGAGAGGAGGTAACCCCTAAGGGAGGGTTTCTACACTACGGAGTAATTAAAAACAAGTACGTAGTCCTCCAAGGTTCAGTTCAAGGGCCTCCAAAGAGACTTGTAGTACTGAGAAGTGCTATAAGAAGCCCAGAGGACAAGTATGGACTACCTGAGATAACCTATCTAAGTACAGAATCTAAACAGGGTGTTTAATATGATAGCCAAGGTGTATGGACTAGATGGTTCTGAAAAGGGGGAGATAGAACTACCTCCTGTATTTGAGACAGAGTATAGACCTGATTTAATAAGGAGGGCATTCCTATCTGCATTTACTGCAAGGTTGCAACCAAAGGGGGCAGATCCTATGGCTGGTAAGAGGACCTCTGCAGAGTCCATAGGTAAGGGGCATGGAATGGCAAGGGTTAAGAGAACAAAACAAGGTAGGGCTGCCTTTGTACCTCAGGCTGTAGGAGGTAGAAGGTGTCATCCTCCCAAGGTGGAGAAGATACTCCATGAGAGGATAAATAAGAAGGAAAGGATAAAGGCGCTGATGAGTGCTATAGCAGCCTCTGCAAACCCTGAGTTGGTGAGAAACAGGGGGCATATTATAGACGGAGTGCCCTCCCTACCACTAATTGTAGAGGACGAGTTTGAAAATATATCTAAAACTAGGGAGGTATTTGAGGTATTTAAAAACTTAGGCTTAGATAAAGACGTTGAGAGGGGGAAGGAGGGTATTAAGATCAGGGCTGGAAAAGGTAAGATGAGAGGGAGGAGGTATAGAAAACCTAAGAGTGTGTTAGTAGTTGTAAGTGATCTCTCTAATGTTGTAAAAGGTTGTAAGAACTTACCAGGTGTAGATGTGATCACTGCAGACAGTTTAGGGATAATCCATATAGCCCCTGGGGGAGAGGCTGGAAGGTTGACACTTTGGACTGAGGGAGCTATTGAGAAGTTGAGGGAGAGGTTTCAGTGAGGTGATTATATGGACGTCTTCGATATTATCAAGATGCCTGTAATAAGTGAAAAGGCCATGAGACTTATTGAGGAGGAGAATAAGCTAGTGTTCTACGTAGATAAGAGGGCTACTAAGAGGGACATTAAGAGAGCTGTTGAGGAACTTTTCAACGTAGAGGTAAGTAAGGTAAATGTACTTATTACACCAAAGGGGGAGAAGAAGGCCTATGTGAAGTTAAAGGATGAGTACGACGCTGGAGAGATTGCCGCCAACTTAGGTATCTACTAATTTAATTTTTTAAGGTGATACTATGGGAAAGAGGTTAATATCCCAGAATAGAGGTAGAGGTACTCCAAAGTATACCTCCCCTACCCATAAGAGAAGGGGGGTAGTTAAGTATAGAAAATTTGACAGCTTGGAGAAAAATGACAAGATAGTTGGAGTAATAACAGATGTACTTCACGACCCTGGAAGAAGTGCCCCAGTGGCCACTGTGAAGTTTGAAAACGGTGAAGAGAAACTGATGTTAGTCCCTGAAGGTATGAAGGTTAACGACAGGATAGAGTGTGGGATAAAGGCAGAGATAAAACCGGGAAATGTACTGCCTATAGGTCATATACCTGAGGGTATACCTGTGTACAACATAGAGACTATACCTGGAGATGGAGGTAAGTTAGTTAGATCTGGAGGAAGTTACGCCTATATAATTGCCCACGACAGTGAAAAAACCATGATAAAGCTCCCCTCAGGTCAGATAAAACCACTTCACCCTATGTGTAGAGCTACAATAGGTGTTGTTGCAGGGGGAGGTAGGAAGGAGAAGCCCTTTACAAAGGCAGGTAAGAAGTATCACGCCATGAAGGCCAAAGGTGTAGCATGGCCAAGGGTAAGAGGAGTGGCTATGAACGCAGTGGACCACCCATACGGTGGAGGTAGACATCAACACGTAGGTAAACCTAGTACAACCTCAAGAAATGCACCTCCAGGTAGAAAGGTTGGACATATCGCTGCTAGAAGGACAGGAAGAAGAAGATAAAAACTATTAAAAGGTGAAAAGATGGCTAGAAGAGCTGGAGGGAGAAAGGCAAGGAGAAAAAAGCAGGAAACTCTAAAGAGAAGAGTGGAGTTTAGATACAGAGGTTACACCTTAGAGGAGCTTCAGAAGATGCCCCTGAAAAAATTTGCAGAACTTCTCCCAGCAAGACAGAGGAGGAGTTTATTGAGGAGTTTAGCAAGAGGTATCAATCCAAAGCATAGGAAGTTGTTAAAGAAGATTAGAAGGGCTAGAAGGTTGTTGAATAGAGGTAAAGAACCTAAGGTAATTAGGACCCACTGTAGAGACTTTATAATTATCCCAGAGATGGTAGGGTTAACTATTGGAGTACATAACGGTCAGGAGTTTAAGGAGGTAAAGATAGTAGAGGAGGGTATTGGAAGATATCTAGGGGAGTTTGCCCTAACTAGACAGATCGTTAAACATGGTACTCCAGGGGTAGGTGCTACTAGAGGATCTATGTTCGTACCTATCAAGTAAACTTTTTTATTTTTTAAGTTAAATCATCTCGAAGAGTTCCCCATAGGTAACTTTTTTATCTGTTTTAACTAACTTGGGAATTCTCCCTACCTTACCTGCATACTCCCCAACAACTACAAAGACCCCCTCAATATTCTCTATACACTCTGCCCTTTCCAAAGCCCTGTTTATAGCCTCCTCTGGGGAGCCAACTGCACAGTTTCCTATACTGGTGGCAGCTCCATCTGCAATACTACTCTCCTCTGCAAAAACCACTACTGCATCTGCATTTCCAAAACTTATAGAGTGGCCTACAGTTCCAGAGGAGGTACATATACCATAACCTTCAACTCCCTTATCCCTGTCTATCTTAAATCCAATCTTAGCAGAAAGTGATGAATTCCCAGCGTATAGGCCAACAACAACGTCTCTATCTGACTTCAGTGCTATATCTCCTCCGTTGTTAGAGATAATATTTTTACATCCGTACTTAGAGATATCCTCTACAATTATCTGGCTTATAGATCCTGCAACTGCAGCCATAGGGCCAACCCCTGCATTCTCCCCAGAGCGGGCCATAAGTTTTACAACCCTAGGAGCATCCTCTTCAACCTCTAAAGGTTCATAACTTGTTAAGAACTCTGGATGTCTTCCTATATAGTTCTCAAGGAGGGATCTCTCCCTGAGGATTATACCCCTGGCTATCTCAATATACCCTATATTCTCAGTTTTTATGAGAACATTAGACTCCTTTATGGAGATTTTTTTTTAAACGTGAACATATCTTTCACCATCTATCTTTTCAGGTATTCACATACCCTTTCAAACATGAGATCTGTAGGATCCTCTAACTTTATACTGTTGTTCCTCTTTCCAAGGTTATCCTCTATATAGTTAACAATCTCCTTAACAGATACTAGGTGTACCATCCTACCTCTCTCTATCAAGTACTGATCTACCCCTAGTATACAGCTGGGATAGCAGGATACAGTAGGTACCCCTATAACTGCAGCCTCCCTATTCATAGTACCCCCTGCCCCAATCATAGCATCTGCATAGTAAAGTAAAGATATGGAGTCTAAAACCTTAGGTATAGTAACCCCAAGTAGAGAATATATCTTTCTCTGTTCCTTGCTCCTTGGAAACACTACAATATTACAATCTATAATTCTTCTTAGAGCCTTTATTATATAGGGGAGGATATCCCTTTTACCGTTACAGTAGGAGGAGTTTGGACAGGGTCTCATAACTATAAGGGGGAGATCTCTACTTAACCCTATCTTCTCTACTATCTCCCTATCTAAAGGTAGTACGTTGTTCAACCGGGAGTTTATATGGGCCACCTCACAGGTGCCATCAAAGGTTAAAAAATCCCTACCCCCCTGTCTCCTTAAAAGATCCCTGTTAGTGCCCTGGGGAGAGATGACCTCATCTACTATAGGTAATGTCAGTCTGTTCTGAGCCTCTGCATACTCGTTATCTACTACAAATATAGAGGGGATATTTAAGCCAAAGGCTACCCTTGGGAGCTCCACTGAGTGTTTTGCAATAGCCACCTGAGGTTTATCCTTTGCCACTACCTTCGTCAGTTTAATAATCCTATCTGCAGAGTTTAGAAGTTTCTCCTCTAAACTTTCTCCATGGGATCCTAGTAGTAGAGGGGGATTGTTATAGCTGTAAAGTTTAACTATAGACTCTAAATTTTTAAACCTCCTGTAGGTTATAAGGTATTCTAACCCCTCCCTCTCAAACCTTTTTATAAGTTGGGAAAAATAGTGAACATGGGGTGAATTTGTAAAGTCAATCCATACATCCATCCTATCACCTATACCCTTAGCTAGGATTTTAAATATTATTTATAATTTTTAAAATAAATAAAAAAAGAGATTATTGTTTTATCAAGTAGGAACCTGCTGGGAGATAGAGTACTACTTTGTTTAAATCCCTGTTGTACTCCTCAACAGATACATTCCTGGGGTAGACAACATCTTTTGTGTATACAGTTACCTTCAAAGGTATGCCAGTACGTAGGTAGATGGTGTCGTCGTTTTTAATAGATATATCACTTCTCATGTAATTATCTACCCATCTGGCGTAGTCTCTAAAAGAGCAGATCCAGGTGTAGTTGTCCTCCCAGTAGTAGAGCATAGTGTAGTTGTACTCCACTATATCTCCTATATATACCCCAGGATTCTCATCCTCTGGGGCTATATAGCACTCCTTTATATAGGGTACTCCGTATAGGTCCTGGAATATTCCAGGTACCTTCAATATAGTGATATTATCTTCTCTCTCAACTTTTCCCCTCCCAGGTATTACTATATAGTCCACATTACCATCTAACTCCAACCTCCAATCTATCTCCCAGTTGTATCTACCTAGAATTGCATCTAGGAGGTACTTATCACTTGAAGGTAGTAACAATCCATCTGCTCCCCTGACCAGGGCGTTACCGTAGTTCTTCACAAACCAGTGGTTGAAGTACTTGTACTTATTCTCGTTTAATTTGAAGTCAGTAGATAAAGGTACAGGATTCCCCTGATAGTACCAGAGGGTAACTCCCCCCTCTTTCTCAGTGCTAGGTTCATCTTTTACATAGTAGTAGTATTCATTTTCAGAGGTTCTCTCCTTTCTCCAGTATCCCATTTTAACAGTTCCTACGTAGGACACAGTCTCTGGATAGAAACCTCCAACAGGATCGTTTTTAAAGGTTTCAGGTGCCTTATGGACGTATATACTTGGGTAATAACCCATAGATAGTATATCTAGATCCTCTGTATAGTATCCCCGATCCAGGGAACTTACATAGGTGTGGTAGTAGATATCCTTGAATCTCTTCTTAAACCAGTAGTGGTTTAATAACTCCTTTAACTCCTCCTTGTCTATGTCACTCTCCTGGATAACGTCTAAGAGTTCATCACCTGTAGAGATATAGGTGATATTTATATCGAGGAGTTTTGAAAGTGCCTTAAAATGTTTTATCTTTTTACTTATTATCTTGTCCTCTCTCCAGTCCACCTTCAATTTACGCCCTGCCACATCTACTACATAGTCCCCATTATCATCTAATACAGCCTTTTGCACAGCTACCCCTGTTATAAGGGTATGCCTGTACCTTGGAGGTACTTTATTTATGTATGCAAAGGTTCCATTGTTCTCAGATACGTAGTAACCTACAAAGTCCAGTATCTCCTTACTCTCAGGATCTATGTGATAGGTTATAAGTATTTTCTTCGGTTTAATCTCAAATATCCCTCTCTCAGGATCTATTACCCTAGTAGTTATGTTGTATACAGCTGTGTCCTCCTTTACCTCTACAGGGGGGTTGTAGATGAGGGTGCCGTCTTCAGTCCTTACAACGTACTTCTCAGGGTATAGGATAAATATAGCCTCAGTAGGCACTAGAGTGTAGTTGTAGTACTCTGGAACCCTGGCAACTGTATATCCGTAGACCTCTCGAAGTTCCACACCTTCACTGGCATTCATAGGGGGATAGTAGATAAGAGTACCATCTTCCCTTCTAATTATATACTTCTCTGGATAGAGGATAAAGGTACCGTTGTGTATCAGGGCATAACCGTCATACCTGGGAATATGGGTTGGCACCTCTACATACGTGGGAGGTACATGCTTTGGGACATATCTTGTATTGTTTACAGGTTTTGGTGGCCAGTATATCAGTTCCCCCTTGTTATTACGGAAGACATACTTTGTAGTGTTTACTGGGAAACCTTCAGGATACAGTACTATACTGTTGCCAAGATCTACAAAGATGTAATCTCCGTAATCTGGAATCTTCTCTGGAACAACCCTACTAACATTGAGTTTGTAGAGTTTCCACTCGTCCCTTCTTATTTTAAAGTTATGGTCTATGTAAAAGACAACTATATCCTCACTGTTCAGATAGTAGTTCAACTCCTCCTCACTGCTAATAGAGGATAGAGGGACGTAACGAATAGGTATAGTTGAGACCCACTTATAATCTACATCTAGGGCATAGCAACTTAAAAATGAGATAAAGAGGATTAAAATTAAGATATATCTCATTGGCATTATCCCCACCTTTTTATTTAATGTTCTTTACTACAACAGTCTTTATCTCACTCATCTCCTCTATGGCGTACTTTACCCCTTCCCTCCCTAGACCACTTCTCTTGACCCCTCCAAAGGGCATGTTGTCCACCCTGAATGTTGGACTGTTGTTTATTATCACCCCTCCATACTCCAGTTTATCTGCTATCTTAAAGGCCTTATCTATATCCCTTGTAAATACCCCTGCCTGTAACCCATATATACTGTTGTTACTTATCTCCAAAGCCTCCTCCATATCCTCCACTCTAACTATAGGTAACACAGGGCCAAATACCTCCACCTTACATAGAATATTCTCAGGTTCCACCTCCATAACTGTAGGGTATACTATACTTCCCTCCCTCTTTCCCCCGTAGAGAAGTTTACCCCCTTCCTCCAACCCCTGTTTTATAAGGTTTTCCACCCTCTCAGCACTTTCAGGTGTGATGAGAGGTCCTACATCTGTCTCCCTAAGCATAGGATCTCCCACTTTCAACTTTCTCGTCTCCCTAATTACACCCTCTATAAAGTTATCTGCAACCTCCTCTTCAACTAACACCTTACCTACAGATATACACACCTGGCCAGCGTTTAAAAACTTCCCCTTAACTATAGACTTAACAGCTGTATCTATAGGGGCATCCCTAAGTACAATGGCAGGGTTGTTCCCCCCTAACTCTAAGGTTATCTTCTTAAACCCTGCCTTTCTTGTAATAGATTCTCCCACCTCAACACTTCCAGTGAAGGATATCATATTTATCTTTTCATTCCTAACGATCTCCTCTCCAACTACCTCCCCTCTCCCAGTTAGTAGGTGGAAAACACCTAAGGGTACGTTCCTCTTTCTAAGTACCCTCTCTATAATCTTAGTTAGTTCAACTGCAGCCATTGGAGCTTTAGGAGAGGGATGGAGCACTACAACGTTAGCAGCTGCTATTGCAGGGGCTACCTTATGGGCCACTAGATTTAAGGGGAAGTTAAAGGGGGTTATGGCACCGAGGAGGCCTACAGGCTCCCTCTTTGTAAGTATTATCCCATCCTCCAGAGGTATAGTCTCCCCCCTCATCTCCTTGGCGTAGAGAGCTGCAAGTTTAAATACCCCAATAGATCTATCTACCTCTATGATAGATTGCCTTATAGGTTTCCCTGCGTCTAACGTTATTATCTTTGCCAGTTCCTCCTTTCTCCTCTGGATCTCCCTAGCTATGTCCATAAGGATAGCATACCTCTTTGAGGGGGATAGCTCCTTCATAGTGTCCCTGTACTCCTGGGCTATAGATATAGCCTCTCTAACCTCCTCCCTAGTTAGAGCTGGTATATAACCTATAGTCTCCAAGTTGTAAGGGTTGAAAACCTCTAAATCCTTTCTAAGTATCCACTCACCATTTATAAACATAGTTTCACCAGGACATTCTATCAATAAAATATTAAGTCTAACAATTAAAAAAACTATTGGGATACTATGTTCGCAATCCTAAAGATCGGAGGGAGTATACTCTGTAACAAGGACATTCCCTACTCTGTAAAGTGGGATAACTTGGAGAGGGTGGCCATGGAGATTAGAAAGGCCATGGATCACTACCTAGATAGGGGGGAGGAGTTAAAGTTAATACTTATCCATGGAGGAGGATCCTTTGGTCACCCTGTGGCAAAGAGGTATATGAGAGGGGGAAAATTTAAAAATATGGAGAGAGGTTTTTGGGAGATCCAGAAGGCTATGAGGAGGCTAAACACTTTAGTTATAGACGCACTCCATGAGTACAGTATTCCTGGTGTCTCTATACAACCTTCATCCTTTGTAGCCTTTAGAGATAATAAGATCCACTTTGACACCTACGTTATAGAGGGGATGTTAAAAAGAGGGTTAATACCTGTAGTCCATGGAGATGTTGTAATTGCTGACAGGGAAAACTATAGGATATTCTCTGGAGATCATGCACTTCCATATCTCACTAAAAAGTTAAAACCAGATATAAGCCTCCACGCCTCTGACGTAGATGGGGTGTTAGATCCAGAGGGTAGGGTTATAAAAAGTATCAACTTAGGGAACATTGGAGAGGTTGTAAAATATATAAGATCCTCTGAAAAGGAGGATGTAACTGGGGGGATGTATCTTAAGGTAATGGAGGCCTGCAGATTAGGGGTCAAGGTGCTCATATTTAACGGGAACAGAAGGGATAATATCTACAGGAGTTTAATAGGAGATTACAGTATTGGGACTAGGATAAATTTTCCCCTATAGTTATCTCTTTGACAATATCCCAATCTCTCATATCTATTATATGGATCTGGGAGTTTGAAAGGGTGTAGAGGTAGGAGTTAATATAGAGGGATCTTAGAACGTTCCCCTTATGGATATCCTCCATCTTCAAGGATATCCTATCCCTATCTATCTTAAATATATAGCAGCTATTCCCCCCAGGGATTATTAACACCTTGTTGTCCCTGTCCCATAGGAAGGAGTGGGGATTGTATAAAGCAGGGGAGTAGTACTTAGGGAGTATATATCTATCTACTTCAACAGGTTTAGTTTTATCCTCTAACTTAAAGAGAGATATTTTCAACCTATTTCTCTCATCCCTCCCTATACCCACTAGTCTTTTCTCATCGATAGGATGGAGATAGGTTGAATAACCAGGTATCTTCAACTTTCCAAGGAGTTTTGGATTTTTTGGATCACTGAGGTCTATTACAAAGAGGGGATCCTTCTCCCTGTAGGTAACTAGATAGGCCACATCTCCCATAAATCTTACTCCGTAGATCCTCTCCCCTCTCCCAAGACCTGTAAGTTTTCCATACACCTTTAAGTCCTTAAGTACGTAGATGTTGTTAGTACTTATGTCCCTGTACTTCCAGTAGTCCCCTATTGTAGTGGCAACCCTTAGATAGCCTCTGTACTCATCCATGGCGTAGGAGTTTATCAGTCTCCCAGGGACACTGCCACTTTTAACATGGAAGTTATCCCTATCTATAGCTACTATACCTGTTTTCTCCAGGTCCTCCCAGTGCTCCTCTAAATACTGATGGAAATCCTCCTCCATAGTATTCTTCAGGTTTAGAGCCTCCTCTCTCCCCAAGGTCTTTAAATAACTATTTATTACCCTGTTGACCTCTAGGAACTTAGCCTCATCGCTGAAGTACTGGGAGTTTATTATATTCTTAAGTAGGTCCCTTACATCCTCTGGAAAGTATCTGTCTAAGTTCTCCTCTATGAACTGGAGATACAACCTCTTAATATTAGATCCTAGATAATAGGCCAGATATATCCTGTCCTTGGACATGTAAATAACTGTATCCCTAGAGCCAGGGAGTGCTACAACCTTGGAGATATTTCCCCTATCTACATCTATAGCTGCCACTACATAGGAGCCCTGGAAGTTGTGAGATACTTTAGGAGGTAAAACAGGGATGTAGTAATTTTTAATTTCTACATCTCCCCAGGGAAGGGGGTATTTCATCTCCTCCTTCATTACTATTAAATACAGCTTTCCGTTATACAGCCGGGAGTCTACATAGGTGCCGTTTATATCCATCTTCCACTTTAATCTAGGGTTTTCAGGGGTGGAGAGGTTATAACTTAGTATCTCCCTCCCATCTATAACAATTAAGGTGTTGTTGTAGAGGTAGAGGATCCCCCCATAGGATATATTACCTACTACCTCTGCAGATGCTGGAGGGAAGGCCTTTACTATATAGGTATTTCCTGTCCACCTAGGGGGATAGACATAATACATTATCTTTACCTCAGCCTCTGGGGAGAAGTAGATATATCTACCGTCAGTTTTTACAATATCTCCCTCCTCTGCCCCCTCCACCTGGACGTTAGTTTTAGAA
>DQUI01000036.1 GCA_015662355.1 Methanothermococcus okinawensis
AAAAAAGAAATGGTAGCGGGGCGAAGATTTGAACTTCGGATCTCCGGGTTATGAGCCCGGCGGGATCGGCCTGGCTACCCCACCCCGCTTCACAGCATTAATTATAAAAGGGAGATGTTATATATAAATCTTTTGGTTTTGTGCAAAATCCAACACAGCAAACTCACAACCTCTTCACCCTCTTCTCCTCTATCTTGTAGACAAAGGTGTTTGATTCCACGTCCCTATCTACAAGTAGGTTGGCACCTATCCAGGAGTTACTCCCAACCTTCACCCCAGGCATAAAGGACACCTGAACACCTGTCTTTACGTTGTCCCCCATTATCACTCCAAGCTTCCTAACACTCTCCACAACCTTGCCCTTTATATTCACCTTTACAGGTTTATCGTCAAATCTAAGATTTGCAGTTATAGTGTTACACCCTAAGTTGCAGTTCTCCCCTATTATACTGTCTCCCACATAAGATAGATGGGGTATTCTTGTATTCCCCATTACAATACTGTTCTTTATCTCACATGAGTTCCCTACAAAGGTGTCCTCCATAAGAACAGTATAGGGCCTTATATAAGCTAGAGGACCTACAACAGCTCCAGCCTTTATAAGAGCAGGGCCCTCAATTACAGTGTTGTGCCTTATCACAGCTCCCTCCTCCACTACAACGTTCCCCTCAATAACAACGTTCCTACCAATCTCCCCCCTTATATCCCTCTTTATACTCTTAAGGACATACCTGTTACTATCCAGTAGATCCCAGGGCCTACCTATGTCGTTCCAGTACCCCTTTAATTTTACACCTTTTATCCTCCTCTCCTGAATAAGTTTTTTTATAGCATCTGTAAGTTCAATCTCCCCTCTCTCAGAGGGCTCTAAATTTTCAAGTATGTCTAAGATATCACTTTGAAATTTATACACCCCTCCATTTATCAAGTTAGACTTGGGATTCCTAGGTTTCTCCTCTATCTCCACTACGTTGCCCTCGTCATCCAGTATAACAACACCAAAGTCTTCAGGATTTTCTACCTCCACTAAACCTATGGCGTTCTCATAGGGTAGGAGGCCCCTTAGATTATCCTCAAAGATAATGTCCCCGTTTATCACTAAGAACTCATCTTCCAGGTAATCCTTGGCACTAAGGAGGGCATATCCAGTTCCCTCTAACGCCCCCTGCTCCACAAACTTCACCTTGGGATGATCCCTGAAGTGATCTATAACTGTCCCCTTCCTATACTTTACAACTAGAAAGATGTTATCTACTAACTCCTCCACCTTCTCTATAATATGTTCTAGTATAGGTTTTCCCCCTACTGGGAGCATAGGTTTAGGTCTATTTTCTGTTAAAGGTAGTAGTCTTTTACCCCTTCCAGCACATAGTATAACTGCATCCATGCTGTTCCCATGGTATTTTTTTATTGAGGTTATGTTATCTTAGGTGTTTTATCTATATAAAATCTATAAATCTTCCCAGGTTTAGAAGTAGTATTAAGGGTAAAAGAGTAGTAACTCAGCTAAGATAGCCAGGGACCTGGACTTCCAAAGAAGGTGTATAAAAGAGTAAATAACATAGGAAAAGGGAGATAATAGTTTATGGGTCAAACTCAAAGTTCCTGAATTTCTTCACGATTTTTTCCAGTTCCTCTGTGTTGACACTAACGTCCATGATATTCTTCCTCTGGGGAAATCTGAGGATTACCTCGTCGAAGATATTAGTATTTAGAGGTTTTTTAGCCTGAATATATAGTTTAGATAGACAGGCTGCCCTTGAAACTATGATATCACTTAAAGTGGATATACAGTCCCGTCTAATATTGGATAAACTTATAGATAAGTCAGGCTCCAAGAAGGCAATACCTATCAGTATCTCTTCTATGGGAAATCTAACAAGTGTATTAAGTGTTGCCTTCATCTCAATATGTTTCTTTTTAAGTTCACAGAGATATAGTACCAGTTCTTGAAGATTACTCCACGGTAGTCTAAAGTCTACCCTGTCCTCCTCAATGTCCTCCCTGGTTATTGTCCAGAGGGGGACCTCTTTACCACCTACCACCACAGGATATTCTGTGCACTTCATGAAAAGTATTTCATACACGTCCATGTTTTGTCCCTTTCCATTATTGGTCGTTAATTTTGAGAGGTTTTAAAATCATTTTATCGTCCTCAAGGATTACCATGACATAACTTCCCTTTTCCAAACCTAGCTTTTCACAAAATTTTTTGGGAAAGGTTATACAGAGACTTTTACTCTTCGATCCCTGGGCCCAAATCTTTACTATCAAACAAAAAAATAGTTGATACTATAGAGGAATATGAGATGATATTCAAAATCCAGGTAGAGAGGACCGACAACGGCTATCTGACCCCCTCCCCTCCACAGAGGAGGATCATCGGTTCCCCCCATCTATTCGGCGCCACATCTTTCATCTGCGGGGCAGTCGGGGTGATCAGAGAGCCCCCATCTATTAAGGTTTTCTTTCTCATATTCAGGATGGTGATATAATCCCTGTCTCCTCCCCACTTCGGAGGCACAGGTTTAGGAAAGACTATCTTCGCCCTGAAGGAGTATAACAAACCCTCCGTTAATAATAATCCTTTTATTGACATTATAGATATTCTTAAGCTACCTGGGGATAACTGCCAATTCCATTTTTAGTGATAACATGCTAATAATACTTGTAGGTCTCCCCTCTGTGGGAAAGAGCACCTTTGCAAGGAGACTATCTAAGGAGCTCTACCTTAGAGGTGTAGACAACGTAGTAATAGGGAGTGACGTTATAAGGGAGTGTTTCCCAGTGTGGAAACGTGAATACGAGAGTTATATAAGAGAGGCTACATATCAACTTATAGATAGGGCACTAAGGGAGTTCTACGTAATAGTAGATGATACAAACTACTACAACTCTAAGAGAAGGGATCTGATAAACATTGCGAAGAGAAGAAATAAAGATTATAGGATCATCTATCTAAAGGCTCCACTGGAGGTTATACTGGAACGGAATAAAAGGAGAGGGGAAAAGGTTCCAAATGAGTTAATAGTGGAGATGTATAGAAAATTTGACGAACCTGGGAAGAGATACACATGGGATAAACCTGAGATAGTAATTGACACCAGTAAAGAGATAGACTTTAATAGGGTTATAGATACTATACTCAATAGAAGTACTAGGAAATCTAGGAATGAAAAAGACAGAGGAGAGAATGACCTTAGAAGTAAGACATGGAATAGAATAGATAAGATAACCAGGGAGGTTGTTGGAGAGTACATCAGAAGTAGAAGTATAGATAAAAAAGACATAAAAGTAATCCTGGAGCTTAGGAAGAAGTTTTTAAAGAACTTGAGATCTAAAGACTTAGAGGAGATAGACGAGGAAGAATTAAAAAAAGATTTTAAAAGATTTTTAGATAACAATAAAACTATTTATATTAAAAAGTAACTTATAACCTAAACCCCATAATATTACTATTTTTAAACTGTTATCCTCAATACACGAGGTGAAGTAAAGTATGAAGGGTATTAAACCAGTTAATGTTATGGATTGTCCTATATGTGGGGGAAAGAATACCCTCAAGATATACAGTAACCAGTTGGACATCCCCTACTTTGGTAAAGTAATGGAGACAACTATGATATGTGAGAAGTGTAAGTATAGAAAAAGTGATATTATCCCCCTTGAAGTTAAAGAACCTAAGAGATATACTCTAAAGGTATCCAGTGAGGAGGATCTAAATAAGAGAGTTGTTAGAAGTGCTACAGGGCATGTGAAGATACCTGAACTAGGATTCGAAGTTAGACCTGGGCCAGCATCTGAGGGCTATATATCCAATGTAGAGGGGGTTTTAAATCGTCTTGAAGATGCAGTCAGGATGCTTATAAGGTGGGGGGATGAGGAGGAAAAGAGGAAGGGGGAGGAGGTTCTAAAGAGGATCGAAGATGTGAAGAAGGGGAGGGAAGACATAACCCTTGTGATTGAGGACCCTATGGGACACAGTGCTATTATTGGAGATGGTGTAAAGGAGGAGAAACTAAGTGAGGAGGAGATTGAAAAACTAAGTGAAGGGAGTATAGTGATAATGGAAAAGAATAAAAATAAATAACTAACTTTTATTATCTTTTAAATTTAAGAGTTTCACGGGAGGGAAAGGATGCAGATAGTTCCAGCAGCAGGGTACGATAGGGCAATAACAGTGTTTAGTCCAGAGGGTAGGTTGTATCAGGTGGAGTATGCTAGAGAGGCTGTTAGGAGAGGTACAACTGCCATAGGTATTAAGTGTAAAGAGGGAGTGGTATTGGCAGTGGACAGGAGAGTTACAAGTAATTTAATAGAGATATGCTCTGTGGAGAAGATATTCCAGATAGACGATCATATAATGGCAGCATCCTCTGGACTTGTGGCAGATGCAAGGGTGTTAATAGAGAGAGCTAGGTTAGAGGCCCAGATAAACAGGATAACCTACGGTGAGCCTATAACAGTTGAGGCCCTTGCAAAGAGGATCTGTGATATAAAACAGGTTTATACCCAGCATGGAGGTGTTAGGCCCTTTGGAGTATCCCTGTTAATTGCAGGTATAGATAGGCACAGTGCCAGGTTGTTTGAAACAGATCCCAGTGGTGCCTTGATAGAGTACAAGGCCTCGGCAATAGGTTCAGGGAGACCTCTAGCAATGGATATCTTGGAGGAGAGATACAGGGAGGACATGTCCCTAGAGGAGGCTATGGAGCTGGCTATATATACTCTTTACAAGGTGGCCAAGGATAAGTTAAATCCAAAGAACGTAGACATGGCAGTTATTAGGGCAGACAGTAAGGTGATGGAGAAGATTGACTGTGAAAAGATCGAGGAGCTTGTGGAAAAGGCCAGGGAAATTATTGAGACTGAGGAGGAGAAGGAGGAAGAGGGTGAAAAGGAGGAGAAGGAAGGGGATAAGGAGGAGTAACTTAGATCGAAAGATATATAAATTAAAAGGGGGTCACTATGGTATCGTTGGACAAGGCTGTAGTTGCCAGGTTTCAATCTCACGGGGAGAGGTTTGAAATACTGGTAGACCCCTATCTGGCAGCTAAGTTAAAGGAGGGGCAGCCTGTGGACATCTCTGAGGTTCTAGCCTCTGAGGCTGTTTATAGGGATGCTAGCAAGGGGGAAAAGGTCTCAGAGGAACTTTTAAAAAAGGTTTTTGGAACTACAGATATATACGAAATTGCCAGGAAGATAATTACTAAGGGTAACGTCCAACTCACCGCCCAACAGAGAAAGGAGATGAAGGAGAAAAAGAAGAAACAGATCATCTCCATCATTGCTAGAAATACTATCAATCCCCAAACAGCTACCCCTCATCCCCCAAAGAGGATCGAGAAGGCCCTGGAAGAGGCCAGGGTAAATATAGACATCTACAAGTCTGCAGAGGAGCAGATTCCCCATATTATAAAGGAACTTAAGAGGATCATACCTATAAAGTTTGAGAGGAGGGAGATTGCAGTTAAAGTTCCCCCTGAATACGCCTCCTCTGTATACTACTCCCTCCGGGAATTTGGAACTGTAAAGGAGGAGGAGTGGCAGGGAGACGGCTCCCTTATATTTGTAATAGAGATACCCAGTGGAATAGAGGAGGAGTTCTACGCCCATTTAAACAAACTTACAAAGGGTAACGTTCAAACTAAACTTCTAAGGAAGTTGTAAAGGTGGGAGATATGTCAAGGTTCAGTCATACAAAGAAGGTAGGGCCAGCAGGGAGATTTGGACCTAGATACGGTAGAAAGATTAGAGTAAGGGTAAGAGACGTAGAGATAAAGCAGAAGAGAAGTTATAAATGTCCAGTTTGTGGATTCCAGAAGTTGAGAAGGGTAGGTACCTCTATATGGGTATGTAAGAAGTGCGGTGCCAAAATGGCAGGAGGTGCCTATACCCCAGAAACTGGTGCAGGGAGAATTGTAACCAAGGCTATTAGAAGGGTTATAGAGAAGAAGAGTAGGGAGATCTAATACTATTTATTTTTTTTAAGTGATAGTATGGCAGAGTACAGGTGCCTGAACTGTGGTAAGATTATCCCAGCAAGTGAGTTAAATCTAAAGGCTAAGTGCCCCTACTGTAGTCACAAGATCCTTGTAAAGGTTAGACCTAAGGTTGTTAAAAAGGTGATTGCGAGATAGACGTGATGGAGATGGAGGTGATTATAACTACATCTAGGAAACCCTCCCAACGAACTAGGAGTTTCGTTAAGGATCTAGCTAGGGTACTAGGAGGGAAGTCCTTAACTAGGGGTAAAACCCCGTTAAAAGAGATACTCAGTAAATATCCCAAGGTAATTCTCGTGGAGGAGTATAGGGGTAACCCAGGGAAGTTGAAACTATACGATGTAAGGGAAGAGAAGTTAATACTTCTTTTTATATCTGTAAAACTCCAAAGGGAGATATGTAACAAAAATGTGGAGAATAGAGAGGGAAAAATAAAGATGGAGTTTTACGGAGATACTGTAACATATAAAGACCTCTTTTACAACTTCTTCAGGGACTTTAACATTATCTCCCAGGACTCCCCTTTCAGGATGTGTTTCGAGGAGAGTTCCAAAGACAGTGAAGTACTCTTCTATATTCAGTTCTACAGGGGGGAGGAGAAAATAGGACCTCTTATCGCTGTAAAGGACTTGAAGGTCCTGGAAATAGCTGATTAACTGGGATACTATGGAAGACCTCTTTTTTTCTCTAGAGATAGAGTTTGACTCTGAGGAGGAGGCAGAGATAGTATATAGAAGTATACTATTGGAGCACCTAGATACACAGATAAAGTCCAGGAGTAACATGGAAGTTAAAGGAAGGACACTGAAGGTGGAAACTTACGCCAAGGACCTGAGTATATTAAAGGCATCCCTCTACTCCTATTTAAGGTGGATAAAGGTATCGGAAAGTATATATAAAATGATCAGTAAAAAATAGTGTGTAAAAAAATACAAAAGGTGAGAATTATGGAGTTACCAGCTAATGTACAGAATCAGATAATACAGCTTCAACAGCTACAGCAGCAGTTGCAGATAATAGTATTACAGAAACAGCAGGTAGAGGCTCAGATTAAAGAGATAAAGAAGGCCTTAGAGGAGATGGAGAAATCCCCAGTAGATTACGTCTATAAGATGACTGGAGCAATCCTTGTAAAGAGGAATAAGGAAGAAGTTGAGAAGGAGTTAAAGGAGTTATTAGAGACCTTGGAGTTAAGGTTACAGACCTTGGAGAAGCAGGAGAAGAAGATGCAGGAGAGGTTAAACGAGTTACAGCAGACACTACAGAAGATAATACAGGAGCACCCTAACGTCTCCTAATTACTATTTTATAACTATTTTTTTAAATAATTAACTCTTTTACTACTCTCTATTTTTTTAAAATATCTGGAGGTAGTTGTATAATGAAGTATATATTTATTACAGGTGGAGTAGTTTCCTCTTTAGGTAAAGGTATTACTGCCTCCTCTATAGGGAGACTTCTCAAGGCCCGTAATTTCGACGTTAACATGGTTAAAATAGATCCCTACCTCCAGATCGATGCAGGTACTATGTCCCCCTATGAACACGGGGAGGTTTTTGTTACAGACGATGGGGGAGAGACAGACTTAGATATTGGAAACTACGAGAGGTTTATAGATGTATCCCTAAAGGCAGATAACAACATAACTGCTGGGAAGGTATATAAGACTGTTTTAGAGAAGGAGAGAAGAGGGGAGTATCTAGGAAAAACTGTCCAGGTTATACCTCATATTACAGACGAAATAAAGGAGAGGATAAAAAAGTTAGGAGAGGGCTACGATATTACTATAGTAGAGATAGGAGGTACAGTTGGGGATATAGAGAGCTTACCATTTCTAGAGGCAATAAGACAGTTTAAAAAAGACGTGGGAAAGGATAATGTACTATATATCCACGTCTCCCTTCTACCATATTTAAAAACCACTGGGGAGGTAAAGACAAAACCTACTCAGCACAGTGTAAAGGAGTTAAGAAGTATAGGTATTCAACCTGATATCCTTGTATGTAGAACTGAGGTCCCTATTGGAGAGAAGATCAGGGAGAAGTTAGCACTCTTCTGTGACGTGGACAGGGAGGCTGTAATTGAGGCCAGGGATGCTAGGACTATCTACGAGGTACCTTTAAACCTTGAGAAGGAAGGTTTAGGGAATCTCATTGTAAAGAAACTTAAACTGACAGAGGTGTACAGTAGGAAGTACAGTGGGGACTCAAAAAGGGTTTTTGAACCTGACCTGTCCCAGTGGAGAGCTATAGTGGACAGGATAATAAATCCACTTCACGAGATCACAGTAGCTATAGTAGGTAAATACGTTAAACTTAAAGACGCCTATATGAGTATAATAGAGGCCTTAGTCCATGCAGGGGCAAAGAACGACACCAGGGTAAATATCAGATGGATTAATGCAGAGGAGTTAGAATCAAAAAATTATATGGACATCCTTGACAACTACAGGGAGAACGGAGAGTTAGGAGGTATCCTGGTCCCAGGGGGATTTGGGGAGAGAGGGGTTAACGGTAAGATAAACGCCATTAGATACGCCAGGGAGAAGAAGATACCTTTCTTAGGTATATGTCTAGGGATGCAGTGTGCAGTAATAGAGTACGCCAGGAACGTCTGTAATCTAGAGGGGGCACACTCCACAGAGTTCCATAAAGATACACCTCATCCTGTAGTAGACCTCCTACCTGAACAGGTTAATCTAAAGGAGAAAGGGGGCACTATGAGATTGGGAGCCTATCCTGCAGTGTTGAAGGAGGATAGTTTAACCCACTCCCTATATGGAAAAAAAATGGTCTATGAGAGACATAGACACAGGTACGAGGTAAATCCTAAGTATCATCACATCCTTGAGAGAAATGGTTTAACTATCTCTGGAATGTCACCAGATGGAAAACTTGCAGAGTTTATAGAGTTAAAGGATCACCCCTTCTTCATAGGAACCCAGGGGCATCCTGAGTTTAAATCAAGACCTAATAGACCTCATCCCCTCTTTGACGGATTTGTTAGAACTATCCTCTACAACAAGATTAGGTGATTAGGTGTTTGATGCAAGGAGGTTTATAGAGGAGAGTGTATCCCAGTTGAAGAAGGAGTTGGAAAATAAGAGGGCTATAATCGCCCTCAGTGGAGGGGTGGATAGTGCTGTAGCAGCAGTACTTACAGCTAGGGCTATAGGTGATAGACTTCTAGCAGTATTTGTAGATACAGGACTTATGAGAAAGGGGGAGGCTCAGGAGATATATAAGATATTCAAGGAGGACCTTGGGATAAATCTCAAGATTGTAGATAAAAGAGATCTCTTTTTAAATGCCTTGAAAGGTGTAAAGGATCCAGAGGAGAAGAGGAGGATTATAGGTAAGTTGTTTATAGAGGTGTTTGAAGAGATTGCCAGGGAGAACGGAGAGGAGGTTCTAATACAAGGTACTATAGCACCTGATTGGATAGAGAGTGAGGGAAAGATTAAAACCCATCACAACATCGCCCTCCCCAGTGGTATGGTGTTAAAGGTTGTGGAACCACTGAGGGATCTCTACAAAGACGAGGTTAGATTAGTGGCAAAGGAGTTAGGTCTTCCAGATAAAATAGTATACAGGCAACCTTTCCCAGGGCCAGGTCTTGCAGTAAGGGTGTTAGGTGAGGTCACCCCAGAGAAGTTGGAGATATGTAGGGAGGCTAACGCCATAGTTGAGGAGGAGGTGGAGAGGGAGGGTTTAAATAGAAAACTGTGGCAGTACTTTGCAGTTGTACTGGACAGTAAGGCTACAGGGGTCAAGGGAGATATTAGGGAGTACAACTGGATAGTTGCAGTTAGGATGGTAGAATCCCTAGACGCCATGACTGCCAGTGTCCCTGAGATTCCCTTCACTCTCCTGAAGAGGATAAGTAAGAGGATCACCTCAGAGGTTCCCAATGTTGCAAGGGTAGTATTCGATATTACAGATAAACCTCCAGCTACTATAGAGTTTGAATAATTTATTTCTTTTTTACGGGAAGATTATGATAGTAAATCTCTTTAAAAGATTGAAAAGGGACTACCTAGTTATAGACAGTTTTTATATGGTAATATCTAATATCTACTCTAAAGGTATGGCCTATCTATTTTACTTTATAACTGCTGTGATCCTAGGTACAGAGGGTTTTGGTATCTTGAGAGGACTAATGCCTCTAATAGACACTGTCACCATCCTCTTCTGTTCAGGGATACCTCCCTCTATGGCTAGATATATCTCCCAGTACTCAGAGAGGGATTATAGCTGGATCTTCTCTATACTCTTAGTAATGGTGATACTCTCCACCTTTGGTGCCCTGTTTATCTTCCTCCTGAAATATATCCTAGGGGGAGGTTATAGGGATATTGATACCTCCCTCTATGCAGTAGCTGCTTTTACAGTGATAGCATCCTCCTTTATATCCTGGAGTAGGGGGGTACTTCAGGGACTTCTTAAGATAAAGGATCTCTCAAAAACATGGATAGTGGAGTATCTCTTTAAGATACCTCTGGCAGTAGTACTATCTAACTCCTTAGGTGTTCTAGGTGCTATACTCTCTGTATCCCTCTCCTATATCTTTGGAGGTTTCTTTGGATTTCAGATGTTAAGGAGATATATTGAGATAGGAAGATTAGATATCTTTAACACCCTCTGGGAAAAAAGAGATTTAATCAGGGAGGTAATACTCTACTCTATACCTATAGCCCTAGGGACAGCATCCTATCGTCTATTAAACGATGTGGACAGTATAGTAATAATGTCCCTCCTAGGAGCCCAGGAAAACGGTATATACGGGTACGCCTCCCTACTCTCCCGTGGGGTCTTTCTCTTCGCCTCTGCAGTTGGCATACCTCTACTACCAAGGGTAGCTAAAAGTGGAGACTTTAAAAGTATAAAGAAGGCACTTCTTATAAACTTAGTTCTTATAACTCCAGTACTTCTAGTTATGTTCCTCTTTCCAGGGGAGGTTTTAAAGATCTTCTTTGGGGTGGAGGACGAGAGGGCTGTTATCTCTTTAAAAGTACTCTCTATCTCAGCAGGTTTTATGAGCTCATATACTGTATGTACCTCTGCACTTCAAGGTCTAGGTTATGGGAAGATACCCCTCTATATCCTTCTAGTTGGGATTACGTTAAACACTGTCTTGAACTATATACTTGTAAAAAAAATAGGTGTTGTAGGAGGGGCCTATGGAACCCTTATCTCCTCAATACTCATCTCTGTTCTTATAATGATATACTTAAAAAGATGTATAAAAAGTGCGGGGGAGGGGATTTGAACCCCTGAACCCCTCTGGGACTAGGCCCTCAACCTAGCGCCTTTGGCCAGGCTCGGCAACCCCCGCTTAAAAATAGGCATAACCTAATATTAAATTATCATATATAAACATTTCGCCGAAAATTATATATAGAAGGTCGTATATTTAAGGAGTGTGAAGTTGTGCCGAGGTGGCTTAGCCTGGTTATAGCGCTCGGCTCATACGGATGTTCCCAAGGTTACCTTGGGTCCTGGGAAACCGAGAGGTCGAGGGTTCAAATCCCTCCCTCGGCACCATTTAAATCTTGTTTTTCCTCTTTTTTTATACACTCCTCAGGTTTTACCCTTGCTATCACTATATATCCAGTATGTCCTATCATCCTCGGGGAAGGTCTAGCACCTTTTTCTGATATCTCTATATCCCTAACTAGGCACTCAACAGTTCTAATCTCCATAAAACCATGCTCTTTTAAGGCCTCTACACTTTTTTTCGCCTGTTCAATATAGGGCACAAATATTGCAATTCTACCTTTAGCTTTATTCAGGGCTTTTTTTGCATGTTCCACTACATTCCAAGGGTCTGGGAGATCTAACACCACAACATCTACGTCCCTTTCCTCTATACCCTGAGTAACATCCCCTATCTTCTGGATAACGTTGTACAACCCATCCTCCTCCTCTTCCCCTTCCTCTGTAGTGTCCTCCTCTAACCCTATTATCCTCTGCCCCCTCCTTACTAACTTAAGGGCAGCTAAGTTCTCCCTTGCCACCTTTGCAAATTCAGGTCTCTTTTCATAGGTGATAACCTTACCCTGTTTTCCAACTGCATTTGCCAGATAGATAGTCAGCGCTCCAGATCCAGTACCAGCCTCTACAACAGTCTCTCCATCTGCTATTCCACAGTACGTTAAGATAATGCCAATATCCTTAGGTAGTAATGTAGTTACCCTTCTCTTCATCTTTTTAACGATATCGTATAAGGTAGGCTCTAGGAGATAGAAGTTATGGCCCTTGTGGGATTTTAATACACTTCCCTCCTTTACATCTTTTAGATCAACTACACCTAGGTCGTTACCAAATCTTTCCACATCTTTTTTAAGTAGGTACTTCTTCCCCCTTTCATCTACAAGGAGTTTCTTCCTCAAGGTTTTCACCATCTAGAAGGTTTTTTATAACTTTCCATTTTTCATTGCACTTCTTAACATGTTCTGAGAGGTTTTCCAACACTTCCTGGCGATCTCTGGTAACTCCCCATGTTCCTTGATATAATTTCTCAAGTAGTTTATAGTCACTCTATCACTTGGATATCCACTTCCAATCTCTCCGTATATCTTCTTGTAGTTGTCTATTATTCTGTCCCTCATAACCTTGGCTACGATAGAGGCGGCAGAGACGATCTTGTACTTGTCGTCAGCCTTGTGTTCAGCGATAATCTCTATACTGTTGTTGTAGGTTATTAACTTAGACTTTATCTTATTTAAAAATGCCCTCCTGTTACTACTACAGGCGTCTATGTATATCTTAAACCTCTTATTGAAACAACCTATCTCTCCCTTTTCATCTATCCTGTACTCCTCTATAAGTACACTATTTATAAGTTTTGAGAACATCCCGATCTCTATGTTATCTAAGTTACTACCTTTTATCATCTCGTCAATATCCTTCGCCTCGAGGACTACAGTTTTAATTTCGTATCTATTGACTATCAAGTTGTAAAGTTCATTTCTCTTTCTCCTGTTCAACCTTTTACTGTCCCTTAAACCCCACCTGTTAAACTCCTCCAGGTCTTCCTCTCTAGCTTTAACAAGTGCTATCACCATAGGACCTAGAACAGGCCCTCTACCAGCCTCATCTAATCCCATTATTACTGTCTCCTCCTCCATTTTAAACCTCTTACTTTTTATATAAGATCTCTAATACTAACTATAAAATAATCATTTATAAAATTTGGTGATTTTAAATGTTATCTCTAAAAAAGTTACTCTCTAAGAAGGGACAGATAAGTTTAGAATTTACTATACTCATGATGACAGTAGTCCTTGCAGCAGTGATAGTGGGATACTACATGATTAAAGTTGCCCTCCATAGTAAAGAAGTATCTATATCTACCATAGATCACACCTCTAACCTTGTACTCCAAACACTTAGTAGGGTGTAAGGGAAAATATGAAGAAGTTACTGATAGGTATTGCAGGGATGCCTGGATCTGGTAAGAGTGCAGTATTTCAGGTGGCCCCTAAGTTCAACATCCCAGTAGTGTCTATGGGAGATATTGTACGTCAGGAGACGTTGAAGAGAGGGTTGGAGTTAACACCTGAGAACGTGGGAAATACCGCTGTAGAGTTGAGAAAAGAATATGGGAAGGAGGGGATAGCAGTCTTCTGTCTTAAACATATCCAGGAGAAGTTTAAAGATGAGGATATAGTAGTTATAGAGGGTATAAGGAGTATGTACGAGGTAGATTACTTTAGAAAACACTACCCTCTCACTATTGTTGCAATTCACTCCTCCCCTAAAACTAGATTTAAGAGGTTAAAAAAGAGAAGGAGGGAGGACGACACCTTAGAGTGGAAGGCCTTCCTTGAGAGAGATATGAGGGAGTTAGGTTTTACACTTGGTAACGTTATAGCCTTAGCTGACTACATGATCGTTAACGAGGAGGATTATAATACCTACTTAAAGAACTTGGAGGATGTGCTGAAGGGGATAGTAACATCCTGGAGGAAGGGGGATAAAAGTGGCGAGCCCGGAGGGATTTGAACCCTCGACCACGGGGTCCGAAGCCCCGCATTCTATCCAGGCTAAACTAC
>DQUI01000022.1 GCA_015662355.1 Methanothermococcus okinawensis
AAAAAGGTTGAAGGAGTATGTGTAGAGAAGATCATCTTTGACACTGTAGCCCATGAGAAGGCCTGCTCCTCTATGATACAGATAAGGGGGGACACGAGATTGTTCAAGGAGGGGGATATAATAAGGGTAGGTCCCACCTATCACAACAAGATCGTAGTATTTGGTAAAGTGATAGGAAGAGACGATATAAATCACATCCTTCTTATAAATGTGATGGGAGTTGTAAGTGTTCCCAATATAAAGGTAGAATCTATCGCTATGAAGGATAAACTTATATGGATAGAACCTACTAAGAAGATAAAGGACACTGCTAGAATACTCTACGAGAATAGGATAGGGGGAGTACCTGTTATATCTGATGGCAAGTTAGTTGGAGTCTTCACCCACCAGGATCTAGCCTATGCAATCTCTCAGGGTATGGAGAACGAGCCTGTGGAGAAGGTAATGGCAAGGGATCCTATTACTATAACACCAGATAAAAAGATATACGACGCCCTTATGCTTATGGAGGAGAAGGGTGTAGGTAGGTTGATAGTTGTAGATAGAGATGAGAAGGTAGTTGGTATTGTTACAAAGACTGATGTTTTAAAACTTATTGGAGGTTGTATTATGCATAATATGAAGTTGGAGTTTTAGATTTTTTTACTTTTTTATAACTTCATAACCAATATTTTTACTATTTTTATAAGTTAGTAAAGCACACCATGGTGCCACTCCTTCCATAGCACCTATTAAAGGAATAGCAAAAACATTAATAATCCTTAACAATTTAGAATCTTTTCCAAGAGGTTGTAAATTTAATTGGCATCCTTTCCAGTATACATACGCTAATGTACCTGTAAGGAACCCAAAGGGAACAGTAAGAAAAGGGTGTGGTACTGGAGTGGGGTACAACAAATTAATATAAACAACTGTTATGGAGGGTAAGGTAGACAACCAAGATAATATATGTAGTGAGAAAATTATTTTATATTTAAGTCCAACGTCTTTTCTCATAAGTATGATATCTAATATTCCCCAAAACCACCTTCTTCTTTGCTTTATGTAATCTTTAACGCTAAATGGGCTTTGTTCATACAATTTTCCTTTTAACCACCCATAGGCTTTGTTATAACAGTGGTTTATAAGTATTCCAAATAAGGCGTCCTCTGCCCTAATTTCTCCAAAGTCCCATCCTATTCTATCCTCAACATCACCCCTATAAAGTAAATGGGAACCATGGATACCTATCAATACCTCTCCATATTCTCCTTGAAACCTAAATCTAGATATATCGTCTCCTGCCCGTATACTATCTCCTAAGCTTGTTAAAATATTTTTTCCCCAGAAATTAGGATATACTATTATCCCCTGGCCAGCTAATTTACCTTTTTGTTTTTCAATAAAATCTATTATTCCAAGTATGGTGTCTTCCCCAACTATACTTTCTTCGTCCATAATATATATCCAAGTTTTCTTTAGATTATACCCCATTTTTCCTCTTAACTCGAGAGCATAATTTAGAGCTCTTGCCTTATATTTTGTGTTGTTAGGTGTCTCATAATCTTTAGGGACATATATAACTTTAACTTTCTCTCTTGCTTCCCTGTTAAGCTCTTTTAAGTTTTCAAAAAAATCCTTATCTACATCATCCTCAGTTACTACCCATACTTCATAATTTTTTAAGTACTTAGGTGTCCAATATAACACTGAGTTAACAGCCCTTTTAACAGCTTCTTTATTAAAGCCCCTACTAACTATTTGAAATATTACCTTATAATCTCCCTTTTGTATACATCTCTTTAAGATAATGCCTTTTTCTGGCCTATATAGTAAAAGACCTAAACATGCCCCTACAGCTACCGGTAAATAAAACAACCAAACATATTTAAGATTTATCAATATATTATCTAGAAAGGATTTCGAGGTAAACTGATACTCTCCCAAATATTGAAATAAAAAAGATACTCCAATTCCAGCAGCTACAAAGAATATGTATTCTAATCTAAAGAAATTTAACTTGTTATGCTTTTCCAGAGTATACTTTTCCCAAAAGGCCTTTTCAGACATTATCTTCCTAATATTTTATTGTTTTAATTTTAGCAACACTTGAAATAATTCTTCTATATAAAAATACATTAATCCCTAAACATACTCTCTGCTATTAAGAGGGCGCATAGGTCCCCGCAGACACTACAGGCCTTCTCGTTAGAGGATGGCAACTCCTCCCTCATCCTCCTAGGTTTCTCCTTGTCAAAGGCAAGTTGGAACTGTCTCTCCCATAGGTGGCGCTTTCTCGCAAGGGCCATCTCCCTCTCCATCTCCCAGGCTATCTTATTACCCCTTGCAACATCTGCAGCCTGGGCTGCTATCTTCGTGGCAATAAGTCCCTCCTTCACATCCTCCTCCTTCATAAGTCTTACGTGTTCTGCAGGGGTCACGTAACATAGAAAGTTCGCACCTGCGTATCCAGCAAGAGCACCTCCTATAGCTGCTGAAATGTGATCGTAACCAGGGGCCATATCAGTTACAACAGGGCCAAGGACGTAGAAGGGGGCATTCTTACATATGGACTTTTGAAGTCTTACGTTACTCTCTACGTTGTTAAGGGGGACATGTCCAGGCCCCTCTACCATAGCCTGTACCCCAGCCTCCCTACACCTCTCTACAAGTTCCCCCAGTACTATAAGTTCGTGTATCTGGGCCCTATCTGTGTTATCACATAGACATCCAGGTCTCATACCATCTCCTAAACTTATAGTTACATCGTGCTCCTTCAGTATCTCCAATAAATAGTCGAAGTTTTCATAGAGGGGGTTCTCCCTCTCATGGTGGATTATATAGGCTGCTAAAAATGCCCCTCCCCTACTTACAATACCCATTATTCTCTTACTCCTCCTCAAAGTTTCAACAGTTTCCCTGGTAACACCACAGTGAAGGGTCATAAAGTCTACCCCCTCCCTGGCCTGCCTCTCTATCACCTTGAATATTAAATCCTCGTCCATATCCACTACACTTCCATACCTCTTCTTGGATTCAACCCCTACCTCGTATATAGGGACAGTTCCCAGGGGTAAGCTAGTATGCTCCATGATCTTTTTCCTTATCTCAACTAGATCCCCCCCAGTACTTAGATCCATTATAGCATCTGCCCCGTATTCGTTGGCGATCTTAGTTTTTCTTATCTCCATCTCTATATCTACACAATCTGGAGAGGTTCCAATATTTACATTTACCTTTGTCCTTAACTCCTCTCCAATACCAACAGGTGTTGTATCCCTGTGGATATTCTTTGGAATAACTACGTATCCCTTAGCTATAAGTTTCCTCAATCTCTCAGGATCTATCCTCTCCTTTCTAGCAACCTCCTTCATCTCCTCTGTTATTATTCTGTTTTTAGCATCGATCATCTGAGTCATAGGGTTCACCAGGATAAAGATTATAAGGGTAATAATTTTATTAAAATTTTTAGATATAAATATTTATAATATCCTTAACAGCGGGAATTAACGGTGAGTAGATGGGTGTACAGTTTGGCGATCTTATTCCAAAGAGGGAGATAAAATTAAAGGATCTTAAAGGTAAAACCTTGGCAATAGATGGAATGAATGCCCTTTATCAGTTTCTATCAGGTATAAGGTTGAGGGACGGCAGCCCCCTGAGGAACTCTAAAGGGGAGATCACCTCCACATATAACGGCCTCTTCTATAAGAACATCTACATGTTAGAGGAGGGTATTACCCCTGTCTGGGTCTTCGATGGAGAGCCTCCTAAGTTGAAGTATAAGGTGTGGGAGGAGAGGAGGAAGATGAAGGAGAAGGCAGAGGAGGAGTATAGAAGGGCGAAGGAGGAGGGAAAAGTGGAGGACATGTACAAGTATGGGAAGAGGGTTAACTACTTAGACTCTAAGATAGTGGAGAACTCCAAGAGGTTGTTGAAACTTATGGGTATCCCCTATATAGAGGCCCCCTCAGAGGGAGAGGCCCAGTGTTCCTACATGGTAAAAAAGGGAGACGCCTATGGAGTTGTGAGCCAGGATTACGATGCACTTCTCTACGGAGCTACTAGGGTTATTAGAAACATCACTACAAATAAACCTCTGGAGTTGATAGAGTTAGAGGAGGTGTTAAAACGTCTAGGTATAACCTTGGACGATCTCATAGATATGGCAATACTTATAGGTACAGATTACAACAGGGGAGGTGTTAAAGGGATAGGCCCAAAAAAGGCCCTGGAGATTGTAAAGAATAAAAAGATAGGGCAATATATTAAGTATATCCCAAACTATCAGGAGATAAAGGAGATATTTAAAAATCCCAGGGTAACTGATAACTACGAGATAAAGTTGGAACGCCCAGATATAGAGGGTCTAAAGAAATTTCTTATAGAGGAGATGGACTTTTCAGAGAAACGGGTACTCCCCCATATTAAAAAGTTGGAGAAGATATACGAGAGGAGGAAACAATCTACACTGGAGGCCTGGTTCTAAATATAAAAGTACGGAGTGAGAACATGATCAAGGTGTATAGGTTTACAGGACTCTCAGCACTTTTAGTTATTCTGCTGATATTTTTAATCTTATTTCTTCTTACCTTACTAATATCCCCAATTATCATACTGCTTATACTTCTTCTAACTCTCTATCTACTCTATCTACGATTTAAAAAATCTATAGTAGAACTACTTAGAAGAGTTAAAAAGAAGAAGATAAAGATATCTGAGGGATCTGCCCCAGGGAAGTTAGAGATAGAGGTTGCAAAGAATACACCTGAGAGATCTGTAGTAGAAGGTTTTAAAGATTTAGACCCGGAGATAGAGGACTTTATAAAATATCTTATTAGTAAAGGTTTTAAATACGACATTAAAACTGGGACACTTTACTACGGCAGTAAAACAGTTTATCCTATCTATAAAAAGGCCTATCCTATTAACGAGATTATTAGACTCTATCACTCCAAACCTGAGGTAGATGTTATAGTATTAGGGCTTAAGGGAACTCCAGATAACCCTAAATTTATCTACATCATACCTGTAGAGGAATCTAAAGAGAGGATGTCCATAGGGGAACTTCAGAGGTATCTAAAAAGGTTTTAAATAGGGACTGCTATGGACGTATACTAGATACTTTTTCAAAGGTGTTTAGAGTACAAGGTTGTATTAGATGATAAGGAAGTTCCGTTCTGAACGTTATCCAGAGAGGATATTGAAAAGGGTAAAGTAGACTTTAGGTTACAGTGGGAAAGTCTTCAAGATCTAGCACTGTTTCTATATGAACACTATATTTTTAGAATCTGAGGTAGAATGTCTAAGTGATCCAAGACCTGCATGTATAACCTATTTAGATCGTATTCTAAGTGAAAGGATAAACATTGTATGTAATTATTACCTCCTCATTAAAAAGCCCTTAAACACTACTATCTTCGAGGAGGTAATTCTTAAATTTCCCCTAAAAAAAGAATAATAGGGATTTGAAGTTTGACATATAGGAGGATTAGGTATTGGGGGAATGAAGTAGATGTCCTCCTTCCCAGTCCTCACTGAGACCTCTCCCTATCCCATAACCTAAGCTGTAGGCTAAGTTAGACATGAGATTAAATAACCCTGGATATTTAGAAGGTGTATAATCCACAACTACTGGGTTGGATATATTTGCCAACTTCTGGGCTATCTCCACTGCGTCCTCTTCAGTTCCCACGTAATCTACAAGACCAGCTTTTTTAGCACCCTCTCCAGAGTATATCTTACCATCTGCCACTTTTAGAGTTTCCTCCAGTGTCATGTTTCTATTCTCTGCAACCCATTTCACAAAATCCATGTAGATCTCCTTTACCATTTCCTCTAGATACTTCTTTTCCTCTGGTGTTAAAGGTCTGTAGGGAGAGCCCATGTCCTTGTACTTTCCAGCCTTTATAACAGTTACATTTACTCCAAGTTTTCTCATAAGTTCGTAGTAGTGGATCATGTCCATTCTAACTCCAATACTCCCTACAATGGAGTGTTTCTCAGCTACTATAGATGTTGCAGGTGCTATTGCCATATAGGCCCCAGATGTACCTATAGTCTCTACATAGGCTACTACAGGTTTCTTCTCAGCTACCTCTTTTATCTTTCTTGCAAGTTTCTCACTTGCTATAACCTCCCCTCCAGGACTGTTCACCCTCAGTATTACAGCCTTTACAGTTGGATCGTTCTCCGCCCTATCTAAGGCCTCGATGTAGTCCTCAACACCTATCTCCTCGGTAAATAGGCTTGTTTCCTGGGGGCGGAGTATCAGTACACCATCTATATCTATCCTTGCAATGTTCCCAGTTGAAACTCCCCCTAGACCTATAAGGAGTATAGCTGTTCCTATGGTGAGAAATATTAGGATTATCACTATTAACAGAGCTCCAATGATTATATACTTCTTATTCATTTTATCCCATTTTTACTCTATTATCTTATAGATACCAGCCTTAGGTTCGTAGATATGGCCCTCCTCCAGTAGTTCCTCTAGGATCTTGTCAAGTTCGTACTCGTCTATATTTGCCACCTTCAGTAGTTCTCCATACTCTACAGTGCCCCTATCCTTTATAATATTTAAGACCACCTCCTTCCTATCTATGTCCTCCTTGTATACCTCCTCTAAGATCTCCTCATCAACAGTATCCTCCTTATAACCTTCAGGGGGCTCTTCACCTTCATCCTCTATATATCTCCTTGTTATCTCAATTTCCAGGTCCCTTAACTCCCTCCACTTCTCCCTGTTCTCATTCCTTATCTTATAGAGTTCAAGGGAGACGTAGGGAGATCCCTCAAATTGACCAACCCTTCCAATTACATCTACAAGATCTTTTTCCTTAATATCTCTCCCTTTCTTTTCAAAATCCTTTACAACTACTCCACCTTCTAGCTCAAAACTAAGTATGGAGGTTTCAGAAACCTTCTTTACCTCTCCCAGTATCCTAACACGGTGTATCCTCTTACCATCTATTATAAGGGTGTTACCTACTATCTCATTTTCCACTAACTCCTCTGGCCTAATCTTGTATGCAGTCCATCTCTTCATACCTTCACCTGATAAATTGTACTATAAACTCTATAACTACTGGTAATATAAAAAAGAGGTTTATTAATATATGCAAATTGATAAATATTACTTTTAAAAAAAATATGGTGCAGGGGGGGGGATTTGAACCCCCGAACCCCTATGGGACAGGATCTTAAGTCCTGCGTCTTTGGCCAGGCTCGACAACCCCTG
>DQUI01000053.1 GCA_015662355.1 Methanothermococcus okinawensis
ACGAGTAATTAGGGTACATCTGGAAAAAGTAGATGCCAACACCGTTCGTATAGAGTGGGGTTAACTCTATTTTTTACCCTCAATCCTCTTCAAAATCCCAGATACATACTCCTCTATTTTTTTATCTATGGCATCCCTTAAAGACTCCAAGAGCCTCATACTCTCCTCACTAATAACTATATCCTCATCTACATAGGGAGTATTCTCAAGTTTTTTAATTCCCTTTAGCACCTCTATATCTGAAAAGGTTCCCAACAACTCCCTCCCTGTAGATCTTATCTCTTTTTCCACTGTAATACCCTCCCTCCTCCCGAAGATACGGAAGAGGGGGAACTTTGTAATGGTGTTGGAGCCGCTCATTATTAGGGGGCCTATGTTGCTAAGCTTATCTACCCAGGTCCCTGTAATTATCTCTATCTTTGGGAAGTTAAGTCTAACTGTAGAAACCCAGTTCATATACTCCAAGGTAGTAACGGAACTTCTGTTTTCAAAGATGGTACCTCTCTGAGGATTTAGGGAGTAAAAGGTTATCCTGTCTAGGTCCAACTCCTCTATTAGATCGAGAAGTTTGTCTATATCCTCCTCCCTCTCCCCTAATCCCAGTATAATAGTTATTCCAGTTTTTAAGTTGTAATCTTTAGCCTTTAACAGCATCTCCTTTGTCTTATCCAGGGGTTTCTGAGGACAGAGATATCTATGAAGATCCTCATTTACAGTTTCCACAGCTCCAACTATCCCCTCTATTACCTCTAGGTTTAACTGCTCAAAGTCCACAATACCAACATTTAAGTACTGTTTAGACCTTTGAAGGTATGCAACTAACTCCACTATTCTATTTAACTCCTCAGGTGTATATCCATAACCTCCGGAGATAAACTCTAACTTCCACCCTATCCTCTTCATAAGTACAGCCTCTGCCAGGATACTCTCCAATCTCCTCCTGGCAGATTTAGGATCCTTTATCCTATTCTTCTGGGTGGACATATAGCAGAACTTACAGGGCTCCTCAAGATCGCAGTACCACCCTAGGAAAAGAGCTCTCTTCAAGTGGACAAAGTTCCCATGGTACTTAGTAGTTAATTTATATGCCTTGATAGATCTCTCCATAACCTCTAGGGGATCCATAGAAGATCTCCTTTTATAAATTTTAAAAAAGATAGAGAAAGACTCTCCTCCAGTAAGTAAATGAATATAAAATAAGAGGGATAGAAATACCTTAGGGGATTTTAAAAAATTAGATGCTAACTGGGCCTATCTCAATAATATTAGAATTTATTATAAATATTTTTTTGTAGTGGTGGATATGAAGGTACTAGTGGTAGGTATTAACACACGTCCAGTGGCAAACTCTGCAAAGAGGTTGGGATACAAGGTCTATTCAGTCTCCTACTACAACCCTGTAGATCTTCAGGCTGATGTGAAGGAGTACTTTATAAACGATATGTATCATGGACGTTTCAGTGAGAATTATGACAGTAGGAAGCTAATAGAGTGTGCAGAGAAATACGTGGATGAGGTGGACTATATCTTTATCTGCTCTGGGGTATTTGAGTATGAGAACTCTATGACCCCTGACTGGGATGTTGTTGGCAATCCCCCTAAGAAGATAAAGATGTTAAGTAACAAGTACTACGTTACCAGGAAGTTAGAGAACTTGGGATGCCCAGTTCCTGAAACACATATAATCTATAACCCTCAACAGTTGGAGAGGTATCTTCAGGAGTACGGGAAGGTGGTGGTAAAACCTATCTACGGCCATGGAGGTAGAGGAGTTGTCACCATATCTTTAAATATGGATGATGACAAATATTATAGTTTGCTAAAAAATTTGAAGTATCCCTGTCTAGTACAGGAGTACATACCCTCTGAAAGTTTCAGTGTAGCCTACATAGGTAGGGAGTTTATAACCTTCAACAAACAGATCGTCGAAAATAACAGTTACTTTGGGTGCATCACTCCCTA
>DQUI01000013.1 GCA_015662355.1 Methanothermococcus okinawensis
CCACCTTTATACCATATCTCTCGTACTTCCTCTTGAATTCTTCATACTTCTCAGAGGCCAGTGCCTTCAAGGGGACGATAAATAAACCCTTCTTATCTCTATCTTCTAAGAGGTGATTCAAGAGTGCTATCTCCCCTATAAGTGTCTTCCCACTAGCTGTAGGTATGGAGATGAGAAAGTTTTTCCCCTTATCCAGTAAACCCCTCTCTAAAACCTTCTTCTGGGGAGGTCGAAGTTCTTCGATACCGTTCTCCTTTAGTATCTCTAAGATCCTCTCCAGCATAGTTATTACCTATCTTGAATCCTGATGTTAAAAGTAATTATTATAAAAATCATTATAAATAATAAACACCTATTCTAGGGGATAATATAGATGTGGGGATTTTAATGGAGGAGGTTGTAGTTGAAGGGTATGTAAAGATAAAAGTCCCAAGGGACAGGTCTATATCAAAAAGAGATAAGGTGTTCTACAACCCTAAGATGGCAGTTAACAGGGACATATCTGTTGCAGTATTACAGAGTTTTTTAAATAAATACAGAAGGGAAAAGTTTCTAATATGTGATCCCCTGGGAGGTAGTGGTGTCAGAGGGATAAGGTACGCAAAGGAGTTGATAAACCCCTGTGGAACAGTTGAGGTAATTATAAACGATATCAACCCCTTTGCAGTTAAAACAGTAAAGGAAAATATAAGGTTAAACAAGGTGGAAAATGTCCAGGTGTTTAACAGGGATGCAAATGTCCTCCTCTCAGAGCACTTTAGAACATTTAACCTTGTAGATATAGATCCCTTTGGATCTCCAAATCCCTATCTGGACAGTGCCATCCGTAGTTGTATTACAAGGGATGGTATAGTAGCCATGACTGCCACAGATACTGCAGTCCTCTGTGGCTCCTATAGAAAGGCCTGTATTAGGAACTACGACGCCATTCCACTAACTGGTGATAAGGAGTTGGCAGTGAGGCTGCTAATAGGTTATGCCATTAGAGTGGCAGGGAAGTACGATATAGGTCTTAGACCTGTTCTCTCCCACTTCACAGATCACTATATTAGAACCTTCTTAGTTACTGAGAGGGGGGCTAAGAGGGCAGATGAGGCTATGGAGAAGTTAGGATATATTAAGATAGAGAATGAGGAGAAGATTATCAGGAAGAGGGAGGAAGGCTTTGAGAGGGGATTTGGAGGGTTGTTTTATACAGGGGAGATAAATGATATAGCTACTGTAGGGGAGGCGTTAAAGATCGCCCAGGAGCGGGGCTACTCTGAGAGGAGTATAAAGATCCTCAGGGAGATATATGAGGAGTGCACAGTAGGGAATGTAATAGGTTGTTACAACATCCACAGGATATGCAGCACTATCAGGGAGCACGTGCCCCCTATAAACTATATTGTTGAGATGCTAAGGGAGAGAGGTTTCAAGGCTTCAAGGGTCCACTACGATCCAAATAGTATTAAAACAGATGGAGGAATTGAAGATGTTATTAAGTGTATTCGGGAGTACAACAGGAGGAGGTAGGGAGTATAGTTGAAGGGATACCTATAAAAACTGGATATCTTAAGAGGGGGGAGGACTACTTAGAGGTTATCGTCACATCTTTAAAGAGGGAGATTAATAACGGTTTGAAGTTAGAGGATGGGGACTTTGTTGTAATCAGTGAGAAATTTATTGCAACTGGGGAGGGTAACCTCGTTGATGAAAGGGAGGTGAAGGTGGGACCTCTGGCATATCTCTGCTACCTCTGGTCCAAGTATATATGGGGGTATGTACTCGGTCCCCTCTTGAGAACGAGGCCAGATAGAATAGAGAACCTTAGGAAGATGCCTAAAGAGGAGACGTTGAAACATAAACAGGTTGTCATAGATAACCTGGGGCTTATATATGCCTTGAAACCTGCCTCAGAGGGTGGGGTGGATCTAACTAACGTACCTGGCTCTTACGCCGTCCTACTTCCAAGGGACCCAGAGAGATCTGCAGAGAGGATACACTCTGTAATAAAGGAGGAGTTAGGGGTGGATGTAGTTGTTATGGTGGTGGATACTGACGCCACCTATCGATTCTTCAACTACTATATAACTGCCCTACCCTGTGCCATAGGGGGAATAATATCTGGCATAGGGGTTATAGGGTATATCCTAGGTAAGTTGGCAGGTGTGTTGAAGATTGGAGGATTATGTGGGGCCACACCCCTGGCTATAGCTGGAAATAAGGTCTATAAAAAATACTCCCTAGAGGAGATACTTCATATTGCAGAGGTTTCAGATAGGTGCCGGGCAGATCCCTCAAAGTCTATCCATCAGTACAGGGAGAGGTGTGGCACCTTTGA
>DQUI01000089.1 GCA_015662355.1 Methanothermococcus okinawensis
AGGCCACTTTTCTCCACCATCTCATTTAGGGCGCTGGCGAGACCTCCCCTGGTAGGATCCTTCATGGCATGTACCTCTACACCACTGTCAAGTACTTTCTTTATTAGCTTGTTGAGAGGTGCAACATCAGATTTTAAATTACTCTTAAAGTCAAACTTCTCCCTTGCCAGGAGGACAGCTAGTCCATGCTCCCCGATGTTGCCAGAGACTATGATAACATCTCCCTCCTTCATACCACTGTCCCTTATAACCCTCCCCTTCTCAGTTACCCCTATAGCTGCAGTGGTTATC
This sequence comes from Methanothermococcus okinawensis, assembly GCA_015662355.1. Taxonomy (GTDB): domain Archaea; phylum AGJL01; class Methanococci; order Methanococcales; family Methanococcaceae; genus Methanofervidicoccus; species Methanofervidicoccus okinawensis_A. Next base: position 292 of record DQUI01000089.1, read on the forward strand.
ACTATATCGTCTACCTGGGACACCTTTGTATCCCCAGTGATTACAGGGACCTCTGCCTCCTTGGAGGCCTTATTTATAGACTTCATTATCCTCTCTAGCTTATCAACGGGAAAGCCCTCAGGTATTATTAAAGATAGGGAGAGGGCAACTGGTTCCCCACCCATAACTGCTATGTCATTAACAGTACCACAAACTGCCAACCTACCAATATCCCCCCCTGGAAAGAATATAGGTTTAACTGTATGGCCATCTATGGTGAAAATTACCTCGTAATCTCCTAGGGGTACAGTTCCCCCGTCCTCTAACTCCTCCAATCCTACCCCTCCCTCTACAGAGGTTAACTCTAAGTTAGAGAGTATCACCTTCTTGATAAGTTCCTGCATCAACTTTCCTCCAGCACCGTGCATTCTAGTAATCTTTTTCATAATATCCCTAAAATAGTATATTTGAAATTTTTAATAAATGGTATTAAAAAAATAAAAGTTATTCCAACACCTCTAATATCTTAGCCTTTATCAGTCCCTTAGATGCCCTAGGTTCTGCAATTACCCTTCCACAGGCGATACACTTCACAACAGTTGCAGGGCATCCGAATATAACCTGCTCGTTGCCACACTCTGGACACTGGACCTTTAAAAATCTACTTCTTGGTTTAGGTATTAGATCCAACATCTCACCTCCAAAGGGATTATTCCACCAGTTCAAATATCCTCACTCTAAATCCTCCACTACGCCTAGTGTGCATCTTTCCACATTCTGAACACTTGTACCTTAAGTCCAACTTTTTAACTGGTTTTGAACCACTTGGGAGAGGTCTTGGATATCCTCCATAACCTGCTAAAACCCTTCTGAACTGTCTCTGACCCCAACTTAACTCACTTGGTTTCCTCTTCTTGGCTAACTCCACTGTGTGCAAGGTGTGTTTTTTACAGTAGGGGCAGTACCTCTTTATCCTTTTTTTCATTTTCATAGGATTCACCCTTTATCCTTTTAACGATCTTGTACTTCTCCAATATCTTAGATATCCTCCTATCTAAAGATACTATATCGTTTTTATCTAGGTTATATACCCTATCTCCATCTGTAAACTCTGGAAACTTAGTAAGGACCCTTACTATGTCAATATGTCTCTGAGTATTTATAGGTTTTGGTATCTCTGATTTCTCTACTTTGTCCTCCTCTTCCTCCCTTTTCAACGGAGATATGTCTTCGAATCTTTCAATAACCTCTAATATTTCCCTCTCCTCCTCTAGGAGATTCTCCCTACTACCATAGAATGCCTTGTATAATCTTAACTTTCTCAGCTCCCTGATATAGTAGGGTATCCGCCTGTACTCCCTCTCACTTCCATACTCCTTATTCCATATATACCTCCTAACGTCATCGTAGAAACTCTCAGGTAGTTTTATCAACTTGTCATTTTTTAACTCGTTAAAAAAGGCGTTTACAATTTTGTCATACATAATTCTCCCGAATAAAAAAAGTTTAAGACTCTATCCTTGGAGCCAGGAGGTAGAGGATCTTTCCATCTGCAATGTTAAACTCTATCTTTACAGGCATGTCAGTTCCTAAGTATATGTGAAGTATGTCATCTGAGGAGGCTGCCTTTGTAATGTCCTCTAAATATGAGAGGCTGAAGGTACTCCTTGCAGGTTCTGTAATCCTCATATCCAATACAGCGTCACTGTTTTCATCGAAGATAGTTTCACTCTGATTTAACTCCCCCTTTGAAGATACTATAAATCTACCTTTCTCATCTACCTCTAATGTAACGTGATCGTCAACTAACTCTGCATCTTTCAGGGCCTCTTTAAATGCCCCTGCCTTTATAATTATCTCGTTGGGGTAGTTCAGATCTGGCACTTTAACGTGGGATGTGTTCACGTCGTAGAGGGAGAGTGAGAACTTCCTAGTAGCATCGTTTTTAAGGATAACATTTAACCTGTTTCTCTCCTCGTCTAGTTCTAAAGTTAACTTCTCCTTTGATTTAGCCCTTTTTACAATCTTTTTTAACGCCTCTAGATCTACACCTATCTCGTGGGGATCTGCCACGTACTCTTCAAAGGCCTCCCTTGGAACGTCTACACTTACCAGTGCAACGTGGGAGGGATCCATAGCACTTGCCCTTAGACCCCTGTCATCTATCTCAAAGGAGATCTCATCTACTAGGTTACTTACTGCATCGATTATCTTCTTAAACTCCTTGGCATTGCTAATAGTTGCTTTAAACATTAATTTCACCTTTGGGGAATTAAAAATACTGTCACAACTTACTTTTAATCTCAAAAAAGAAAAAAGATATTAGGTTTTAACGCCCTGTAGCCCGATTTTAACAGCCTTTAATATTATATGAGGTATGCCTCCCAATATTTAAAATTTTCTATAAAGGAGATACTATATTTAGATACTCCTCTATCTTTTCTCCAAGGGTTTCATATATCCATCTTAATCTTTCCCTATCCCTCTCTAGTAGTGTAGATCTAAATCCGTAGAGATGAGTATTGAAAGAGGACATAGGTACTACGCAGATACCTGTGGATGCTAGAAGATAGTATGTAAACCTCATATCCTCAGGCTTCCCCTTTGAGACCCTCTGGATATATTCTCTTAGTTTCCTGTTCTCCACCTTCAGAGAGTTACCATTTAAGTACTCCCTCTCAAATACCACCCCCATATAGAAGGCTCCACAGGTTTTATTTACAACAAGGCCCTCAATAGATTTTAACTCCCTGTATGCAAGGTTGGAGGCCCACTGGTAGTACTCCCTCCTCTCCTTCAGGTACCTCTGGAACCTTGGATCACCTACGACCTTAGGTATCACCTTTTGAGGTAATGTGGTGGAGCACACCTCTATCATCTTAAACTTACAAATCCCCTCCACGTACTTCTTAAATCTCTCGTCTCTATGGGCGTTGTATACCTCTATCCACCCACATCTAGCACCTGGCCAGGGGAACTCCTTAGATATCCCCTTTAGAGATATGCCACAGACGTCGTCTATAACCTGGGATAGATAGACATGTTTCTTACCGTTGTACACTAAATTGTGATATATCTCATCACACAGTATAAAGAGGTCGTACTCGTTGGCTATATCCACTATCTCATCTAGTATCTTCTTTGGATAAACTCCACTTGTAGGGTTACCTGGGTTTATTACAAGTATGCCACATACTACAGGGTTGTACTTAACTTTCTTTCTAAGATCGTCTAGATCTGGATACCAGTTGTTCCTCTCATCTGTAATATATGTTAGGGGATGACATCTTGCATGGAGGCCCTCTGCAGAGGAGTGGGTGGGATAGGCAGGTGAGGGCCCAATAACTCTAGCCTCCTTTTTCAACAACCCGTATATCTTGGTAATGGCGTCTCCAAGGCCGTTAAAGAAGATAATATCCTCTGGAGTTATCTGGACACCGTTTTTTCTGTTGTTCTCCTCTGCCAGGAACTCCCTAGTCTCCAACAGTCCCTTTGTTGGACAGTAGAGATAGGAGTCATCCTCCATTACAGTTTCTGAAATGATCTCCTTTATCCAGAGGGGTATTTTCTCTCCCTTGACAATAGGATCCCCAATATTCTCCCAGGTGATCTCAACACCGTAACTTTCAACCTTTCTTGCAACTTCCACTATCTCCCTTATCTCGTAACTTAACTCGCTGACACCTTCGTGTACTATATCCATCCTCATTACTATCACTTTAATAGGACTCTATTTTAAGATGAGACAGGATTATTTAGGGGAAAAAGAAAATTATACTATTTAAATGTTTTTTAAATTATTTTTTAATAGGGCGGTATTTTAGAAGTTGATATATCCATTGGAGTATCCATCTCTAGGTATAAGATATTTTTTAATCCTTTAACAACTATTATTTAAAAAATCCCATGGTGAGTACATGGTATCCCTCTCTGAGATACATCTGAAAAATTTCAAATCCTTTAAAGACACGAAGTTAAAGATCCCCCTAGGGTTTACCGCCATAGTAGGACCAAATGGCTCTGGAAAATCTAACATCGTAGATGGGATATGCTTTGTACTGGGCAAAACCTCTCCAAGATCCCTAAGGGCTGATCGATTTAAAGACTTGATCACCTATTACAGGGGAAAGAGGGCAGAGTACGCAGAGGTTACCCTGTTCTTTGACAACAGGGATAGAAGAATACCAGTAGATGGAGATCGAGTAGGTATCTCCAGGAAGGTGAAGTTGAAGGGGGAGAATAACTACTACCTTATATGGTATCAGGGGGAAGTTGAAAGGAGGAGAAAAATTAGAAAATCTGAGGTAATAGATATATTTAGTAGACTATCCCTTGGGGGAGAGAGGCTGAATATTATACTCCAGGGGGATGTTACGAAAATAGTGGAGATGTCTCCAAAGGAGAGGAGAAAACTGTTAGATGAGATAAGTGGAATCTCAGAGTACGACGAAAAAAGGGAAAGAGCCCAGAAGGAGTTAGAGAGGGCCAGGGAGTATATAGAGAGGATAGACATTAGGATAAAGGAGGTGGAGAGTAATCTCCATAGACTTAAAAGGGAAAAGGAGGAAGCTGAAAGATATATAAGACTAACTGAGGAGTTGAAAACTGCCAACTATATCTTAACATCGAAGAGGGTGGAGGAGCTAAGGAGAAAAGTAAGAAACATGGAGAAAGATATAGAAGAGATGGAGAAGTCTAAGGAGAGATGTATCAAAGAGATAGGGAAGATAGAGGAGGAGATATCTCACCTGTCCCAGGAGTTAAAAAGTGTATTGGAGGAGTTAAGGAAGAAGGAAAATGAGGAGATCCTGGAGTTACACAGAGCTATAACAGAACTTGAGTTGACCCTTGAAAGTGATAGGAAGACCCTTGACAACATATTAAAAGAGTTAGAGAATAGTAAATCCCAGTTGGAATATAAAATGGAGGAGTTGAACAACAGGAGAAAAAAGGTTGAAGTATTAAAGAATGAGATATTGAAGAAGGAGGAAGAGCTAAGATCTATCCAGGAGAAACTAGAACTTCTTAGAGAGGAGAGGGCCTCTTTAAAATCTAAGATAGAGCAGTGGGAGAGGAACATAGATGTACTTAAGGAGAGGGAGGGGAAACTTACAGAGGAACTCAATAGATATCAGGGGGAACTTCACAGGTTGAGGATGAAGTTAAGTAGAGTCCTTGGAGAGATAGATAGGAAGTCCTTCCAGATATCCAAAAATAAAGAGGAGATGGAAAGACTTAGAGGGGAGTTGGAGGCCCTGGAGAGAGAGGAGCTAGACACTAGATCTATCTATAGAGAGTTAGAGGATGTATCTGTAGAGTTGGAACTTCTAAGGAGAAAGTTGGAGAAACTTGAGGAGGAGAAGAAATTACTCCAGAGGAGAAGGGAGAAGTTGTACAGTGAATACGTAAGAGAGAGGGGGAGGATTAAGGGGCTAAAGGAGATGGAAAACTATAGCGTAGATAGTACAGTTAGAAGGATATTGGAGGCTAACCTCCCTGGAGTTATAGATACAGTGGGAAACCTGGGAAAAACAAAGGAGAAGTATAAGACAGCTGTAGAGGTTGCAGGGGGAAGTAGGTTAAAGTATATTGTAGTTAGAAGTGTAGAGGATGGTATCAGGGCTATAGAGTATCTAAAGAGAAACAACCTGGGAAGAGCCCCGTTCCTCCCTATGGACAGGGTGAAAGGTAGAGAAGCAGAGCACATCTTAGAGGAAGGGATAGTGGGAAGGGCCATCGATCTAGTGGAGTTTAAGGAGGAGTACAGGGGGATATTTAACTACGTATTTGGTAACACCTATATCGTGAAGGATCTAAGAACTGCCAAGGAGCTCTCAAAGAGGTATAGGGCTAGATTTGTATCCCTTGAGGGAGATGTGATAGAACCTTCAGGTGCTATGATAGGAGGTAGTGTTAAACCCTCAGCCAGTATAAAGGTGGAGATAGACACTGGAAAACTGGAGAAGATTAAAGAGGAGTTAAGAAAGATAGAGGAGAGATTGAATGGTAGAGATGGGTTAATTGCCGAGATAGAGAGGACAGATGAAAGGATAAATCATCTATACAGTAAAAAGTTAGAGTTAGAGGGAAAACTAAACTTTATAAGGGAGAGGGAGAGGAAAAAGATAGAAACTGTTAAAGAGTACAGGAGAAAAATAGAGGAACTTCAAAGTATCAATAAAAAACTTCAGGAAGAGCTGGAAAAGCTGGAGATGTTGAGGGAAGATTTAGAATACAGAATAGAGGATCTGGAGAAAAATATAGAGGATGCTATGGGGAAAAGGGAGGAGATATTAAAGGAGTTAAAATCTTACGAGGACTCTGCTGTTATAAGAAGAATCAGGGAGTTAGAGGAGGAGATAAAGGAACTGGAAAGAAGAGAAGATAGTTTAAAGAACGATATAGAGGAAAAGAAAACACTAATAGGGGATATTCTTATCCCAAGAATAGAGGAGATCAGAGAGGAGATAGGGGAGCTAACTAAGAAGATAGAGATATTGGAAAAAAATGCTGAATTCTACAGGGGGAGTGTTGAAAAGGCTACAAAAACCTTGAGGGAAAAGAGGGAGAGATACGAGAGATTAAATAAGAGTTTAGAAGAGCTTAAAGAGAGGAGGAAAAAATACGAGGATAGGATAGAAAAACTTTACAGGGATAAAGGGGAACTCTTAAAAAGAGTTAGAGAGATAGAGAGGGAGATAAATAGGCTATCCCTAGAGAAGGTGAAGTGGGAGACTAAGTTGGAGGAGGAGGAAAAGAAACTCTATAAGAATAACAGGGATTTAAAGATAGGGAGATTAGAGAATATGGGGGTTAATGAGTTGGAGGAGTATATTGGAGAAGTTGAGAGGGCCATTAAAAAACTTGAACCTGTAAATATGAGGGCTATTGAGGACTACAGATACATAGAGGAACGTTATAGGGAACTTCTCAGTAAGAGGAGAGAGTACGAGAAGGATGAGGAAAAGTATCTGCAGATGATTGAGGAGGTAGAGAGGAGAAAAAAGGAGGTATTTATGGAGATATTTAAAAAGGTGTCCAAAAACTTCCAGGAGATCTATAGGAGTATTGGAGGAAGGGGGAGATTGAGATTGGAAAATCCAGAGGATCCCTTCCAGGGAGGACTTTTAATAGACGCCTCCCCCCAGAATAAAAAACTTCAAAGTTTAGATATGATGAGTGGTGGAGAGAAATCCTTAACTGCACTGGCCTTTTTATTTGCTATTCAAAGGTTAACACCTGCCCCCTTCTACGTCCTAGACGAGGTAGATGCTACACTAGATGCTAAAAATGCAAGTTTAATCGGGGATATGATAAAAAACGCCTCAAGGGACTCGCAATTTATAGTAATATCCCACAGGGAACAGATGATAAGTAAGGCAGATACCCTATACGGGGTATATATGGAAAATGGGATAAGTAAGGTGGTGGGAATAAAGTTAGACAGTGAAGAGGGCTAATTACCTTCAGGTGATAGTATGGACACTTCTCCTATCAACAACTCTAAACGTCTCCTTTTAAAAGGTTTAGAGAGGTACGGTATAAAGTTAGAGGATATGATAGATACTGCCATGGAGTTATGTATCTCAGAGAGTAGAGAGGATGTGAAGTTAAAACTTAGGGAGATAATGTTGAAGAAGTTGGAGGATCCCAATGTCTTGATACTGATGATATCTGCCTTGAAACTTGAGGAGGAAGGTATTAAGGGAAATCTCCCCTTTAACTATCAGGAGGATCCAAACTATATATATGTAGATGAGGTAATTGGTATGACTATAGCTAACGAGATATCTGGGACTAAGGGGATATTTAACTTTAGATGGTACGATGGAGAAAAACCTGGAGTGATAGGGATACTTGATAAAAGAGGTTGTGTCTTTTTAGACGATGCTATAGCAGGGTTTATTGCAGGGTGTATGTCTAAGGTCTTTGAGATATAAAAATAATTATTTTTTATCCTCCTGATTGTTAGGATTTAAACTCTTATCCCTCTCATAGAGTATTTTAGATATCTCCCTGAGGGTTTCAATACCTTTAGCCTCAGTTCTTAAAAGGGGTACGTGGGCTATAACCTTATCTCCAAACTTCTCCTCTATCGTCTTCAACCTACTCATCTGTAACTTTCTCCTTGATCTACAGAAGTCACATTCCACATCCTCAGGTATAAGCTGATTTACTATAACTGCATCTACAGGTATGTTGTACTTCTCAAGGGCCTTCATAGCCCTCTCACTCTCCAAGATACTCATCTCCTCAGGTATTACTACCAACCTAAAGGAAGTTCTATTGGGATCTGCAAGTATCTCCCTAGCCTTTGTAATCTTCTTCTTCATCTCCTCTAACTCCTCAAGGACCTTGTCGTAGTCTATATCGTCCTCTCCTCCACTGAAAGGCATCAGCCTCTTCATCATCTTCATCATTCCACTTATCTGTTTTTTAAACTTGATCATCTTTGTCATATATCTGTCCATCAGCTCTGGCAAACCTAGGAATCTCAAGGTATGTCCAGTGGGGGCAGTGTCGAATATAACCACGTCAAAGTCCCTGTTGTCTATATATCTAAGAAATACGTCGAAAGCTGCACTTTCATCTGTCCCTGGAGATAGGGCTGCCATCTCCAGCTGCTCCTCTAACAAACCTCCAAGCATAGGGTTCTCGTCTAGCTGTTTCTTCAACTTCTCCCTGTACTCCTCCATAGCTTTCTGGGGATCTATCTCCACTACGTAGAGGTTATCTATTCCCTTTACCTTTGTAGGTTCGTGACCAAACTCCTGTTCAAAACTGTCCCTTAGAGAGTGTGCAGGATCTGTAGATACTATAACAGTCTTTAAGCCCTGTTCTGCACAGTATATACCAGTTGCAGCACTCATTGTAGTTTTACCTACCCCTCCCTTACCTCCGAACATTATATACTTTGTACCGTCCTCTTCCAACTTTCTCTTAGTTATACCCTTTAGAGTATCTCTGATCTTAGATAGCACACTATCACCTACTGTCTCTTATCCTTGTAAGTAACTCCTCCATATCTACAGAGGTACATATACACCCGTCCTTTAAAAGAGGTTGCCCCTGGACAGGTATGCCTCTCCTAGAGAGATAGTTCATCCCATAGAAGAGATCCCTGTAACAGGAAACTCCAAAAACTCCTGTAGGATTTTTCTCTTTTAATATTCTCTTTATAAAGGTAGAACCTGGGATTATATATACCTCGTAGTTGTTGTCCCTGGCAACTTTAATAATACTCCCCAGGGGACATCTGTTACAGAATACACATTCTACACCGTTTATCCCTAACTTGGCAGGACACTTTATATCCCTTAGACAGTGGGGGAGTATAAGTACCTTCCTCTCAGCCCTCTTGAAGTACTGGTAGTAGTATCTGTTGTAGAAGTCTATCCCTATTCTATAGAAGGTATCCTCTGTACCTATCATCAGACATAACTTCAAGAGGATAGGGTGAAAGTTGTCCATAATATAGAGAAATACCTGGGGAAAGAGTAACTTGTTCTTCTTTACTAGAAAGTAGCCTAGTATGACAGTTATAATTACTATGGCCAATCCTACAAGTATAAGAAGAGCTGAGATTATCCCAAGGATTTCAAAGAGAGCTGCCAACCCTAACCCGTCAAAAAACATAGTATTCACATCTTAGATAGGTTGTAAATCCCTCAACCTGTTGGATATGTAATCTAACATATCCTTTAAGTTCCTCCTGTTGTCAAACTCTTTCACTATCCTCTGAAGCTCTTCCCTATTTAACTTCTTATACTCCTGGACGTACTTCCTAAGAAGGGGGAGACATCTAGTTAGTTCATCTACGATAGTAACTGTAGATCTCCTAGCTGTCCTGGAGAGGGGATTTAGATCTATGGATATTACCTTCTTACCCATATTTACAAGGGCCTCAGTTCTATCTCCATCCTCCAGAGGCACAAGGACTACATCTGCAGAGTATATTCCCTCCTGGGAAACTATAGCCCTGGGGCTCTCCAAGTTATCTATCTGTCTATTTCCCTCCTCTATCCCTAGGATCTTTATCCTACCCTCTCTTATCTTCTCCCTGATAACAGGGTCCTCCTCAAAGAAATTCTTAATATTCTTTAATCTCTCCTCACTTCTGTAGAAGAGATTTACCTCAATTTTTCCATTTAACTCCTCTGCAAGTTTAACTACTTCATCCCTGGCCAGGGCTACAGTGTTGCCGTTAACTGAGATAACTGGATTCTCCGCCAGTACTAACATTGCAGCGGCAGCCTTTATAGCCCTGAGAGCTATATCTGTAGTTCTCTCCCCTATGAGATAGTCGAAGGTCTCCCCCCTACCATGGGCTATAAGCCCTGCCTTTGCAAGTATCCCCCTATCTAAGGCCTC
>DQUI01000007.1 GCA_015662355.1 Methanothermococcus okinawensis
GGTCCCCTATGGTTAAAGTGGAGGAGTACATGACCAGGAATGTATACTACGTCAGTCCAGAGGATACTGTAAAGGATGTAATAGAACTTATTAAGAGGACATCCCATGATACATTTCCAGTTGTCTCGGAAGGTAAGGTAGTGGGTATAGTTTCCGTCCATGATCTGATAGGCAAAGACGAGAATGAGAAGGTAAAGAACATAATGGTTAAAAGAGAGAATATGATAACTACCAGGCCAGACGCCAACATAAGGGATGTTGGGAGGTTGATGTTCAGGACAGGGTTCTCAAAACTGCCTGTTATAGATGAAGAGGATAGACTGTTAGGTATAATCACCAACACCGACGTTATAAGATCCCAGATAGAGAAAACCACTCCAGAGAAGTTAAATAAGATAGTGGATGCCTACAGAAAGTTAGGGTTCAACGTTAAGGTATATACAGATACCATCCCGGTGAATAAAATTAGACCAACCCAGGATAAGATCTACGCAGATGAATTACAGGGTAGGATATACGAGTTGAAGAGGGGCCTCGCCGAGCCTATAATAGTTATAAAGAAAAAGAATAGGAATGATCAGTATATTCTTGTAGATGGGCATCACAGGGCTGTCGCCTGTAATATCCTCAAGATACCTACATTGGAAGCCTACGTCATAGAGATCGATACAGATAGAAAGTTGGGGATAGAGAGGACAGCCGACAGTTTAGGTTTAAAATCTATCGATGATATTGAGATAGTTGATGAGGATAACAACGACTCCTGTGGTATATACGAACTTACATCTAAGAGAAACCATATAACTTGATACCATGAAGATCCCAAGGAGTCATCCAAGGTATAGATCCCTCCTAAATAGGGAGAAGATAGTTGAGGCGTTGGAGAGGGGGATACTTGCAAAGGCTGGATTAATTGCCCATGGTAGGGGGGAGACCTTCGACTACCTCATCGGAGAGAGGACTACAGATATCGCCCTAAGGGCTATAAAAACTGCCTCTGCAATGTTGGTACTGGCTGAGAACCCTGTTATCTCAGTTAATGGCAACACTGTGGCACTGGCTCGGGAGGAGATCGTTAAACTTGCAGAGGAGTTAAACGGGAAGATCGAGGTGAATCTATTTTACAGAAGTGAGGAGAGGCTGAGAAGGATCAAAGAGTTCTTCGAGGAGGATCCTGTTATTAGGGAGAAGATAAGAAAGGGTAAAATAAAGATCTTGGGGGTGGATGATGCAAACAGGGAGATACCTAAGTTGGAGAGTGCAAGAAGGAAGGTTTCCCAGGATGGGATATACTCTGCAGATGTTGTCCTTGTACCCTTGGAGGATGGAGATAGAACTGAGGCCCTTGTGAAGATGGGTAAGAAGGTGATATCTATAGATCTAAACCCTCTCTCCAGGACAGCCCAGAGATCTACAGTTACCATAGTGGATGAACTTACCAGATGCCTGCCACTTCTAAGGAGGTACGTTAAGGAGTACAAGAACTTAGATAGGGAAGAACTTGAGAGGATGATAAAAGGATTCGACAACAGGAGGAACTTAAAGGATATGTTGAATTATATATGCAATAGGTTAAAGAATTTACAATTCAATTAAAATGGGAGTGGTATGTTTTTTGATGGGTTGGGGTTGTCAGGTTTCTTTGAGATCTTGGGACTACTGGTAACTCTAATTATAATATTAGGGATTATTATAATAATTATAAGTGTAATACTTGGATACTTTCTAGTTAAGAAAAATAAATTACTCTTTCCAGAGGTATTTTTATATATTATGGATAACTTCCACCCTATACTTTTAAAGTTGTGTCTAATGATAGGTACAGAGGACACCTTCTACAGGATAGGTATAGACTTCTACAACAGATACTACTACCATTCCTTCAAGGGTGCAGAGAGGAAGGTACTTATACTCCCCCACTGTTTAAGGGATGTAAGGTGTCCCGCCAAGTTGGGGATAAACGGTGTAGAGTGTGTCTTCTGTAAAAGGTGTCCATTGGGAGATATAATAAAGGTTGCTAAGGAGAACAACTACGAGGTATATATAATCCCAGGCTCTACATTTATAAAGAGGATACTAAAGGAGAAGAAACCTACAGGGGTTTTCGGTGTCTCCTGCTACAGGGATCTCTTCTACGGGATGAACTACCTATCGAGAAAGGGCATACCTGTACAGGGACAACCTCTTTTAAAGGATGGTTGCATACGTACCTCTGTAGATGTTGAGGAGTTAATTATGAGAATAAAGGATAACAGGTGATAGGGTGCTGTCTAAGATCAAGGATACATTAAAGGGAATTACTAAGAAGAAGTTGGAGCAGGAGGGTACAAAGTATATTATGTTTGGAGGTAAGGGGGGAGTAGGGAAAACCACCATGAGCGCTGCAACTGGTATATACTGTGCAGAGCAGGGATTAAAGACAGTTATAGTATCTACAGATCCTGCTCACTCCCTAAGGGACAGTTTTGAACAGGAGTTTGGCCATGAACCTACAAAGGTAGAGGGAGTAGATAACCTCTATGTTGTGGAAATAGATCCTCAGAAGGCCATGGAGGAGTACAAGGAGAAGTTGAAGAAGCAGTTAGATGATAACCCTATGCTCGGAGGACTGTTGGAGGAACAGTTGGAGATGGCTGCTCTATCTCCAGGAACAGATGAGAGTGCAGCCTTCGATGTATTTCTAAAGTATATAGACAACAACGACTTCGATGTGGTTATATTCGATACCGCCCCAACTGGACACACCTTGAGATTTCTAAGTTTGCCAGAGTTGATGGACAAGTA
>DQUI01000016.1 GCA_015662355.1 Methanothermococcus okinawensis
AGGTGATGTACTTGTAGGTACCTAAACCTATAACTATTTCCTTTGCACCTTCATCTGGCACATGTACCTTAAGTATCAACTCCTTTCCTCCCTGGGAGTCTAGGAGAAACGCCTTATCTACTATACTGTTTAATACCTCCTCCCGAAGTTCCTGCACTATGGCGTATATATCTACGTTAGTTAGATCCCTTTTCACATTATCACCCTATAGTAAAAGGTTAAACTACTTTACTGAAAAACCATCAAAATAAAAAGAGATGATTAAAAGAAGAATGAAAACTATAAAAATTATAAAAATTTTTATTTTTATTATTATTGTTTTTCTTATTATTATTAAAATTATCATAATAACGCTCTGTCTCAAATTAGGGATAAATATGTTGTTCCTTAAAGTGAAACTACTGGATATAGATCTGGGAAATAACGGGGTAATAGTAAATGAGAGGGATCTGATAGGGACGGAGTACTACCCCCAAGACAGGGTACTGGTGGAGAGTTTAAAGGGATCCTTCATCGGCGTACTATACACCACAAAGAGGATGGTTAAGGAGGGGGAGATAGGTATCAGTAGATGTTCCATAGAGGGTATAGAGGAGGGGGAGGAGGTAAGGTTGAGGCACGCTCCCAGGCCACAATCCTTAAAGTATATAAAAAAGAAGATGGATGGACAGGTACTTAAGCCCCATGAGATACATACTATAATAGATGAGATCGTCCAGGGGAAACTCTCAAATATAGAATTAACAAGTTTTATAGTCTCCACATATATACATGGTATGGAGATGGGGGAGATCGTAGAGATGACTAAGAGGATGGGGGAGAGTGGTGATAAACTTGAATGGGATAAACATCCAGTGGTTGATGTACATAGTATCGGAGGGGTGCCTGGGAACAAGTACGCCCTAATCACAGTACCTATTGTAGCCTCTGCAGGTATAGTTATTCCCAAAACATCCTCCAGGGCTATAACCTCTGCAGCTGGGACTGCAGATGTGATGGAGGTACTTACAAGGGTGGATTTAAACGCAGAAGAGATGAAGAGGGTGGTTAAGGTAACCAACGGATGCTTAGTTTGGGGAGGTAGTGTAAATTTAGCCCCTGCAGATGATATAATAATAAACGTAGAGAGACCACTATCTATAGATCCTCAACCTCAACTACTCTCAAGTGTTATGGCAAAGAAGATAGCAGCAGGTATCAACTATACAGTAATAGATATACCTGTTGGACCTGGGACTAAGATAAGAAATGAGAAAGAGGGTTATTCTCTTGCAAGGAAGTTTATAGAACTTGGTGAGAGGATAGGGATATCTGTTGAATGTGCCATCACCTACGGGGGACAGCCTATAGGTAGGGCTGTAGGACCTGCCCTCGAGGCAAAGGAGGCACTTATGGCTCTCGAGGATCCTAAATCTGCCCCTAAGAGTTTAATCGAGAAATCCCTATCCCTTGCAGGAATACTCTTAGAGTTGGGAGGGACAGCACAGGTGGGATCTGGGGTGGAGGTTGCCAGGGATATCCTCTACTCTGGAAAGGCTCTTGAGAAGTTCAGGGAGATAGTAGTTGAACAGGGGGGTACTATAATTAACTCAGAGGATGTGGAGTTGGGAAGGTACTTCGAGGATATCCCCTCTCCAAAGGACGGGTATGTAGTGTCTATATCTAACAAGGGGATAACTAGTATAGCGAAGGAGGCCGGTGCTCCGAAGGACAAAAGGGCTGGAGTACTACTTTACGTAAAAAGGGGTAGTAAGGTAAGTAAGGGGGATATACTGTATAGGATATACTCCAGTTCAGAGGAGAGGTTGAGATCTGCAGTTAAACTTGCGAGAAGAACCTATCCAGTAAGGGTTGAAGGTATGGTTATTAAGAGGATCAGTAAGTTTTAAAGGTGATAAGTTGTACCTTACGAAGGAGGAGGAGAGGATATACGACGGAGAGTACGGGGAGATCCTGGAGATGGCTATGAACCTCTTAGTGTCCCTTGGAGATATATACGGGGCTGAGAGACTTGTAGAGATATCCTCGGCACAGGTTTCAGGGGTGTCCTATAAAACCATA
>DQUI01000060.1 GCA_015662355.1 Methanothermococcus okinawensis
AATGGCGCAGAGGGGGGGATTTGAACCCCCGCGGGGCAAAGCCCCATGGGATTTCCAGTCCCACGCCTTACCAGGCTAGACTACCTCTGCACTTATGGTTAACCTTGGCAGTATCCATAATATGAAGTGGTGATATATATAACTTTCGATTTTTTGTTATATTAACTCCTCAATAGGAATGAGTCTACTGTAGTCTACAACCCCATGAAGTGCTGAAACCTCTATATTTAAACCTCTACTTTTAAGTATGGCAAAGGGATTCATACCTCCAAAGCTTATATATCCAAACATATTCTTATCCACTTTAACACCACATATGTCGTTATTAGGCTTTCCTATCTTGTATACCCCTCTCCAGTTTAAATCCTTCAGGATCTCTATCAATCTATCCCTTGCAACCATTGGAGCCTTCCTAACTCCAGATAGTACTGTAACTTCTCCATCTACTCTATTGAGGAATATCTCATGGGGATCTAGGGAGGTACCGTCGTAGGAGATGATCTCTATAAATCTATCCTTTGAAAATTCCAATATACCTCCGTAGTATGGGATTACAGGAACCCCATACCTTATAAGTATCCCATCTATTGTAGAGGAACATATAGTAGATATTACTAAATCATTCCCCCTATACTCAAACCCTATTCTATCAGATACTATTAACCCTTTTTTATAACATCTGTCAAGTGCCTCTAATACCTCTTTCTCGTATCTCCTATCTAAAGAGCACCTATTTATTAGAACCTTACCGTCACCTTTCTCAATATTATAATCTACCCTGTGGATCATAGAGAGCATCTTGGAAAATACAGATACTATTTTAACCTTTCCTCTCCTTTTTACAGGCTTTAAATATCTCTTACTAACCCTCTCCATATAGGAGATGTCTACAATATCAGTAGCTGCACTGATTTTAACTGGATATCCCTTTTCCACCAGGGGACATATAGGAGACAACCCCCCTACAAGGACTACCCCTATTTCACCATCCTTTAGACATAATCCCAGTACATTCTCCTCCCCATAACTTAGTATTCCATCGAGTGTATGCTGTTTTAAAATACTTTCAAACCTATCTAGTGTTATCTTGGGGATAACCCTGAAGTTTGCAGGTAAATACCCTTCCCCATTCTCTACAATCCCTAGGACATCTGTCTTTCCCCTAGTTATAAAGGCCTCCAGGGGATCTATAGATGACTTACTAAAGTCTATAACCCCTTCAAAGGCCACAGGCTCGTAGTCCTCAAATTTGACTACTCCCCCGTATTTTATCATAGGGAATATACTGTTCTTCATAAGATAGCTGTCAAAGGTTATGGAACATGGGGTCTCCACTGTAACACTATCTCTATTTTCCCTTATCTTTATAAAATCCCCTATGGAAAAACCACTTTCTACAACTTTCAATACTAGCTCCTTAATCTCCCTATAATTCCCTTTAACCATAGTCCTATTTACAACAATATTCTTTGGAAAATCTGCCAGATAGATCTTCTCCAACATCTTGGAGAATACAAATCCCACTCTATAGGAGATGTTCGCCTTATTTAACTCCTCCAATCCCTTTTCAGTTATAACCCTTCCATAGTATCCTATCTTCTCAGTTAAGCCCTTTTCATCTAGTAGTTGAAGGTGATATCTAACTGCCCTCTCCCCTAACTCGTAACCTCTTTTTCTAAGTTCATCTGCTATTATCTTGGCCCCTACAGGTCTATCGTACTGGGCCAGTATACGTAGGATCTCTATAAGTTTTTCATCTAGGTCGTTTTCCAAGGTATCACCATAATAAATAAAAAATATTATCGGGAGATCAGCTCGTTACCAAGTAATAACAAGGTGGAGGTTTGATTGTAGTGCCCTATAGATCCTCCCAAGGTACTTCCCTGCTCTCCATAGGTGTTAAATCCAATTACTGGTACGTCTCCTATTAACTCCCTGATTATTTTGAGATCGTTTATTCCCTCCCTTTCAGTAAGTAGATACCTTAAAATACAGTTGAATATAACAACCGCCCCTATCTCCTCTGGATTCCCTGCACTATGAATAGCCCTAAGTAAAGTTTTCTTAAAAGATTGGATAATATAATCTCTGTCAGTGTCCATGATAGTTAAATAACTGCCCTTAGGTACTGCAGAGTAGAAGGTAACACTACCATCTGGATTCACATGGGCAGCACTCTTGATAATATACTCCCCATAGACGTCTGAGGATTTAACACCTACAGGGGTTTTGGAAAATACAGTGGGGGTCAGTTCATCCACTCCAAGTAACTCCTTCATAACCTCGGCGGCAGGTCTACCGTCTAACTCATAAACTACTCTCCCCTCAGACTTAGTTACAAGGGCTCCTCTATCTGTAGGGTAGAAGGGATGGCCATATCCAGTACCTGTCTTTAAGGCACTACTCAAGGTAGCCACTACACCTGCATCTGTATATACACCGTTACCAAATTGATAGGTTTTTTTAACCTTAAGATCGTCTCCAGTGGATCCCCCTACGATACAGCTGTTACATCCAACTGTAGATATAATACCCTTTATAAATTCCTCCTCAACCCCTGCCAGCCCATCTGGTATAATAATGTTAACAAAAGGTTTCATCCTTAAGAGGTCTAAACTCTTTTTCTTCATAAAGGCTATAGATATTACTGCAGATGCGGTAGGGTTGTCCTTTAAAGAGGCATAGGCTTTACTAATTGCATCCCTTCCACATTCTACAGGATTTTTAGATATGTCTTCCCCTACACCAACACCTACTTTCAGATAGGGACTTTTTAGAGCCATCACTGCCACAGTGCCCCTCTTTGGTTTCTCCACCACACTGGAGAACTCCCCTGCAGTAGTACCTCCGATAATATGAGAGTCTCCAACTTTTTCCTTTATCTCTGTGTATACGTCCTGGGGGTGGAAGTCAGAGGATGCAAATACTATAGTTAAATCAGGTTTTCTACAACCTTCCAGGGCTTCTTCAATAGCTCCAGTAGGGTCAGTGGATTGACCTACACCAACTTCCAGTATTTTTTTCCTGGTCATTATTCACCTCTTTTATTTTTTTAAGATAAATAAAATAATAAAAAATTATTCTATTTATAAACCTCATATCTACCTATTAACATATTTAAATTAACTCTAGCTTCTTTAGAATTTCACATACCTTACATATCTCCGAGGCAGAGGGATTACCACAGTACTTACATATACTACTCTCCCTCTCAAGGGGTAGATACTTCACCAATCGTTCAAATCCAGCGACAATAGAGTACTTTCTCCCTGGATGTCTCTCCTCTAAGAGATCTAATATCTCTCCAATCTCACTTCTGTAGGATTGGGAGGAGTATGGGCAGGGTTCACCGTGGTATTTAATACCTACAAGATCTGCAAAGAGTTTTACCTCATTCTCTGGGATATACCTTAAAGGTTTGATACGTTTAACAAACTTAGGATGCTCTATCCCTTTACCTAACATGGCCAATTTTCTAATATCTCCCTCGATGTAATTCATCATTACAGCCTGGGCGATGTCGTCTAAGTTATGACCTATAGCCAAGTAATTACATCCCTGCTCTAGAGCCATAGTGTTTAATATCCTCCTTCTAATTACACCACAGAATGTACAGGGGTTGGCGGTGATATTCTTCTCCTTAGCTCTCTCCAGGATACGATCTAATGTATGTCCTATATAATCTTCAAAGGTTACAATATAGTAAGGTATGTTGTACTCCTCACAGAATTTTACTGCCATATCTACTCCTTTTTTTCTAAACCCCTCTATACCTTCATCTACTATTAGTCCTATAACCTGTGAGTTAGGAATAGGGGCGTAGTACTCCCTTAATAGATAGGCCATCACTAAACTATCTTTCCCTCCACTTAGTCCCATTCCAACTTTTATATGTTGTCTTATTATCTCCTTCCCTAGTGTTTTCCTTACCTTCTTTTTTATATATCTTATAAAACATTCTCTACAGAACCTTAAACCTGAGTGGCGCTGATAGTAGATAGACTCCTCTTCTTTACATATACTACATAGTTCCATCACTATCCCTATAACAACTGTTGAAGTAAATATAGTTTTGAGAGTTAATAGCTTTAACGGTGAAAAGACATGAAGTTAGAGGATTACATTGAACATCTGAAGAAGTTAGTTGAACTTGAGAGGAAGGCAGAGATAGAGGCTATGAGGGAGGAGATGAGAAGGCTAAGGGGGCAGGAAAGGGAGAGATTAGGTAGGGCTATCTTAGGATTAAATGGGAAGATCATCGGTGAAGAGTTTAAATACAAGTTGGTGAAATACGGGAGAAAAAAGGAGATAAAGACTGAGATAGGTGTTGGAGATCTAGTAGTAGTAAGTAAAGGGAACCCCTTAAAAAGTGATTTAGTTGGTACTGTAACTGAGAAGGGAAGGCATTACATTGTGGTGGCCTTGGAGAATGTTCCCCCCTGGGCCCTGAAGGATGTGAGGATCGACCTCTACGCCAACGATGTAACCTTTAGAAGACAGATTGAGAATCTAGAGAATCTTAGTGAAAGTGGGAAAAGGGCGTTAAAGTACATACTAAAACTGGAGGAACCTAGGGAGAGTAGGGCAGTGGAATTTAAACCCCAGGATGAGAATTTAAATGAGAGTCAAGGGAGGGCTGTTAGTTTATCCCTGGGAAGTGAGGATTTCTTCCTAATCCATGGGCCCTTTGGTACTGGGAAAACAAGAACTATTACAGAGGTTATACTTCAGGAGGTGAATAGGGGGAAGAAGGTACTGGCCACTGGGGAGAGTAATATAGCAGTTGATAACTTAGTTGAACGTCTCTGGGGAAAGGTAAAACTAGTTCGTCTAGGACATCCCTCTAAAGTATCTAAACATCTGAAGGAATCTACCCTCTACTATCAGGTTGAAAACCACGAGAGGTATAGGGAGGTTAAGAGGTTGAGGGAAAGGGCTGAGAAGTTGATAGAACTTAGAGACAAACATTTAAAACCTACTCCCCAGTGGCGACGGGGCCTCTCAGATGAGGAGATTCTTAAGTTTGCAGAGAGAGGGGTTGGTGTAAGGGGGATATCTCCAAAACATATAAGATCTATGGCCCAGTGGATTACACTTAACAGGGAGATTCAGAGGTTGTACCAGGAGGCTAGACGTATTGAGGAGGAGATAGCCAGGGAGATTATAGATCGTTCTCAAGTTGTCCTAAGTACAAACTCTTCAGCGGCACTTGAGTGTTTAGAGGGTGTTAAATTTGACGTTGCAGTTATAGATGAGGCCTCCCAGGGAACAATTCCCAGTGTTCTAATCCCAATAGCTAGGAGTGATAAATTTATCTTGGCAGGGGATCATAAACAACTCCCTCCAACAATTCTAAGTGAGGAGGCCCAGGAACTAAGTGAGACCCTCTTTGAGAAGTTAATTGAGTTGTATCCTTCAAAGAGTAAGATCCTTGAGATACAGTACAGGATGAATGAAAAACTTATGGAGTTTCCAAGTAGGGAGTTTTACAAGGGGAAGATTAGGGCCTACGAAGGTGTTAAAAATATAACACTCCAGGATTTAGGTGTTAGGGAAACATCCTTTGGAGAGCCTTTAGACTCTATCCTCGATCCTAAGGAGCCATTGATTTTTGTGGACACCGGGAGACATCCTGAGAAGTGGGAGAGACAGAGGAGAGGTTCCACATCAAGGGAGAATCCCCTGGAGGCAGCAGTTGTTAAGAAAGTTGTAGAGGGGATAATAGAGATGGGGGTGTCACCAGAATCTATAGGGGTTATAACACCATACGAGGATCAGCAGGATCTGATAGAGATGTTAATAGGGAAATACGGGGTAGAGGTGAAAACTGTAGATGGATATCAGGGAAGGGAGAAGGACGTTATTGTCCTCTCCCTTGTCCGTTCCAACAGGGAGGGGGATCTTGGATTCCTAACTGATATGAGAAGGTTAAACGTTGCCCTTACAAGGGCAAAGAGAAAGTTGATAGTTATAGGAGATTGTGAAACCCTTAAAGTACATCCAACCTATAGGAGGTTTATTGAATATGTTAAAAAGAGAGGTAAGGTAATACCTCTAGATAGAAGTTTTCCCATTAGCTGTAGGAGGAGAGAGTAGAAATTCCCTCTACTTGCTAGATAAGTATTGACTATTATGGCAACCTTTTCCCTATGACGAAATCCACACCCCCAATTTTCTTTATCTTATAATATAAAATGAACCCCCTCTGTTTTCTTATAATATAAAACCAGGACCCCC
>DQUI01000003.1 GCA_015662355.1 Methanothermococcus okinawensis
CAGAGGATATTGCAAAAAAATGGTTGAATAATATCCCAGAGGTTATGGAGAAGGTTATAAGGGGGGAGATAAAAACCTTCTGATATCTCCAATATCTTTTAGAGGGTAAGGTGATAACGTTGAGAGTTGTTGGTGTTATAGGTCCTAAGAACTCAGGTAAAACTACCTTAATATGTGATATACTGAAAGTGTTAAGAGAGAGGGGCATCAAGGCTGCAGTGGTAAAGCACAGTGGCCATCCTGTAGAGGTTGAGAGGGAAGGGACTGATACCTCTAAATTTAGAAGATATACTGATGTAACAGTTTTTTCAGATGTTAAAGGTAAAACTACTTTTTTCTATAAATATATGGATTTAGAGGATATACTCTCTAAGTTAGATTGTGAGATAGTTATTGTAGAGGGGTTCAAGGAGAAGTTGAAGGAGTTAAATATACCTAAGATAGTTACTGTGAAAAATGGAGAGGGAAGGGAACTTATAGACCCCCATACTATAACAGTTATTGAGAATATGAATTATAGTATAGAGGACGTTGTTAAAGAGGTCCTGGATAAGAGTGTAATCCCTACGTACAACCTTAACTGTGGACACTGTGGTTATAACTGTAGGGAGTTTGTTGAGAAGGTAATTAAAGGGGAGTTAAGTTGGAGGGACTGTGCACTGTCTACAGATGTGGAACTTGTAGTAGATGGAAGGAGAGTTCCTCTAAATCCCTTTGTCTCCAAGATTATTAAAAACACTGTTCTCGGCATGATATCCTCTCTAAAGGGGGTAAAGGATCCAGGACATATCTCTTTAAATATAAGATCAAAATAAACTATCAAAATATTTATATAGTAATATATAAAAATCTATCATATACAATATTTCTGTAGCTATTTTTTTACTTTTAAGTTGTACGGTGATGGTATGGATAACTTAGATACAAATAAGTATGAAACAATGGCGGAGATATTTAAAGCCTTTGCAGATCCAACGAGATTGATGATATTGAAACTCCTTAGTGAAAACGAGAGTATGTGTGTATGTAAGATAATAGAGGAGTTAAAAAAACCTCAACCTACTATCTCCCACCATCTAAATATATTGAAGAAATCTGGGCTTATAAAGGCGAGAAAGGAGGGCACCTGGAACTACTACTACATCGTTAATCCCAAGGTAAAAACTATCATCGATACTATGGACAGTATTGTCAATGGAAATTAATTTATTTTTTTAGGTGGTAACGTGGAGTTAGACTATAAGAAGTTAGGTTTAAAGGTTGGTCTAGAGATACATCAGCAGTTGGACACTGATAGAAAACTATTTTGTCACTGTCCTACAACACTGAGGGAGGATGAACCCCATGGAGAGATTAAGAGGTTTCTAAGGGTATCTCAAAGTGAGATGGGAGATATAGATAGGGCTGCCCTTGTAGAGTGGAAAAAGGGAAAGTGCTACATATACCAGTACTACAACGACACTACATGTCTCGTGGAGTTAGACGAGGAACCTCCCCATCTTCCCTCCCAGGAGGCATTGGAAGTTGCACTACAGGTAGCCCTCCTTATGAATATGAATGTAGTAGATGAGATTCACACCATGAGAAAGATAGTCATAGATGGCTCTAACACCTCAGGGTTTCAGCGGACTATGTTCGTAGCTAAAGATGGATACGTAGAGACAGAGTATGGCAAGGTAGGCATTAGCAGTCTATGTCTAGAGGAGGACGCCTCTAGGAGAATAGAGGAGGGGGAAGATTATATTAAATATAGAGTGGATAGGTTAGGTATACCCCTGTTGGAAATCTCAACAGAGCCTGACATCGACTCCCCTGAGATGGGTAGGGAAACTGCAAGGAGAATAGGTAAAATACTCAGGGCCACTGGAAAGGTAAAGAGGGGACTGGGAACTATCAGACAGGACATCAACATATCTATAAGGGAGGGGGCCAGGGTAGAGATAAAGGGGGTACAGGATCTAGATCTTATAGAGAAGGTGATTGAGAGGGAGGTAGTAAGGCAGATGAATCTCCTGGATATAGCTAGAATATTAAGGGAGAGGAGGGCTAAGGTTGTAGATAAGGTGGTGGACATTACAGAGTTGTTGAGGGATACTAGGTGTAAGGTGCTACAGAGGGCGTTGAAGAGAGGGGGAAAAATAAAGGGGATATTGTTAAAAGGCTTTGGAGGTCTTATTATCAGAGAGATACAGGAGGGTAGAAGGTTAGGATCTGAGTTGGCAGATAGGGCCAAGGTTATAGGGGGAGTTGGAGGTCTATTTCATACAGATGAACTTCCCAACTACGGCATCACTGAAGAGGAGGTAGAGAGGATAAAAAATTATATTCAGAGGGAACTTGGAATGGAGATAACCTCTGAGGATGCTCTAGTCTTTATTGGGGATGAGGAGGAGAAGGTAGACAGGGCACTTGAGGGAGTTATGGAAAGGGCCAGGGAGGCTATTGAGGGAGTACCTGAGGAGACTAGAAAGGCACTGGAGAATGGAAATACTACCTATCTAAGACCTTTACCAGGGGCTGCCAGGATGTACCCAGAGACAGATATACCCCCTATTAAGGTGGACAGGGAACTGCTAGAACGTATAAAAGATAATCTGCCAGAGATGCCAGAGGAGAAGTTAGAGAGGTTTATAAGGGAGTACAAACTTAACAGGGAGTTGGCAGAGATCCTTGTAACCTCCCCAAGGGTCCAACTGTTTGAGGAGTTCTGTGAGAAATTTAGAGGTAAAATAAAACCAACACTTATTGGAACGACCTTGGAGAATATACTGAAGGAGGTTAAAAGAGAGGGATACAATATAGACAACCTTAAGAGGGAACACTTTATAACGTTGTTTGAGGGACTAGTGGAAAATAAGATGTCCAAGGAGGCTATAGTTGAGGTAGTTAAAGGATTTGCTGAATACCCAGATAAAAGTCTAGATGAGATACTGGAGATGAAGGGACTTAAATCCCTCTCCAGGGAGGAGGGGGAGAAAATAATAGAGGAGATAGTGGACAAAAATATAGATATTGTTAGAAGTAAAGGGATAGGATCTATGGGTATAATTATGGGTAAGTGTATGGCTGTTTTAAGAGGAAGAATAGACGGTAAAACTGTAAGTGAAATAGTAAGATCTAAGATAATGGAGAGATTAAAGGAGTAGATTTTTAAAACTTTTTTGTAGTATATCTACATCGTGGATAGTTGGAACATCCGAAGAACTCCCCATACTTACCTCTCCTAGCTACTAGGCGCCCTCCACACCTTGGACATATCCTAGGTTTGTTCATATCCCTATCCTCCTCCATCCTCCTTATCAGCTCCCTTCCAATATCCACCTCCTTACTTTTCACCTCCTGGAGTATCTTCCTCAGCCTCTCCTCAGCCTCCTTTAAAATATCCTCCTTCCTCACCTCTCTTCTCTGCACCTTCTCCAGTTTCTCCTCCATATCCCTGGTCATTCCCTCCTCCACTATCTCAGGACAGTATCTCTTTAAGGTCTCGATCACCGCCATACCTAAGTTAGTAACCTTTAGATTACCTCTCTCCTCTATTACATAACCTCTCTTTATAAGTTTTTCCACAATTTCAGCCCTTGTAGATTTTGTCCCTAAACCTCTCTTCTCTAACTCTTTTATAATAGAGGAGAGGGTGTACCTCTTGGGAGGTTTAGTTTCCCTCTCCTCTAACACTATCTTCTCAATAGCTACTACCTCTCCCTCTCTGAAGTTGGGGATCTCTTTCTCCTCAACGTTAGTGAAGTAGTATATCTCCTGCCAACCTTTATACAAGGTCCTAGCTCCACTTACTTTGAACAACTCACCACCTATATCCAGGTGTACATCAACATACTCCCTCCTCATGTCATCCCAAAATGCCCCCAAGGTCCTTCTAGCTATAAGGTCGTAGATCTTTCTCCCCTTAGGAGTTAGAGGTTCCTTAGGTACATCTACAACATGTATTGCAGGGTGGGCAGGATCCTCCTTCTTACCTTTAACAGGCTTTCTACACTCCTTAAGTATCCTCTCTACATATCCCCTGTACTCCCCAATCTTTTTTATCTTCTTCAATATATTCTCCAAATATTCCCAGTTGTCAGGGAGTCGCTGGGAACTTGTTCTTGGATAGGAGCAGTACCCCTGCTCGTAGAGCCTCTGGGCAATCTCCTGTGTCTCCTTGGGGGAGAGTTTGTATATCCTATAGGCCTCCCTCTGAAGAGTCCCCAGGTCAAAGGGAGGAAGGGGTTTTATACTTCTCTCCCTTCTTCTAACCTTTAGGACTACCCCTTTCCTCTTATCCATAATCTTGTTGTACACCTCTTTTGCCTCCCCCTCATCCCAGAACTTCTCCCTAGCATGGATAGCCTTTATACCTCCTTCTAATAACCCCTCTATCACCCAGTACTTCTTACTCTTAAACTTCTTTATCTCTAACTCCCTCTCCACCAGGAAGGCCAAGGCTGGTCCTTGAACCCTCCCAGTACTCATAGTCCTCCATCTATTTACAGCCTTGAGGGATTGCATAAGAGCCCTTGAGACGTTGATCCCGTAGTACCAGTCTAACGTGTGCCTACTCTCTCCAGCATCTACGAGACCAAAGTCTATTCTATCTGGGTTTTCATAGGCCCTTACTATCTCCCCCCCTGTTAAACTGGAGAACCTCATTCTCTTCCCATCCCTCCTCCCACATATGTAGTAGAGGGCATGATAGCCTATTAACTCCCCCTCAATATCCCAATCTGTAGCTATATAAATATCCTCTACATCTCTAGAGAGTCTCTTTAGAGTTTCCACGTATTTCTTAACATACTCTCTCCCCTTTAAAATATAGGCAGGCACCCATTTTACATGGAAGACAGGATACTCTCCAAATCTCCTATTCCTACTATCCTCCTCCAGTGCAAAGAGATGCCCAACTGCAGAGGCTACTATGATCTTCTCTCCATTCCTCTCCACCTGGTAGTAAGGTACCCCTTTGTAGGATCTCTTCTCTGCCTTTCCCAGCGCCTCACCTATCTTCTTTGCAACCTTAGGTTTCTCGCAGATTATCAACTTCTTCATGTTTAAACCTCCAAAAATGTTATATAATATTAGTAAAAAGTAATTTAACATTTCGGGGGATTTAAAATATATCTATATTTGACTTAATAGATATTTCTTTAGGAAAGATTTTTAAAGTTATGAGATAATTAAAATAATAACCTCATCTTCTGGAGGAGAATATGATACTCATTATAGGATATGGTTCCTTTGGTCGAAAAGTTGTAAACTATGCTAAAACTCTTGATCGGGTAAGGGTAATAGACAAGAACCCTACAGTATTTGAATCTGTGGAGAAGTTAGACTTTGAATACATGGTAGGAGATGCCTGTGATAAAGAGACACTTATAAAGGCTGGAGTGAAGGAGGCAGATACTGTAATTGTACTCACTAACGAGCATACAACAAACAAGAGGATAGTTGAACTTGTAAAGGAGTTAAACCCTACTACCTATGTAATCGCCAGGGGTATCTCCAAGTATCCAGATCTGTACTCTGGAGTCCCTGTAAACAAGGTGATATATCCTGTTGACTGTGCAGCTAGAGAGATTGTGTCGGAGATAGAGAGATCTAAAATGAAAAAGAGATTGATGGATCTGGAAAAGGTGATAGGGGATTTAAAGTCAAAACATGGTTTAACTATAGACGGAGATAACTTAAAGGAGGGTGTTAACAACAACGGCAGTATATCCTTTTTAATAGTTATGCACAACAACCCAGATCCAGACTCCATTGCCAGCGCCATGGCCCTTAAGAGGATACTTGAGAGGTGGAAGGTAAAGGCAGATATTGGTTATGGGGGGAAGATAGAGTTCGATGAGAACAAGGCAATGATCAACCTTCTAGGTATAAAGTTAATACCTATTGAAGATATAGATATTAGCAAGTACAGCGGTATTGCAGTTGTAGACACATCCTCCTCAAAGTTACTCCCTATAAACCTAGATCGGGAAATAGATATCCTTATAGACCACCACGAAAACGGAGACTTAACTGCAAAGTATATGGATATAAGACCAGATGTTGGGGCAACTGCAACTATAATGGTAGAGTATCTAAATGAGTTAGGTATAACTCCAAAGCAGGATCTGGCAACAGCACTTTACTACGCCATATGTTCAGATACTAACTACTTCAGAAGAAAAACATCTAAGAAGGACTTTGAAGCTGCAGGGTATCTACAGGACCTCATGGATCCAAAGATCCTAGAGATGATAGAGAACCCTGAGATGGACACAGAAACTATGGAGATCCTTGCAAGGTCCATCCTAAATAGGAAGGTGGTTAGAAGTAGTATTGCCCTGTCATACGTAGATACAGTGAAAAACAGGGGGGCTTTAGCCAAGGCTGCAGATTTCTTACTTAAGATGGAAGGTATAACTACTACCTTTGTCTTTGGAATATCTGGAAGTAAGATCTATATAAGTGCCAGGACGAAGGATCTAAGGATAGATGTAGGGGAGATTATGAGAAAGGCCTTTGGAGGAGGTGGGCATCAAAAGGCTGCAGCGGCAAGTATAGACCTTGGAATATTTGAATCTGTCTCAGACAAGGACTCGCTGAGGAAGTTAGTTGAGGAGGCTATCCAGACCAAGATACTGGAAGTGATGGGTATAAGTGAGGAGGAGGAGATAGTAAAGAGTTAATTTTTATATTAGAGAAGTATTGGTAGTCCAAGTGAAAGAAGAGAAGTTATTAACCATAACAGTACTGGCAAGTTTAGCAGTACTAGTATTTTAATAATCTTAGGGGTGTGTAGTGGATAAGTTAGAAAACGATAAGGAATACTTCAACATAGATGAAAATAGAAAGGGTCAATATGGTCAAAGTAGAGGAGTACATGACTAGGAATGTATACTACGTCAGCCCAGAGGATACTGTAAAAGATCTAATAGAGCTTATTAAGAAGACCTCCCATGACACCTTTCCAGTAGTTTCTGAAGGTAAGGTAGTAGGTATAGTTTCAGTCCACGACCTGATAGGTAGGGATGAGAATGAGAAGATAGAGAATATCATGGTGAAAAGAGAGAGGATGATAACCACCAGGCCAGATGCCAATATAAGGGACGTTGGGAGGTTGATGTTTAGGACAGGTTTCTCAAAACTACCTGTTATAGACGAGGAGGATAGACTACTAGGTATAATCACCAACACAGATGTTATAAGATCCCAGATAGAGAAGACTACTCCAGAGAAGTTAAACAAGATAGTGGAGGCCTATAGGAGGTTGGGGTTTAACGTTAAGGTGTATACAGATACTATCCCTGTAAATAAGATAAGGCCTACTCAAGGTAAGATTTACGCAGATGAGTTACAGGGTAGGATATACGAGTTGAAGAGAGGTCTCGCTGAACCTATAATTGTTATAAAGAAGAGAGGTAGAGATGATAAGTATATCCTTGTAGACGGGCATCACAGGGTTGTCGCCTGTAACATCCTAAAGATACCTAAATTGGAGGCCTACGTTATAGAGATCGATACAGATAGGAAACTAGGTATAGAGAGGACTGCCGATAACCTAGGTTTAAAATCTATCGAGGATATTGAAATAGTGGATGAAGAGGGTAGCCACTCCTGTGAGGTGTATAAACTTACATCCAAGAGAAGCCGTTGAAAGGATAACATGAATATCCCTAAAAACCACCCAAGGTATAAATCTCTCCTAAATAGGGAGAAGATCGTAGAGGCCTTAGATAGGGGGATACTTGCAAAGGCAGGGCTTATAGCCCATGGTAGGGGGGAGACCTTCGACTATCTCATAGGGGAGAGAACTACAGA
>DQUI01000045.1 GCA_015662355.1 Methanothermococcus okinawensis
AAGGAGATAGATCCAAAGATGGTTGCCAAGGCCTCTGGGGAGTTAAACAAGTTACTCTACGAGATACTTGTAAATAAACTTAAACTTGACAAGGGAGATGTAGTTAGAGTAATGGTGGAGTATGAGTTAGATAACGGTGAGGTTGTTTGGAATCTAGATACCTTAAGAATAGAGGCATTTAAGAGGATGCCAGAGGAGGAGATCAAACCTGTTATAGAGGATGCTATCAGTAGGATGGAGGAGCTTGAAGAGATTGAGGAAATGAAATTTGAGATTGAAAAGGCTGGAGAAACAGATTTAGGAGATACTGTCTACCTTGTTAAAGTAGAGGGTGAGTTAGCAGGGGCTCTTATTTTAACACCTCTAAATGGAGAGGGATTAGTTAGAGGTGCCTTAATAAAACCTAACCCAGTGCTTATTGAAAAGATGAAGATAGATACAGGGGAGGACCTTAAACAGGTACTTGTTGAGGTTGTAGAACGGAAGGGAAGGGAGATTGACGAGGGAACTGCTGAAAAGATTGTAAACGAGATAAAAGAGATGATTGTTAAAAAATAATATTTTTTACTTCAAGAGGGAGTATCTCTTAATTACAAAGTCCCTATCCAGGGACGACAGAAAGCTTCCTAACTTAGGGCCGTAGTTCTTACCTAGGAGTATTTTATAGGATGCTAGAAAGGCCTCCCTAGGGTTTAACCCTATCTCTTTTGCAGTAGTGTATACAAGTTCATGTATAAGAAGTCCCTGGAACTCTATATCTTCCAGGCGCTCCCTGAATAACTCTATCCATTCCTTCTGTTTTTCACTTAGTTTATCGTACTCCCTTAGAGCCTCCTCAAGGGGTATTATATCTAGCACCTCCCCATATCTCAAGGCCCAATTTCTAGCCATGTAAAGTCTACTTTTTAACCTCTCCAAGTCGTAGTTATCCATCTCATCTACTGGATAGTTGTTCCTCCTTAGAATATCTAGCACCCTCTCCATATCTATCTCTTTTCTATCCTCCCTGTAGGCTATCTGGGCTATAACTGCACAGAATCTGTAGGGCACCTGGACAGGTAGTTTCTCTGGTATCCTTGGAGTGGATAGTTGATATATCCTTATCTTATCCCTCTCGTCCTCCTTTAACTCCTCTCCCTCTTCCAGTCTTTTTATTAATTCAAAGTAACTTCTCTCCAACTGGTCGTAGTCATCTGTAAGGTTAGGTATAGTCTTTAAATCAAAGTCTATATGTTTCCCAGGTTTACTTCTAAGTATGAGATACCTTAAAACCTCTGGATGACATATACTTAGCCAGTCCTTAACTGCAAATACTACCCCAGAGGAGGAGGACATAGGTACTGCCCTCTTACCAACCTTCAACTGTATCCACTCGTATATTACCTTCTCTGGAGGTTGATAGTTGTATATCTCCCTGGCTATCCTTGCCCCAGTATCGTAGGATCCCCCAGAGGTTCCATGGTCTTTACCCATAGGTTCCACTGTAACCTTGAATATACTCCATCTCCCAGGCCAATCCACCCTCCAGGGCAACTTGGCCCTACCTCTAAAGGGTTCCACTGTATTCCTGTATCCACAGGAGCAGATGTATTCAACAACTTTCTCCTCCCTGTTGTAGTCAATTACCTTGGTAGTGCTTAACTTACCACAGTTCTCACATACAACACTTAAAGGGTACCAGTCCTCAGGGAGGGGATCACTTCTATAGTAGTTAAGTATCTCCCTTATCCTCTCCCTCTTCTCCAATGCTGTTACAATGGCATTGTCGTAGACCCCCTCCTTGTAGCACCTGTCTGCATAGTAGATACTCATCTCTATACCTAGGTCATCTAAACTCTCCAGGAAAGGTCTTAAAAAGTGCTGGGCGTAACTTTCACAGCATCCCTCAGGACAGGGTATCTCACTTAGGGGCATACCTACGTATCTCTCGTAACTCTCAGGTAGAAAGGGATACACCTTCCTAAGGGGGTCGTAGGTATCTCCTATAAATATAAGTTCTCCCTCTACCCCCTGATTTAAAAGTCCCCTGTATATAGCATCTGCCGTTATAACCTCCCTTGCATTTCCTATGTGTATATGTCCAGAGGGGGTTATACCAGAGGCGACAACGTATCTTTCAAGATCTCCCCTCCTCTTAATTACCCTCCTTGCAGTAGCATCTGCCCAGTGCAAAGAATCCACCCTTTTATATTCTTTCCCTTCTGTCTATAGTCTGGTGCAACTGAGGTCCTGTGGAGATAAGGGTTACTGGGACGCCAGTCTCCTCCTCCACCCTCTCTATGAAACTCTTTCCCTTCTCAGTTAGATCTTCGTATCTTCTAACCCCATAACACCTTCTGTCGTATCTGTCTAAACAGGTGATTGCTATCTGGGTGGCCCCGTTTAATCTACAGGCTTTCCTAGCTAGTTTATAGTCAAAGTAACCTACTCTCCTTCTCCGTCCAGTAACTGTTCCATACTCTACAAGACCTAATCTCTCAGCCTCTTCAGGGACTATCTCTGTAGGGAAGGGGCCCTCTCCCACCCTTGTAGGGTAGGACTTAAAGACAACTATAACTTCGTCTACTCTCGTAGGTCCTATACCTACATCTGCTGCGAAGGTGGAGGCTGTTGTATCCTTGGAGGTCACGTAGGGATAGGTTCCATGGTAGAGAGAGAGTAAAGTACCCTGGGTACCTTCAATTAGAACATCCTCTCCCCTATCTAAGGCGTCGTTTATCTGTTCAGAGACATCTCCTAAATAGGGTTTTAAGGACTCTATATCTCTGGCAAGTTTTAATACCCTCATAACCCTGTCTACATTTGCAGGACCACAACCTGTTCCAGTGGTACCTATCTCCTTAGCTAGATGATCGTCAGACCTGTCTATCCTCTTATGTTTCTCCTCTATAATACCACAGTTGTAGTCTACTATCAGTCGCTCTCCTACCTTGAAATCACGGAGCATCTCTATCTCCTTTAACAATACCTCAGGATCTACCAGCACCCCAGCTCCAATAGCCAGTGTGGAGTTTCTATTGGGAAACCCTGTGGGAATCATCCTAATACCGTATTTCTTCCCTTCCACTTCTACAGTGTGCCCTGCATTTGGACCTACCCCTCCCCTGGCCACTATGGAGGGGTTGTCTCTACTACATAGATAGCTGATAATCTTACCTTTACCTTCATCTCCCCACTGACCACCTACTACTATTGTGCATGTCATCCACTGACCTCCTTAAATTTACCCTTACTAATAGTTAGATATATTTATTTAAAGATTTCTGTTATTAATTATAAAAAATATCAGTGATATTATGAGGGTAAACTACGAGAGATGTGGATACTGTGGAGCCTGTGTAGGGGTATGTAAAGATATGGCCCTGGAGTTAATAGAGAATAGAATCGTTATATATGAGGAGAGATGTAGAAGATGTAAAGGATGTATAATAGTTTGTCCATTAAAGGCCCTGGAGGAATAGCATGAGGAGGGTATTGAAGGATGAGTACGATGTCCTAGTTGTAGGTGCAGGCCCTGGAGGAAGTATGGCCTCATATTACGCCTCTAAACATGGGGCAAAAACCTTACTTGTAGAGAAATCCCAGGAGATAGGGGAGCCTGTAAGGTGTGCAGAGGCTGTTCCAAAGTTAGAGGAGTTTCATATAACCCCTAGTGAGGAGTTTGTAAGGAGTTATATAAAGGGAGGTTATCTTATAGCACCTAACGGTAAGAAAATAGTAGTTAGAGGGGGTAAGACAGAGGGGTACGTTGTAGAGAGGAAGATATTCGACAAGTATCTAGCTATAAGAAGTGCAAGTCTAGGGACTAAGATAGCAGTTAAAAGTAGGGTAGTAGACCTATACCCCTGTGAAGATGGGTTTAAAGTTAAGGTTGTCCATCTAGGGGAGGAGTACACTGTAAAGACTAAGATAGTAATTGCTGCAGATGGGGTGGAGAGTTCTGTAGGGGAGATGGCAGGTTTAAAGTGTAAGAAAAATCCTATGGAGGTATGCTCCTGTGCAGAGTACGAGATGACAGGGGTTAAACTCTTGGACAAACATATGATGGAGTTCTACTTTGGGGATCTAAGTCCAAAGGGTTACGCCTGGATATTTCCAAAGGGAGATACTGCAAATGTAGGTCTAGGTGTAATAGACAGGGGGAAAAAAGCTATAGAGTATTTAAATGAGTTCCTGGAGCATCCAATACTTGAAGGTAGGCTGAAGGATGCAACACCTGTGGAGTTTAAATGTGGTGGTGTGCCAGTTGGAGGTCCTATAGAGAGAACTGTAGATGACAACATCATGGTAGTGGGAGACGCCGCTGGACAGGTGAGCCCTCTAACAGGGGGAGGAATATATCTAGCTATGAGCTGTGGTTCCATAGCAGGGGAGGTGGCAGCTAAGGCTGTTAAAAGGGGAGATTACTCTATGGAGACCCTTATGGAGTATGAGAGGAGATGGAGAGAGAGATTTTACAACACACTTATCACAGAACTTAAGTACAAAAGAATTCTACAGCGACTAGGTGAAAGGGAGTTGAACATCATAGCTGAAGTTATGGAGGATAACTTAGAGGAGATAGATGTAAAGGAGATACTGTTCAAGGTCATAAAGAGGGCCCCCTCTCTTTTAAAGTACTTTAAAGATGTTGTAGCATAACTACCAGTCCACCTCTATACCTAGGATATTCCTAACACCTTTTAATATATCCTCTGCAATGAGTGCACCTCCAAGGGCTCCACTCTCCCCCTCCAGTACATGGAATTTCCCATCTATATACTCCCTCAACCTCTCAGGGATGGCAAACTCTCGGATATTTAGAAGGGACCCTGTTAGTACTATGTCTCTGTTAGGATTTAGGAGCATAAGGGCATTTATCTCCATAGCTACACTGAGAATAAGGGACTCTATTGCAAGGGTGCACCTCTCATCTTCTCTATAACCTCTGAGGATCTCCTTCAACGTATCCTCTGCACCTCTGTATCTATCCCTCACTATCTTAATCACCCCTCCTGTTGAAAACGCCTCGTTGGCAGTTATCACACCCTGATCTATCTCCCTTATCATCTCCAGATCTATAGGTCCATGGAGTAATCCCAAGGCTCCAATACAGGCGTCAAAACCTCCAAATATTCTCTCATCCCTTACAACTAAGGTAACAGTATTGGAGGATATGTCTGAGAGTATAAAGTCCCTAAGTTGAAGTATCCTATAGGCACTGTAGGCCATACAGAGTTTTTCAGGAGAGGCTATATGGGAGTAGAGGGCCCTGAATCTCCTGTCTATACACTTAATACCCCTGTGGAGCCCAGGAATTACCACTGTAGGGATGTTGGACTCCCTTATCTCGTCAAATACCTTAGTCCCTCCCCCTATCTTCTCCCCAACACCCTCTGTACTTATAACACCTCTATTCTTCACCTTCTCTATAGGGAGTATCCTGTCTATCCCATCTCCCATGGAGTAACACAGGGAGAGGAGATCTATCTCTTTAGGATCTACATACTTACTTAGCTCCCCTATGAAGGATCTACTTTTCACCTCACTACGGGGGATTACAAAGAAGGTGTTTTTACTGTTCTCCCTGATACATACCTTCATACCTGTAGTTCCATGATCTATTCCCACGGTGATCATTGAAAACACCTTAGTGGAATTTTTCCCTAACTTTCCTCATAATCTCCATAAGTAACTCCCTGTCTTCAAACACCTCTAAGGCCTCTGTTGTATCCTTATCTCTTATAACCTCTAAGATCTCCCTTAAAACCTCACAGGCAACATCTGGTCTATGTATCCAGGAGCACTTTACACAACTCCATATCTTACTCCCATCCCTCCCTATAATGAACTCTCCAAGTTCCTCGTCATAACAGGGATAGAAGGGACAGAAACACCAGAGGCATACCTGGCTGTCAAAGTGACATGGGTAGTACTTACACTCCCTGTTTGCCCCACAGAGTTTTAGAATTTTCTCAAAGTGTTTTTTAGCTAGCTCTATCATACAGCTACACCAGGAACAGTTAAAAAAATAATGATTATAATAACTTAAACATTTAGAATAGCTATAAAGATACATAAGATTATTTAATACAGAACTGCTTAACGTACTTCAAGAGGTCCTGGATACTGTGAAAGAGTAAGGGGTACTCTAACTTGGGACGTTCTACAACTATCACCTTGGCACCTGCCTCCCTAGCACCTAAAACCTTCTCATTTAACCCTCCCCTATCTCCACTGTCCTTTGTAATAAGTATGTCACAGTTGTAATCTAGCAGAATACACTTATTTAGATCCTTGGAGAATACCCCCTCCATACCTATTACATGTTTAGGAGGTAGTAACTTCAGAGCCTGAGGTACTGAGGTTGGAAGCACCCTGGCAATTAACTTCTCCTCCCCTACAATATCCACTACAGTTTTTAAGTTCTTAATACCTCCCAGGTAGAGAATGTTCTTCTCCCCTATTTCCAGGGCCTTCTTAGAGGCCTCCTGAAAGTCTCTTACGTAGATAACGTCTCTATATCTCTTTCGAGGGCGTTCATACCGTATATAAGGAATATTACACTCCCTTGAGACCTCTATAGCCCTTTGGGAGGCCTTAACTGCAAAGGGATGGGTGGCGTCAATTATAAGGGAGATGTTGTACTCCCCAACTATGTCCTTGAGGGTCTTATCTGTATCCTCCCTGGAGATGACAATATCTGAGTATTTCTCTGCTAACTTACTACCGTAATCTGTCTTCGTAGTGGTTACAGTAAAGAACCCTATCTCCCTTAACCTTTTAGATATCTCCACCCCATCTCTTGTACCTCCCATTACGAGGACCCTTATATCTTTTAGATGTCTCATAGGATCACCAAAAAAGATAAAAAGATATTTTATTAAAGATCTATTTCTCTATATAGTTAAGGTGAAGTTTGATGAAGAGAAATATTTTAGAGGTTATCTTTAAAGAAACACTGTGGAAATGTAGGCTTATAGCTATCCTAGCTGTTATATTTGGTATGGTTGGGAGTATCGCCCTCTTTCTCATAGCCAGTTACGACATTGTAATAATCAGTAAAAAAGTGTACATGTTCTTTTTTGGAGGTTATCGCCCTTTAAACTTTCACGAGATACTTATTGAAAAGATCATAGGTGCAGTGCACCTCTATCTTGTTGCAGTGGTTATGCTTATATTCTCCTTTGGTATCTATGAACTCTTTATCAGTGAGATAGATGACAAAGAGGGAAACAAGATCCTCACAATTCACAGTTTAGATGAACTTAAGGATAAACTTGGTAAAGTTGTAGTAATGGTGCTAATTATCGGTTTCTTTAAAAGGGTAATGAATATTGATTACTCCAATCCTATGGAGATGATGTTTCTTGCAGGGAGTATACTGATGCTCTCACTGGCACTTCACTTTATGCATAAGCCCTTTTCAAAGGGAGGACAGTAGTTACTCCCTCACAAACCCTCTATGTATTACCTCTCTCGTATCTTGAACAACTGATGTATTAACTACGTTATCTAGTAGAATAACCCCTACTATAACTGCAGCTAGTACTACTGCAAGTATTAGTATAGTTAACTCCAGGGATATCTGGCCTCTATATCCCTTCATAGTTTCACCTCTTTTATAAAGATTTAAGGGATAACCATGAATATAGATAATGTTGTTAAGAAGTTAAACTTAAAGTTTAGGAAGATAGAGGGGAAAGATCTAATAATAGCTATAACTACTGACAAGGATAAAAATATACTTATGACAGCATTTATGGATAAAGAGGCGTTGAAAAAAACCCTTGAAACTGGCTATATGCACTACTACTCCACAAGTAGGGAGAGACTCTGGAAGAAAGGTGAGGAAAGTGGTAATGTACAGCAGGTGAAGGAGATATACAGGGACTGTGACGGAGATGCACTTCTCTTCGTGGTGGAGCAGAAAGGTGTAGCGTGTCATGAGGGGTATTACTCCTGCTTCCACTATAAACTAGATCTTAAAAGATCTTCGTGGGATATAGATGGAGAGGCCAGAGATCTGCAAGATAAAAGAGATAGTAGTTGAAACTCCCACTGTAAAAACCTTCATCTTAGATAGGAAGTTCCTATTTAGACCTGGACAGTTTGCCATGTTGTGGCTTCCAGGTGTAGATGAGAAGCCCTTTGGATACTCCTCAGATAGGAGTTTTACAGTTGCAAAGGTTGGAAGATTTACAGAGGCCATGCACAACTTGAAGGAGGGGGATCTAATAGGGGTCAGGGGCCCCTATGGCACATCCTTTGAACCCTTAGGGGATAGGATACTTGGAGTTGCTGGAGGTATTGGAGCTGTACCTGTTGTAACTGCCGTAGAGGAGTTCTCAAGAAAAGGTTTTGAGGTGACCACTATACTTGGTGCCTGTACTAAGGAGGAGTTACTCTTTGTAGAGAGGTTCAGGAGATGTGGGGAGTTAATCCTATGTACAGACGATGGCACTCTAGGCTACCACGGATTTACCACTGAGATGTTAGAGAGGTTGCTAAGGGAGGATGATAAATTTGACCTTATAATAACCTGTGGCCCAGAGTTGATGATGAAGAAGGTAGTAGAGATAGGGAGGAGATATAATATCCCTGTCCAGGTGTCCCTGGAGAGGTATATGAAGTGTGGCATAGGTCTATGTGGTCACTGTGCCTTAGATGATGAGGGCCTCTGTGTATGTAAGGACGGCCCAGTGTTCTGGGAGGATAAGTTAAGATATATCAGTGAGTTTGGGAGATATAGGCGAGATGGAAGTGGTAGTAAGAAGTTGATATAAGGGAAAATATGACTATCAATCTTATTATCTTTCCAGGGTACTATATACCTCATATTGGAGGGTTGGAGACCCATGTAGATGAGTTTGTTAAATACCTCTCTAAGGATGAAGATTTTAACATCTATATCTTCGCCCCTAATATTCCCAAATATAAAGAGTTTGAAATCCGATACAACAACGTTAAGGTATTTCGTTATCCAGCTTTTGAAGTGATTCCAAACTACCCACTTCCAAATATATTTAGTATTAAGTTCTGGAGGATGTTCCTTGGCCTCTATGGGATAAACTTCCACGTGGTAATGACCAGAACAAGGTTTTTCTCCAATACACTTCTAGGTCTTCT
>DQUI01000027.1 GCA_015662355.1 Methanothermococcus okinawensis
AAAAAAGCAATGGCGGACCCGGGGGGATTTGAACCCCCGACCCCCGGCTTAGAAGGCCGGTGCCGTATCCAGGCTAGGCCACGGGCCCATAAAAAACACTTCGAAGGCATAAATTAGAATATAGGTTATCCTATATATACTTTTCGTTGATCAATATATCCAAATATTTATGTGGTATACTGGGAATTCAAGGTTACGTACTCATGTCCTAGATCGCAGCCGTAGGCGGTGTTCTCATACTCCCCCATCTTTAGATCTACAACTATCTTCACCATCTTGTTCTTCATAATCTCTCTAGCTATCTTCAACTCCTCACCTTCCTCATCTACAGGATCACCGTCTTTCACTAGATATACCTCTCTCCTATAGTCTGAGATGGCAATGTCCATAACCTTCATGTCCATCTCTGCCCCACTGTATCCCACTGCAGCGGCTATCCTTCCCCAGTTTGGATTTGCCCCATAGAGGGCTGTTTTTACAAGTAAAGATCTTACAACACTCTTTGAGGCCTTAATGGCGTCCTCCTTTGAGGCGCATCCTTTAACTGTAACTTCCATTATCCTAGTACTCCCCTCCCCATCCATTACAATCATCTTGGCCAGTTCCCTACATATGTAGTGAAGAGCCTCCTTGAACAACTCAGGACACTCCTCGTATCTCACTCCACTCTCCCCATTTGCAAGGATAAACACAGTATCGTTGGTACTTGTATCCCCGTCTACAACGGTGTTGTTGAAGGTTTCATCTACTGCACCTTGGAGTATCACCTTTAAATCCTCTGGATCTATCTTTAAATCTGTTGTAATAAAGGATAGCATCGTTGCATGGAGCATATTAGGTGCTATCATTCCAGCACCCTTTCCAGTACCTCCTATCCTCACCTTTTTATTGTTCACCTCAAATTCCAGGGCAAGGGTCTTTGGGAATCTGTCTGTAGTAAGTATAGAGGTGGCAAAGTTGTAGTTGTTACTCTCCCTCTTCAGCTTTCTACAGGTCTCCTCTATTCCAGAGAGTATTATATCCATAGGCATCCTTCTACCAATAACTCCAGTAGAGGCTATTAAGATAGAGTCCTCTGGGATGTTTAGAAGCTCTGCAGTTTTCCTTATCATCTTTATTCCATCCTCGTACCCATGTTTAGTAAAGCAGTTGGCATTTCCACTGTTTACCACTATACACCTTAACCTATCCCTGTTCTTTCTCAGTATTTCCCTGGATATTACAACAGGATGGGCAACAACTTTGTTAGTGGTGAAGGTCCCTGCTCCAGTACACTCTTTTTCAGAGTACACTATACCTACTCCATACTTTCCCTTCCTACAGCCGTTTGCCCTGAAACCTTTAGGGGCTGCAACACCGTTGTCGATTATTCTGAAGTTCATATTTTCACCTTACTATATAAAATTAAAAAAGATTAAGTTAAACTGAAGTTAGTTGAATTGGAGTTCTGGGAGGATTCCCTTGCATTCTCCCTTGACAATATTCTAACGACTTGAGGTTGGATCATCTCCTTTTCCCCTTTTTCTATCTCTTTAGAGGTTACTGTTTTAACTGGGGCAGGAGTTACTAATTCATCTCCCCCATCTTTCACTACTTTAGAAATTTTTTTACCCTTAGCAAATTTACTTAACCCCTTAACACAACCACTGATAGATACCATACCTATAATCAAGACTAATATTATCCCTAGACTAACAAGTTTTTTATTCATTCTAGTCACCTATTCTATTGAGTCTCTTTCTCCTTTATACTCACAGGATACATACTTTAACGGACATGCCTTACAGTTAGGTCTATCAGTTTTGGCGAAATTTTGAATATCTGGCCAGTAGTATAGGAAGGTCTCTCTAGGAGGAGTTCTAATAAATCCCCTGTTAGTCTACTGTATACTTTAACAACCTGGACATCCACTGGGACATCACTACAAAGTTTATCCCCTGCTCATCTAATCTTCTCTTCAACCCCCTGTACCAGGCCCCTCCCCTCTTACAAAATCTTTTATCCTCATGGAGGCTTCTTAGGTCCAATAGTAGGTAGTGCCCTAAGGATAAAGTAGACCTATAGTACTATATATCTAGCTTCTTTAAACAATAACACCTATAATAGGTGCCAGAGGATTCTCCTCTAAGAATCTCTCCTCCCTCTTCCCTATGACAAACCCCTCAGTAGGGATATAACTTTTCACTATAATCTCTAAACGTCTTTTAAACTCTTCAAACCCTAGCTTCCTATAATATTTTTCTTCTCCTTATTTAATATTTTTTTATCTAAAAAAGCTATAGTTACTAATGGTGTATAACTATGATAACCCTTAAGTCTCCCTCTAGAATACATATAGGATTGATAGACCTTAACGGAAGTCTAGGTAGAGTAGACGGAGGACTGGGAGTTGCACTGGACTATCCCAACTTCTACATCCAGGGAAAAGAGAGCTCAGAGGTTGAAATAGAGATAAGGTGTAGAGGGATTCAGGAGGACATCTTAGAGAGTATAAGGGAGAGGTTGTTCCAGGTGTCTAAGAGGGTCTTAGACTATCTTGGGGAAGAGGGGATCTATATTAAAGTGAGAGATATTATTCCCCTACACAGTGGATTGGGAAGTGGCACCCAGATGGCGCTCTCTACTGGCATGCTGATAGGGAAGATATACAACAGGGATATAGACGTTAAAACCTTAGCCAGTATTACCTCTAGAGGTGGAACCTCAGGAATAGGGGTCTACGCCTTTGAGAGGGGAGGTTTCATAGTAGACGGGGGGCATACCTTTGGGAGAGGTAAGGATAAGGAGGTATTTGCCCCATCCTCCGCCTTAAAAAACGTTAGAATACCTCCCCTCATATTCAGGCACGACTTCCTCTGGGATGTGGTACTTACAATACCTAGAGGGGAGAACATCCATGGTGATAGAGAGGTAGATATTTTTAGAAGGTACTGTCCTGTGCCTCTAGAGGAGACTGAGAGGATATGCCACATCATCCTTATGAAGATGTTACCTGCTATAGTTGAAGGGGATATTAACTCCTTCGGTGAAGGTATCAACAAACTTCAGTACCTAGGGTTTAAAAAGATAGAGTTGGAACTTCAGAGGGATACAGTTAGGGATCTTCTAAGGGAGCTTCAGAGAGTAAGTTACAGCGGGTTATCCAGTTTTGGGCCTACTATATACTCCATATGTAAAGGTAGAGAGGACATTAAAAGGGTAGTGGAGACGTCCAGGGAGTTTTTTGATAGGACAGGTATAGAGGGGGATATAGTAGTCACCAGGGGGAATAACAGGGGATATGTTTTAAACCCTAGGTACTGAAGTTTTTATAGACATCTAGTCTTTCTTATATCCTCCTCTATCTTATCTATCTCCTCACAATATCTTCTCCCTATACTCTCCATAATATGGATTACATTCTCCTCCCCCATATCTATCCCTAGATCCTCCAGGGAGGATGTTTTAACATAGGGAGGTGTACCTTCCCTGGAGAGGTTTATACCTAGGTGAATCTTTCCTGAGGATACACCTCTAGAGGCTATAGATACTGATAACTTATTACCTCTGTAGTACAGGTCGTCACCTCTCCTTACTATCCTCCTTCCAGATATCTCCTCAAGTATATCCTTTGCTATAACTACTAGGAGTCTCTGTCTTAAGTATGTCATCTTTAGATCTGGGTTGTCGAAGTGTTCAACGATGAAGTTTATAGCATCTGAAGAGGTGATCAGTACATTACCTCTAAAACCCTCCTCCTTTACATCTTTCAGATCCT
This sequence comes from Methanothermococcus okinawensis, assembly GCA_015662355.1. Lineage (GTDB taxonomy): Archaea > AGJL01 > Methanococci > Methanococcales > Methanococcaceae > Methanofervidicoccus > Methanofervidicoccus okinawensis_A. The sequence goes on from DQUI01000027.1 coordinate 3,758, forward strand.
TCATATTCTCCAGGGGCACCTCTATCTCCCCTCTAAATGCTACAATACTATCCCTCTGGATGTTGTACCTTTCAAAGGCCCACAGAGGTTCCAGCTCCCGCCCTGTGTACTTTAGTCTCTTATCCTCTAAGATAAAAGAAATACTGTTAAAGTGTAGGATCTTCATCCCCTCACCGTGATAAGAGAAATTACCTCTTAATCTTTATGAAGTCCCCCCAGTGCCCTGGCTATCATGCCCTTCACCTCCTTCCTCGTAGAGGCTTATATTCAGCTCTTTTTCCAGTCTCCTTATATACTTCTCCTCAGGCTCCAACTGACCACTTTCTATCTTATGAAGGGTAGACACCCTTATACCTACCCTACGGGCCAACTCCTCTATACTCATACCTCTCTTTATTCTCCCCTCTCTTATTATCTCCCCGTAGTCCTCCACGATAGTTTTTAACGAGTCAAATACATCCCTCTTAGGTCTATATACTCTCCTCCCTCTAGAACCCCTTGGAATACTTTTTTTCCCTAACTTAGGTTTTCTAGAGTAGGTCTTGGGGGTCACACCGTATTTGGCACAGTTACTACATACTAGCATCTCTACCCCTTCTACCTTTACAGGTAGAAGTTTCTCTACCTCCCTGCCACATAGTTCACACTGCATAGGATCACCAGATTTCCTGTACTAATAAACTATATATATTCACTAATTTATAACTATATTTGTTATCACTTATCAATTATTCAGGAGGTTGTAGTTATGGTATTTCCAACTTATGAGAATGAGGATGTTGAAGAGAAGAAGAATAACGTAGATCCTGTAAAGGACTTTGAGAAGACCTATATTGCAGAGTTGGAGAGTAAGATCCTAAAGTTGGAACTGGAGAATAAGAACCTCCAGCGAGAGATCATCCAACTAAAGAAGGAGAACGAGATATTAAAGAGGGAGTTAGATAAACTTAGGATACCTCCTCTCATCCTAGGTACTGTAACTGACAAGGTGGGAAAGAGGAAGGCTGTTGTTAAAAGTTCCACCGGTCCAAGTTTCCTGGTAAACATCTCCCAGTTCGTAGATCACGAGGAGATAGTACCTGGTGCAAGGGTTTGTCTAAACCAGCAGACCCTAGTTATTGTAGACGTACTTCCAAGGGAGAAGGACTACAGGGCCATGGCCATGGAGGTAGATGAGAAACCAGATGTATCCTTTAAAGATATCGGCGGTCTAGATGAGCAGATAAGGGAGATAAGGGAAGTTGTTGAACTCCCACTAACTCACCCTGAGCTCTTTAAGAAGGTAGGTATAGAGCCACCTAAGGGAGTACTCCTCTATGGACCACCAGGGACAGGTAAGACACTCCTTGCAAAGGCTGTAGCCCACGAGACCAATGCAACATTTATTAAGATAGTAGGATCTGAACTAGTGAAAAAGTTCATTGGAGAGGGGGCTAAACTTGTAAAGGATGTATTTAAACTGGCAAAGGAGAAGGCTCCGTCTATCATCTTCATCGATGAGATAGACGCTATAGCAAGTAAGAGAACAGAGGCCTTAACAGGGGGAGACAGGGAGGTCCAGAGGACCCTTATGCAGCTCCTTGCTGAGATGGATGGATTCGACTCTAGAGGTGACGTAAAGATCATCGCCGCTACAAACAGGCTAGATATACTAGACCCTGCAATACTGAGACCTGGTAGATTCGATAGAATAATAGAGGTACCACCTCCAGGGGAGGAGGGTAGACTGGAGATACTGAAGATACACACTAGAAAGATGAACCTGGCTAAGGACGTAGATCTAAGTAAGATAGCAAAGATGACAGAGGGCTTTGTAGGTGCAGAGTTAAAGGCAGTATGTACAGAGGCTGGTATGTTTGCAATTAGGGAGAACAGGGAATACGTAACAATGGAGGACTTCATAAGGGCAGTGGAGAAGATAAAGAAGAAGAAGGGCAGTGGCTCAACTACTCCAGCACTTAACGTAATGTACGGATAAAAACTCTTTTTTTATTATAACCTTAATTATTAGGAGGGAATATGCGAATAGGGATAGTTGGAGGAGGATTAGGGGGATTACTAGCTGGGGCACTACTTTCAAAAAATAACCATGTAGTGATATACGAGAAGTTACCCTATCTCGGTGGGAGATTTACAAACATCCCCTATAGAGGTTATCAACTTAGTACTGGAGCTCTCCATATGATACCCCATGGAGCAGATGGTTATCTTGCACAGCTCTTATCCAGGGCAGGTTGTAACGTATCTATTGTAAATTCCAATCCAGATGGTTTATTTAGAATAAACAGAAGAAATTACACTTACAGGGAGTTGTTCAAGATAGTTAATCTCAGGGATAGGTTAAAGTGTCTAAAGATGGCTGCCAACTTAAAACTAGGTAGGGTAGATAAGGATATATCCTTTGGAGAGTTCTTAGAGGATGTACCTCTGGCGTTGAAGGTGGGAAACTCCTTCACTGGATGGGCCTTAAGTTTAGATGCCTACAGTGTCTCTATGGATGAGATAGTTGAGATAGCTAAGAACTATCATAAATTTGGAGGTCCTGGTGTACCTCTCGGGGGATGTAAAAAGGTAATAGATGAACTCTCCAGGGTTATACTGGAAAATGAGGGGAAAATATTTACAGGTTGTGAAGTTGAGAGGATAGAGATAGAGGAAGATAGAGGTTATATATACACAGGGGAGGGGTGTTCAGAGTTTGACGTAGTAATAAGTAATATCTCCCCTAGACTTACTGAGAGGATATCCAATATAAAGATCATAGGGAGGAAAAAACCTGTACCCTCTAGAGGTATAAAGATATCTATAGGGTGTAGGGAGAGGTTGATTAAGCATAACGGGGTACTCTTTACCCCAGAGTGTGAGAGGTTATGTGGTTTAAACTGTCCATCTAACGTAGATAGATCCTTGGCAAAGGAGGGCTATAACCTAATAATGGCCCACGCCCTCCAAGTTAAAGAGGATGTAAAGAAAGAGATAGATATAGTATTGGAGGAGATAGATAGGTTGTTCAGGGAGGAGAATATAGGGGATTACCAGATACTTCATATTCAGACCTTTAGGGATGACATCCCAGTAAACCACGCCTCAAATGGTACAGATGTTGACCCTATAGTGAATAAGAGGTTATACCTTGTAGGAGATGGAGCTAAGGGAAAAGGGGGAATGGAGGTGGAAGGTATTGCACTTAATGTCTCCAAGGTAGTTGATTGGATAGAGAAGAGAAAGTTGTTTTATAGATAGCAACAAATGAAATATTTAAATATTTTTCGAACATAGTCCTAGTTACTAGGAGGGAATATAACCACCTGTTTAAGCTAGATCTGGAGAAAGGTGTTGTTAAACTCTCAACTCCTAGGGGGAGGGTTCAGTTGGAGTTTTATCTTCCTAAGTATCACCAGAAGTTTAAAGACTGGGAAGTTGGACAGGTTTGACTCGTTAAAACACCTAAGGTGTTTTCCTTCACGTTGTTTTCTCCAAAGAGGTTGAAATTAAAGAACTAGAAACCTTTGTTGGTGTGGATTTAAACGAGAATAACGTTACTCTATCCCTCCCAAATGAGGAGTTCCTCCAAATTATCACCCACGAGGGGGAGATTAGGACAGGTTGACAAAAACAGTTTTTATTCCTTTCAATTCCCCAGGCAAGACCACCGTATCTCTCTGCCAGCTCAACGATTTTATTGGCTATTCTATGATAAAGATCTTTCAGCCTGTTCCTCTCCCTTTGCCCGTACTTCTCCAGGAGTTTATCCTTCTTCTTTCCAGTCTAGGAGGGAAGGTTATCCAAGTAGGGATAAGCAGAAGGGATATGTTATCTTAACCTATATCTAAAACACATCTCTCAAACCCTATCTCCTTAAATCTCTTACTTATCTTTCTAAACTTCTTCACATCCATTATCTTCTCTATCTCCTCTCCCTTTATCTCGATAACAGCTATACTGTGGAAGTCCCTAACTCTAAAGTATCCCTTCAACCCTAGATAGGAGGCTAAAAATCTCTCACCTTCGTATACCCTTTTCAACCTCTCCCCTGTAATAGGGGGATTCAATATCCTCGTTGCTAGACAGGAGTCCTCTCTAGGGATCTCTACACCTAAAAATCTAAGTATCTCCTTAACGTCCTCCTTTCCTATCTTCAACTCTGCCAGAGGAGACCTTATACCATACTCCCTGTAGGCCCTTATACCTGGCCTATCCTTAAAGAGGTCGTCGTAGTTAGTTCCATCTACTATCGTTACCTCCCTTTTAAAGGTATCCCTTAACCTGTTCCTCTCCTCTACAAGTATCTCAGCCATGTATCTCTTACATATGTAGCATCTATTTTTCAGATCCCTGTTTATCTCACACACTACATTATTCTCTAGATAGTTAAAATCTACAACCTTGTGATCAATGTTGTACTTCCTAGCTAGTTCAACACCTCTTTTAATACTCTCCTTAGAAAAGAATCCGTTATCTACAGTTAGGGCTAGAGTATAGGCCCCCCAGTAATTACTTACAAGGGCTATCAGTAAACTGTCCATCCCTCCAGAGTAGGAGACAAGAGATATCTTTCCCTTAAAGTACTCCTTCAATTTTTTTAACTTCTTCATCAACATGTGAAACCCATGTCCCTTATCATTCTTATATCGTCCTCTAGAGATCGTCCCTGGGTTGTTAGATAGTTACCAACCATAAGGCCATCAACTGCCAGGAGAGATAGACATTGAAGATCCCTTAACTTGTATAACCTCCCTCCACATAGACGTATCTCCCTATCTGGCAGTATGATCTTACTCAGTGCAATGGATTTCAGGGCCTCTTCTGGAGTGATCTCTTTTATCGCCCCTTTCTCTATTAGAGTGTATATCTTAGTACCCCTTATAGGGTGAAGTATATTCAGGGCTACACTATCTACATTTAAATCTTTTAATTCCTTTAACATCTTTATTCTATCTATGTAGGATTCTCCTAGTCCAAATATACCACCACTACATACCTCCAATCCTAATTTTTTTGCATATCTAATAGTTCTTATCTTCTCCTCATAGCTGTGGGTAGTGCACACCTGTTCAAAGTACTCCTGTGAGGTCTCCAAGTTGTTGTGTATTCTAACACCTAACTCCTTTAACTCCTTTAGTTTGTCCCTCTCTAGTATGCCCAGAGAAACACAGATATTTAATTTTGTTCTCTCCTTCAACTCCCTTACAGTATCTACTATCCTCTCAAAATCCCTGTCCTCTATAGATCTCCCACTGACTACTATGGAAAATCTACTACAGTAGTTCTCCATGTATTTTGCATACTTAAGGATCTCCTCCTTAGGTTTCAATCCATATGTTTTTACAGATGTGTTATGATAGATAGACTGGGAGCAGAATATACAGTTCTCGGGACATCTTCCAGATCTTGCATTTACTATGGAACATAGATCTATTTTACGGGGATTACCTCTATAGTATCTCTTCACTGAGTAAGCCAGATATAGTAGATCGTATGTGTCTCCTTCATTCCAGAGATCTAAGATATCCTTAAAAGAGATTTTCCCCCTTATCACCCTCTCGTAGTACTTCGTTATATCCATGTTATCCCTTAACTTTAATATCTTTAAAATCTCTAAACATCCTGTACTCTTCGCTGTTAAGGGAATATATCTTTATCTCCATGTCCCTGAAGAGGCAGTAGTTCTTTATATACCTATAGGCTTTATCCCCCCTGTAATCTCCAAAAAAGGCGTAAACAACCTTCCTATCCTTGGAGACTATATACATACTTCCGTTGATCTCAATTAGTGAAGGTTCTTCAGTTAGAATATCCATGAGGGAGTCGTTGTATAGAACTTTATCAGGGGCTCTACTTTTTATCTCCTTTAACAGATCCTCCAGGGAGATAAATCTCTTCAAAATTCCCTTGGGATAGGTTCTCATGTACTCCTTTATCTCCTCCTCTGATATCTCCCTTATAAGGCCCTTTACCTCACTTACTGCAAATATAGCCTTTATTTTACTTAGGGCTCTACTGCCCTCTAAGGTTTTATCCTTAGAGTGATATACTCCCAGTATCTCCTCCCTATCTTTGAATATTACAATACCCCTGTCACTACTGTATCTCTTTGGTATAACAGTTACCTCGTAACTGTTTGAGTCAATATAGTTGTAGATAGTGTTGTAGGAGTCTAGTAAAACTCTCCTAACAGAAGTTTCCTCCTCTACCTCAGGTAGTATACCCCTCCCTAACATCTCCTTTAACTCCCCTCTAGAACATTGATACACCTCGATTAAAAACTCCCCTGGTAATCTCCTAAAGATATCCCTTATATCTACAGTTTCCCCCTTCCACATTGAGGCTATCAACTTTGAATCTAAATAAAATAGTATCCCCTGATCAACCTTTATAAATCCAGTGAAGTCCTGTAAAAAATCTGCAACCCTTTTAAGATCTGCTAACCTCCCTAACTTAGAGTAGATCTTCTTCATAATTTCCCAGTGGAAAATAGTAGATAACGGCGCCGAGGGGGAATCGAACCCCAAGTTCATAAGAACTGACGGATCTGAAGTCCGCCCCGTGCCACCAGGCACGGCACTCGGCGCCACCTTTTATTTTCTACTCCCTCTCGTTATATATACTTTTTTCTTTATAAAATTTAAAACAGGTTGATAGGATGAAATGGGTAACTATAACTGTAAATAGAAATGGAATCCTCAAGAGGTATAAGGTTCCAGAGGGTATAACTGTACTAGAGGCTCTAGAGTATATCAACAGCAACTACGGAGAGGGAATACTCTACAGGGCCTCCTGTAGATCTGGACAGTGTGGAAGTTGTGCCATGACTATAAACAATGAACCAAGGTTAGCCTGTAAAACCAAGGTGGAGGATGGAATGTTAGTGGAACCTCTAGAGGGATTCAATGTAGTAAAGGATCTGATAGTGGACAGATCCCCCTACTACAAGAAAACACAGAATTTACAGAACTACTTAGTGTGGGAGGGGGATGAAGATATCCCCAAGATCACCCCTAAGGATATAAAAGAGTTCAAAGGTGTTAGAAACTGTATAGAATGTCTCTCCTGTCTCTCCAAGTGTCCTGCTAGAAAGTTCTCCCACTATCCAGGACCTACATTTATGAGACAGTTGGCCAGGTTTGCATTTGATCCAAGGGATAAGGGAGATAGGGAGAAAACTGCCTACTTTGAGAACCTTCACAACTGTACAACCTGTGCCAAGTGTGTGGAGGTATGTCCCAAGGAGATAGATATAGTCCATAGGGCTATAGAGAGGTTAAGGGAACTGGCCTTTAAAAAGGGATACTATCTAAAAAACCACCTGACAGTTAGGGAGAATATACTCAAGGGGTGCAGGTCTGTAAAGAAGGAGGGAATATCCCTCTTAGAGGAGATAGGGGAGGAGTATACAGTAGATAGGGAGAAGATGAGGGTTGCCCTTTTCACAGGGTGTCTAGTGGACTACAGGTTACACCATGTAGGAAGAAGTGCTATAAGGGTGTTAAATGCCCATGGTATATCTGTAGTAATACCTAAGGATCAGGTATGTTGTGGATCCCCTCTTTTAAGAACTGGACAGAAAGACCTTGCAGAGAAGTTGAAGAGGAAGAACCTTCAGGTATTCAACAGTTTAGATGTAGATGGAGTAGTCACTGTATGTGCAGGGTGTGGTAGTACTTTAAAGAGGGACTACAGGGAGAGGGAGTTCCAGGTGATGGATATAACTGAGGTATTAGATAGGATACCTATAGAGTATAAACCTCTAGACGTTAAGGTAACGTATCACGACCCCTGTCATCTAAGGAGGGGGCAGGGGATATATCTAGAACCTAGGAGGATATTGAAGAGGATACCTAAGTTGAAACTTGTAGAGATGGAGATAGCTGATCAATGCTGTGGTGCTGGAGGAGGTGTTAGAAGTGGAAGACCTGAGGTAGCGTATGCCATAGGGAGGAGGAAGGCTAGGATGATATATAAAACTGGAGCAGATTACGTGGTTACAGTGTGTCCCTTCTGTGAGTATCATATAGGAGATACCTTGAAGAGATTCATAGATACAGGGGATAATTTAGAGGTGATGAATATAGTCTCACTTTTAGATAGAGTTGTATAAGTATTATTTTCTGTTGTGATGTTTCTCTTTATCCTCCCCTTCCTCCTCCCTGTCCTTACTCTTGTAGAAACCTTTTAACACTGGCATCTTTGGAAGATCCTTCATTAGATGGTGATAAGGTTCGTATCTCTCACTTATTACCACTATATGGGCAGGGGGATGTATCTTCCTTATTCTGTCAATGGCCTTTGGAGCACTCTCCTGGACTTTAACAAGACAGGCCCTCTTACAGGGTTTTTTAATATCTCCTAGTATATGTTTTAAGATCTCGTCAGCAGCCTCTGGTACTATAACTCTCGGCTTTCCAAGGATTGTAAGTTTCCCATGTCTGTGGATATCTGCAAGGGCATTTTTAATCTTTTTATAGTTGTCTCCCCTTATCAGCAGTAAAACCATGATTTCACCTTAAAAGTCTAAGCTTACTACCTCTACACCTAATTCTTCCAGGTACTTTAAAAAATGTCTCAGTCCATAGACCTCAGTGCCGTAGTGTCCCCCGTCTATAACTGAGAGTTTAAGATCCTCTGCCAATATCTTTGAGTGATGTGTTAGATCCCCTGATATATACACCTCTGCCACCTTAGATACGTACTCTATGTTTTTCTGGGATAACCCATAACCTGAGAGTACAGCTACCTTTAAGGTATCCCTGTCTTCTACAACCTCCCTGTTTATCACTGTAGGATTTTTACATATATACTTCTCTGTAGTTTTTAGTATCTCCTTTAAACTTCCATGATAAATCCCTAACCTTCCCAGTCCGTTCTCGTATAGAGGCTTTACATCCTTTAAGTTGTAGAGTTCTGCCAGGGCGTCGTTTAATCCTCCCTCACAGATGTCCAAATTAGTATGGGCTGAGTAAAGTGGAATATCCCTACTTGCCAGTATCTTCAATTTTTCGTAAATTATCCCATCAAAGGTCCTTATGCTGTCTTTTAAAAGTGGGTGATGGGTAAATAGAAAATCTACACCCTCTTTAACAGCCCTCTCTATAACCTTTAAGGAGGGATCTAACGCCACGCCTATTTTTTCAACTGATTTCTCCAAATCTCCTTCAACTTGAAGGCCTGTATTGTCCCCCTCTATCGCCAAAGTGGGAGGGGCAAACTTTTCAATATAGGTTATTACATCCCTTGCCACTACCCTCTCCATTACCTCACCTTCCAGGCAGTTATCAACTGTATCTCCTCGTAGAAAAATCTTAAAGATGCAGTTTTTTCCCCTTGAAATCCATGTCTCTTTAACATCTCAAAGGTTTTCCTCTCTCCAGTTAGGGAGGACTGCACTATCTGAATTATCCCATCCTCCTTTAAATACCTTCCACTCTCAGAGATAAACCTGTCTATCAACTTCCTTCCATCTACTCCTCCGTCAAAGGCATAGTTTATATATCCCTTTAATCTCTCCCCCTGAGATGTGGGAAGATAGGGAGGGTTAAAGAGGATAACGTCAAATCTATCTATGTTGAGTTTTTCCAATACCTTATCTATACCCCTAAATAGATCTCCTTGGAAGAAGAACACCTCTCTATCTAGTTTTAAATTGTTCAACTCTGCATTTTTCCTACTTAGCTCTACTCCGTAGGGATTTATGTCCACCCCCACTGCAGTATCACATCCCCTCTTTAAAGCGTTTATAGCCTGTACTCCAGTACCTGTCCCCATATCTAAAACCTTCTTCCCCCTTACATCTGTTATATTATCCATGAGAAGGATACTATCCTCTGCAGGTTCGTATACTAGGGGATGGGTCTTTAAAAGGATATCCCCTATTCTAATCCTCCTCTCCATAGTTATCCCTACTTAAGATTCCATATAGGATCTCCCACGTAGTGGAGGGTTTTTATGGCCCTACCTCTAGTAGAGTTTTTCATTGTAATCCCGTCCATCAAGGCCCTGCCAACTATGAGAGGTTTGTTGTGAGTTTCATCCACTGCAAAAACTACATCCCCCTCCTTAATACCTTCATCTGCATCTACTATCCCTGGGGCCATAACATCAGCCCCCCTAGCTAAGAACCTTACAGCACCTATATCCACTACAACTCTCCCCCTCTCTACGTTGTACTTCATTAAACAGTGGAGTGTAGGGTATAACCTATCCTCTAGTTTGAAAAGTGTAGGTTCCCCGTCTATAAGTATTACCTGATACTTATCTACCTCTATCACTTCACCTTTAACCTTCCTAGGTATTTCCACTCCAAGGATGTTCTTTAACTCCTCTAATATCTTTTTCAACTCCTTCTTTTTTAAGTGATGTCTCCTCTTTATCTCCAACATCTCACCGTTAAATCAACTCTTTAAGTTTTTCCATTACCTCCCTATTTACCCCCTGATAGATACTTCTCCCCTGGGCATCCATGGCAACTATCAGGGGGCCGAAGTTTTCAACCTCCAGTTCCCATATAGCCTCTGGCATACCTAACTCCTGAAGATATACCCCTTTTACCTCTACTACTGCATCTGCAAGTAGTGCTGCACATCCTCCAGGGGCGGCAAGATATACAACCCCATACTCTTTAAAGGTCCTTAGTAGATCTTCCTTCATTCCCCCCTTTCCCACTATGGCAGAGATAGCAGTGACCTTTATAAAATCCTCCTCTATTTCGTCCATCCTTGCAGAGGTTGTAGGCCCTATGGATACACATTTCCATCTTTTCCCTATCTTCTTCATTATAGGACCAGCGTGATATATTACCCCATCCTTTAACTTATCTACTACCTCTCTACCCTCTCCCCTTATAATACTTAGATGGGCCTCATCCCTTCCTGTATAGATCCTACCGGTGAGATAGACTATATCTCCAACCTTCAACTTATACACTTTATCTTTAGATATAGGGGTTTTTAACTTCACACTCTCACCATAGATTTATATATTCCATGGTTGTTATAACTGTTATTTAAAAATGATTTTTAGGTGAGAGGATGAGAAAGGATTTTCCAGAGGAGGGGGAGTTAGTTATAGGTACAGTTGTGGACGTTAAACCCTATGGGGCCTTTGTACAGTTGTTGGAGTATCCAAACAGGGAGGGGATGATCCATATATCTGAGGTCTCCTCTGGATGGGTAAAGAATATAAGGGATCATGTTAAAAGGGGACAGAGGGTAGTGGCAAAGGTAATGAGAGTAGATAAAAAGAAGGGACATATAGATCTATCTCTAAAGAGAGTTACAGAACAGCAGAAAAAGGCTAAAATCCAGGAGTGGAAGAGGTTCCAGAGGGCGGAGAAGTTGTTACAGTTTGCAGGGGAGAAACTTGGAAAGTCCCTTGAGGAGGCCTGGGAGGAGGTAGGATACAAGTTAGAGGAGGAGTTTGGAGAACTCTATCACGCCCTAGAGTGTATAGCCATAGAGGGTAAGGAGATCCTGGAGGAGTTAGATATTCCAAGGGAGTGGAGGGATGTACTATACCAGGTGGCAGTTGAGAACATAGAGTTACCTACTGTAAAGGTAGACGGTATACTGACAATCACTACAACAGAATCTAGAGGTATTGATGTTATAAAGAAAGTTCTTAAAAAGGCCCTGGAGGCTAACCCCTACGAGGACGTCCTTGTAGATATAAGATACATTGGAGCTCCAAAGTACAGGATAGAGGTTGAGGCCCCAGATTACAAGAGTGGGGAAGAAGTATTGAGGAGAGTTGCAGAGACTGCTATAAACTCTATAAAGAAGTACAAGGGGGGAGAAGGGAGTTTCACAAGAGAGTATCATTAAAAGATTAAGATGAAAACATGAGGATAAAAAAGTGTCCAAAATGTAAGAGATACACCTTGAAGGATATCTGTAGTATCTGTGGGGAGAAAACTGTAACTGTTAAACCCCCTAAGTTCTCCCTAGAGGACAGATACGGTAAGTACAGGAGGATGTTAAAGAGGAAGTTAAAACATGGGGAAAAATATTAACTCTTTTTATTTTACTATACTTTTCTTCCCTCTAAAGTTGAGGCTTAAAGGTTGTGAAATTATGGATAGTAGTGTTTTGATCAGAAGATGTAATGAATTTTTAGAGGAGTTGTCAAAATTTAGGGAGGAGATGCGGTCAAAATTTTCCGATAACTTAGATGACAATTTCTACAGGAATCTAATAGATGTCTTAAGTAGGAATTTAAAGATCCTTGAGGATTTTAAGGAGAAGATGGAACTTCAAGGTTTCGATACCCCCTTTATAGGTGTGGGAAAGTTGAAGGGATGTGATGAGGACGATCTCTACGAGATAAAGTCCTACGTCTCCTATTTAAGAAGGATGGTAGATGAAAAGAAGGGGTTACTAGAGAGGGTAAGATACGCCATGGTGTCCCACAGGATAGCCCTGGGACATTTAAAGGAGAGGGAGGGAAACAGGAGATTAGTACACTTTCTACCTTACGACGGCTCAAATAAAGATATACTCTTCAACATGCCTACCCTCTTTATCAGGACGTACAAGAGACTTTTAAGTGTATTGGAATCTGAGGGTAAAGGGAGTATTAGCTCTGTCACTGTTACCTTTCTAGTGATGGAGGATGGAAAGAGGAAGTTGAAGAGGATGAAGATAGAGGATGAGGACTTCGAGGAGTATCTCAAGAGGAACTACGGGGAGGTACTTATAACCTCTATTAAGAAGAACTACACCAGGAGTAAACTAATACCTGACGGTTACGTAAGAAAAACCTTGGCACTGTCTTACTTGCTAGCCTACTGGGACGATATAGAGAGGAAGATATGGGAGGAGTATGAAAAGAGATTGTCTGAACATCAGAGGGAGCTTATAGAGAAGTACAGAAGTACAGTGTTAGATCTTAGGGAGGAGGTGGAGGAGGGTATGATAGACGTTAGGGCGTTGGAGGAGTTGAAGATAAAGAGGTTGAAAATGAGGGAGGAGTTAGAGAGGTTAGGACTTTACAGGGAGGGAAAACCTGTAGAGGAGTTAAAGAGTGCCCTTGAGATAGAGAGGGAGATCTGGGAAGAGATCCCGTACAACATGGCTGTAAAGTATCTATCTCAGGATATCTTCAAGTACTACCTCTACAAGACCCCTGATGAGAGGGACAAATCTAGCATGTTTCCCTCTATCCTTAATACCCCCTCTCCCCTAAACCTCAGGTGGATGGTAGTAGAGGGAATAGATCCTGTAGCAGTTCTAGATGTTAAATTCCTACTTGAGAGGGAGCTTCCAAAGTACAGTATCCCCATTAAAAACCTAGGAGGTGTAGCCCTCTATCTAGTCCACGACTGGAATGAGGTAGAGAGGTTTGGATTTAAAAGGGAGGACGTTGAGAAGATCCTTAAAGACATGGCTCCTATAGATAGAATAAGGTCCCTCCTAAGTAAGAAGGGGATAGATATTAAGAAGTTGGAGAAGTATAACTCTATAAAGAAGGAGAGGACAAAGAAGTTCCTAGATGCCCTCAGTAGGTTATAACTATGCTTCACCCTCTAATACTCTGGGGTGCTGTAATATTTGATAGAGTAGTTGGGGAGCCCCCTGAGAGGATACACCCTGTAGTGTGGATAGGTAAGCTGATCTACATCCTAGAAGATATTTTTAAATCTAGTTATTCCAAAGACAAGGTTAGGGATCTCCTCTTTGGATCCATTACTACAGTGACTACACTGGCAGTAGTACTTCTAGCGTCCTATTCCCTTGAAATTTTTATATCAAGATTACCTGAACTTATCCAGTACCCCCTCTACTCCCTTGTCCTCTCAACTACTATAGGTTATAAGTCCCTCCTAGATTTTTCTAGGAAACCTATTGTGGCTTTAAGAGAGGGGGACATAGGGAGTGCAAGAAGATATCTCCAGTGTATAGTAAGTAGGGACACCTCAAAGTTAGATAGGGAACATATCCTATCTGCATCGGTGGAGAGTCTATCTGAAAATATAACAGACAGTATTATAGCCCCCCTTATCTACGGGGCACTCTTTGGGCTCCCTGGAGCCTTCCTCTACAGGGCTGTTAACACCTTAGACGCCATGATAGGATATAGAAATGACAGATACGAATACTACGGTAAGTTAGTTGCCTACTTAGACGATCTACTGAATATTATACCTTCCCGTATTGCAGGGTTACTCCTAGTAATAACTTCACCTCTATACGGAGGGGATATAAAGGGGGCACTCTACGGTTTCCTCAGAGAGGGCTCTAAAACCCCCTCTCCAAACTCAGGATATACCATGGCAACAGTGGCTAACAGTTTAGAGATGACCCTTGAAAAGATAGGGTACTACAGATTGGGGAGAGGAAAAATAGATGTTAAGAAGGCCTATAATGCCTTAAAGGCTGTAGACGTAGTGGTAATATCATTCCTTACGTTCTACACCTTCCTGTTTTACCTTATAATATAGGGCTTATTCTCCAGATCCCTTATTAATCTCTCTAGTTTATCCCTGTCCTCCTTAGGGATGGAGACAAAGAATACCCTGCCCCCTGGCTCCCCTCTCTCCTTCAAGTTTGTAATTCTAAAGTATCCCCTCTTAGTGGCCACATAACCTGTAGTATATGAGGGGTTATCTGAGATACACAGCTCTCCAATAACCCCTAAATCTATAACCTTAGTGGCTATTGCTATGGCGTCTACAGTTCTCTCTGTTCCTAACTTCTCCCCTAGTATCCTCTCCTTTAACTCATGAGATGTGGATATACACTTTACCCTCACCCCCCTCTCCCTGTCAGGTTCTAACCTCTCCCCCTCTAGATTCAGTATACTTGCCCCTCTCATCCCTCCCCTATCTAGTATTTTAAATGCCTCCTCTATAACCTCCTCCTTTATCCCCTCCCTCCTAAGTATATCCCTGGCAACCTTCCTCGCCTCCTCCTTACTACTACATTCTACAGTTCTAATAGGCAGAGGATCTATATACTTTATATCCTCTTTAATCTCCTCAATCTTTATATTTATAAAGTCTGGAGTGCCAATCTCATGGGAGAATGCCCTCCTTATAAACTTCACAACATACTCCTCTATCTTTTCCCTCTCCACTATAGTTTCTGCCCCTGAGATATGTCTGTTGTTTTTCGACGCCCTCATCTTTATACTGTACATGTCCATCCCTTCTAAAAGTATATAAATGATAAGTATAATATTTGACTATAAAAACTGATTAGGTGGTAACCTATGATACTCTTTGAGTGGGGTACCTACAACGCCCTCTCTACACTGAGACAGGCTGCACTACTAGGTACAAGAATTACAGAGATACCTCCTGCTGTCCTAGCTAGGAGGATGTCACCAGACTACTACGAGAACTACAGGGAGATAGGAGAGAGATACTTTACAAAGATTATAGCCCATGGACCTTACTACAACATAACATCTGAGAGGGGATTAAGGGCTCACCTCACAGCGATAGAGAGGGCAACAATCGCCGGAGCTAAGATATACAACTACCACCTAGGTAGAAGGATAGGGGCAGGGGATTTAAATGTCCACCTGGAGATCCTGAAGAAGTTCAACGAAATAAACAGTGAGATGATATACTCCCCAGAACCTGCCACTAACCCAGAGGAGGAGTTTGGTACCTTAGATGAGATCGAGGAGCTTGTTAAAGCTGCAAGGGAAGAGGGTATAAAGATAACCCCTTCCCTACAGTTGGAGAATATATTCCTAAGTGAGTTGAAGGTCTACGAGACTGGTGATTTCATAGAGGCCTCTGATAAGGCAGACGCAAAATGGTGGCTAAACATTTTGGAGAGGATGGATAAGATATCTGAGGACATAGTACATCTCAGATTCTCCCAGGTAGTAGGTATTAAGTTTGGAGACAGATTCTACAAGAAGAGGATGCCACTGGGCATGGGATACCCACCCTTTGAACCATTGGCAGAGGCTCTCTCAACGTACTTCGTAAACAACAGCATGGCAGAGGTAGTTAAGAAGATACTCTTCCTCTATACAGGACTGCCAGAGGTTAAGTACAAGGACCTGATAGATATCTACGCTACAGTTATGAAGATGTCCATAGACAAGTTAATGAGTAAGAAGAACCAGGTTGAGTATGGAAGATTCTACGCCACTACTAGGGGAGAAGGAGAGGACAGCGACCAATAAACTCTTTTTATTAAATTACATCTTCTCTTTTTTATATATCTTATAGTTTTTATAGACTTTTATTATAAATTTTCACAAAAAGTTAAAAGAGTGATAGTATGATAGACAAGTGTCCAATTTGTAAAGGTAGTGGAAAAAAGATAGTAGATTATAAAACCTGTCCAGAGTGTGAGGGCACTGGTTACATATGTGAGTTCGACACAAAATCCCACTTTAAAGGTATCTCAAAGAGGTCAAAGTACGACCTAGATCTTGCTGAAGTACCCTGTCCAAACTGTGAAGGCACTGGTAAGATAGGAGTCTACAACACCTGTGACTACTGTGGAGGTTCTGGAAAGGTTATAAAGTGTGAGAAGTGTGGGAGATACATTGGGAAGTATCCAGAGTATAAAGATGTTACACTATGTGACATATGTAGAAAAGAGGAGGAGGAGAGGAGAAAGAATCTAAAGACTGTATATCAGTTGGACAACCTGTGTAACGTTGGAGATGTAGAGGAGGGTAAGTTCTACAAGGGGGTTGTATCTAGAA
The DNA here is from genome assembly GCA_015662355.1 of Methanothermococcus okinawensis. Taxonomy (GTDB): domain Archaea; phylum AGJL01; class Methanococci; order Methanococcales; family Methanococcaceae; genus Methanofervidicoccus; species Methanofervidicoccus okinawensis_A. The sequence continues at coordinate 20,423 of DQUI01000027.1, forward strand.
GGGAAAAGTACGGGGTATTTGTCTCCCTCAACGAGCAGACCAGGGGACTACTTAAACCAAGGGAGATGGTTGGAAAGAGACTAAACGATTTCAAGATAGGAGATGAAGTTATAGTACAGGTTATAGATGTAAGACCTGAGAAGAGAGAGATAGACTTTAGATACATACCTCTAACTAACTACACAGTGGAGAAACTGGAAAAGGAGATTCCTCTAACAACTATAAAGGAGATCGTAGACAAGGGACTAGTGGAGATGATTGACGAGATAGTCCATATCAGAGGGGAGGTTATCCAGATAACCCAGACACCTGGGCCAACTATCTTCACGGTGACAGACGGTACAGAAACTGCATGGGTTTCAGCCCTGGACATTGCAGGTTTAAGGGCACATCCTGAGGTAGTTGTTGGAGATATTATAGATGTAATTGGATCTGTATCTATTAGAGAGGGGAGGCTCCAGATCGAGAGGTTGAAGTTGAGGAAGTTGGAAGGGGAAGAGGCTGAGGAGGTTAAAAAGGAGATAGAGAAAAAGCTAGATGAGAAGTCAGAGCCCTATGGAGATATAGAGTTCCTAGTACAGTCTCCTGTGTTGGAGAAGTTAAGACCTAGGATGGCCCAGGTGGCAAAAAAGATAAGGAGGGCTATACTAGATGGAAGGCCTATTATCATAAGACACCATGCAGATGCAGATGGATACTGTGCAGGTCTAGCCCTGGAGAGGGCCATACTTCCTATACTTAGTAAGTTCTCCATAGATGCAGATGCCCAGTGGCACTACTTTAAGAGAAGTCCCTCAAAGGCTCCATTCTATGAGTTAGAGGATGTAACTAAGGATCTAGTATACTCCCTAGAGGACAAGTTAAGGTTTGGCCAGAAGATGCCCCTGGTAATACTTGTGGACAACGGTAGTACAGATGAGGACATCCCTGCAATCTCCCAGGCTGTAGCCTTTGGAGCAGATGTAATTGTGATAGATCACCACTACCCTGGAGAGGTTGTTGACGGGAAAGTGGAGGTAGACGAGTACATATCTGGTCATGTAAATCCCTATCTAGTAGGAGGGGACAGTAACCTTACAGCAGGGGTGTTGGCAACAGAGGTTGCAAGGATGATAAATAAGGATGTAACTGAGGAGATAAATCACCTGCCAGGTATAGCAGTAGTTGGAGATCATGCCAAGGGAGAGGAGGCAGAGGAGTACGTCAAGATAGCTACTGAGGATCTTACAAAGTGGAGTAAGGAGTACGGAAGTAATAAGGAGTATAGTGTGGAGGATCTTGAGAAGATCGCCCTATGTATGGATTTCGAGGCCTTCTATCTAAGGTTTATGAGTGGAAGGGGAATAGTGGAGGAGATATTGGCTACAAACAAGAAGGAGATAGGGAAACATGAGAAGTTAATTGATATTCTCTATAAGAGGGCAACGGAGATGATAGATAGGCAGATGAGGGCTGTACTACCTGCCCTCAAGACTGAGAGACTGGAGAACGATATAATACTTAGCACCTTAGACGTGGAGAAGTATACCCATAAATTTACATTCCCACCTCCAGGGAAAACCTGTGGATTTGCACACGACAGTGTAGTTAAGAAGTATGGGGAGGAAACCCCTATTATAACTATAGCCTACGGTCCAGACTTCCTGGTAGTTAGAGCTACAGATGCAGTAAGTGAGAGGTTCAACTTCAATCTAAACCATATAGTGGAACAACTTATGAGGGAGATACCTGAAGCCTCCATAGATGGAGGGGGACACGAGTGTGCCGGTAGTATTAAATTCGTAGAGGGGTTAAGGGATAAGGTACTCTCCAGGTTCATAGACATACTGAGAGGTATGAAAGGGAGTGCCAATGATACTTAGATTAAATGTTCCCCAGTGGCACTACAGCATGCTCCAGGATAGGGAGAGGTTAGGAGTGTTCAAGTGGGCTATTGAGAGGAGTGTTAAATATAATGACGTCCTCTACGATGTAGGTACAGGTAGTGGAGTACTGGCTATGATAGCTGCCAGGATTGCAAGGAAGGTTTACGCCATTGAGTTAGACCCTATAACCTATCAGTACGCCCTGGAGAATATAGAGATCAACAGATTTAAAAACATAGAACTGATAGAAGGTGATGCAAGGGAGTACGTTCCAGAGGAGGAGGTGGACGTAGTTGTTATGGAGATGTTAGACACTGCACTTATTACAGAACCCCAGATTCCAGTTATGAACGCTATACTGAAGAAGGGAATTCTCAAGGAGGGGGGAAAGGTTATACCTGAGAGGGTTTACAACACTGCCCAGGTGGTGTTCTCCAGGATGGATCATATCTACTACGACGAGGAGATAACATCACAACCACTATCTAAGGAGATACCCTACAGTGTTATAGATTTCCACAGGATAAACAGGGAAGAGGTTTCCTATAACTTAGAGTTTAAGATATCCAGTGAGGAGGTTAAGGGAGCTAGAATAGGTATAAGGTTAAACACCTATACCCAACTCACAGGGGATACAGTTGCTGGAAGTACCCCTATGTTAAACCCCCCACTTGTTATACCCCTTGAGAGTCCAAGAATAGAGGACAACATCTTAAAAATTAAGCTATCCTATAGAATGGGGGGAGATTTAGAAAGTATTAAAATACGGTGATAGAATTAAAATAGGTATACTCTGCTGTAGGAAAACCCTGGAGAATATACTTGTCTATAAGTGCCTATCTAGAAGATATCCTACTACTTTTATTGACCCTAGGAATTTAGATCTAGAGGGTGTTGATCTCGTTGTATCCAGGGTTGAAAGGGATCACTTGGAGGTAGGGTTAAGGGCCCTGGAGCATATAGAGGGGAGAGGTATAGAGGTAATTAACCCTAGGAGCTCTGTGGAAATATGTCAAAACAAATACCTCACCTATAAGTTACTAAAAGAGTACATGCCAACCTCTATCTTAGTATCTCAGGACAATTTTCAGGATATAGATTACCTAGTAGAGGAAAAAGATTTAAAATTCCCCCTAGTTGTAAAGCCAGTTTATGGGGGCTACGGTAATGGAGTGTTAAAGTTGGAAAAAATAGAAGAGTTAAAGAATATCTTAAAAAAACATAACTCTAGCAACTTTATCGTCCAGGAGTATATACCCTATAAACACGATGTAAGGGTTTTCCTTATTGGGGACAGAGTAGTATGTGCCATGGAGAGAATTCCCAGGAATGACTGGCGGGCAAACTGCTCCCTTGGGGCAGAGACTAGGAGATTTCCTATAAGGGGGGATGTTGAAGATCTTGTATTAAAGTGTGTTAAAAAAGTAAATGCCCATATAGTAGGGGTAGATGTGTTAATAGATAGGGAGAATAACCACTATATCCTAGAGATGAATATTACCCCTCAGTTTAGAAACACTATGAGATACGTAAATATTCCCCTGGAGATATTGAAGTTCATAGAGAAGTGCCACTAATCAGGTCCCAATAACTACAGGTTCTGAGAGATCTTTAATAAGTCTTATTAGAGAGTAGGCTGCCAGTGCCGAGGTTTTAGGGTTCTCTTTTAAAGGTATATTTTCTACAGTTGTTCTTATAGTAGCTGTGGAACCTCTAACTATTACCTCATGCCTGTTTACAGAGATCTTTGGATCTGCCACTATCTTAACCTTTGTTGGGAAGTTAGATGCAAGGTAGAGTACTAGGGAGACGTTTATATTTTGGGGAAACTTCTCTATAGCCTCGGAGAAATTACCTTCAAAGACAGTAGTAGGTTCAGAGATACTATCTACATCAATTCCCAGCTTCTCCAGGGCATCCCTTAATCCCTCTACAGGTTTTACAGTTATCAACGTTACCTCGTATATCTCTCCCAGGGACGCTGCCTTTATTCCATCTATCCCTGCAATAGCCCCTGAAGGTATGTATATTCTTCTACTATATCTCTTTGCAAGGTTGTACAACTTTCTATAGAGGTTAAGGTCCTTGAAGGCGCCAACACTCATTATCACTACATCCTTTCTATTTTCTAGGGCCTTAGTTGCAACTTCCTCTACTGCCTGGATTGAGGCGCACTCTATCACTAGATCTAGATCTTTACTTACTAGCTCCTCTATAGAGTGACACACCTGGGCTCCCACTAACTCTCCTAGCTTCTCCGCCTTTTCCATATGTCTGTCGTAGAGGGCTACAACCTTGGAGTTAATAATACCCTTTAACTGGGCATTAACTATGGAAGTAGCGATAGCTCCACAACCTACCAGCCCTATTCTCAACATTTATACCCCAGCAAATACTATTTTTTTGGAAGTTTTACTAAGATTATATTTCCTATAGCCTCTACAACTCTATAGGGTATAACTACCTTCTTAGAGGGATCGTCTACCTTGTCCTTTAAACATCCCCTGTATACGTCACTTACCACTATACCACTTACTACAGCCTTGTCAGTATCTATCATGGCGTCGTAGACCTCTCCTACGTAATAACCTTGTGTGGTGTAGATCTTTTTATTGAGGATCTCACTAACTTTAATTGCCATAACAATCCCCTAAGTTTTTAATACCTGTCAGACAGTGCCGGTTTCATCATCTCTTAGATCAGTGGGGGTAACTCTCATCATCCAGGTTTTATTTTAAAATCTAGTAATAGGATAGTTTGGAGCCTCGTTAGTTATAAGTATGTCGTGGGGATGACTCTCCCTCTGACCACTCTGGGTTACTATAACAAATCTACCTTTCTCCTTTAACTCCTTTATATTTCTAGCTCCACAGTACCCCATAGAGGACTTTAAACCTCCTACAAGTTGGAATATAATCTCCCCTACAGGTCCCTTATAAGGTACTGCCCCTTCAACACCCTCTGGTACTAACTTCACATGTTTCATATGACTCTTACCCTGGAAGTATCTATCTGCCCCTGCACCTACGCCCCCCATCATAGCCCCTAGGGATCCCATACCCCTGTACTGTTTGTACTTCTTACCGTTTATAGTTATTAGTCGCCCAGGTGCCTCCTCTGTTCCAGCGAGTAAACTCCCAAGCATTACAGCATCTGCCCCTGCAGCGATGGCCTTAGCTATATCTCCACTGTATTTTATTCCCCCATCTGCAATCACAGGCACCTGATATTCCTTTGCAACATCTGCAACATCTGCAATTGCAGTTAACTGGGGAACTCCCACCCCTGCCACTATTCTCGTAGTACATATACTACCAGGTCCTATCCCTACCTTAAGCACGTCTGCCCCAGCATCTATAAGATCCCTTGCAGCCTCCCTCGTTGCAATATTTCCTACAATAAGTACAGTATTACTGTTCTTCTCCTCTATCAGTTTTTTAATCCTACTTACAGCCTCTACTACCTTCCTGTTATGGGCGTGGGCACAGTCTATAGTTATGGCGTCTACTCCAGCATCTATAAGGGCCTCTGCCCTCTCTAGATCGTGGGGGCCACAGGCTGCAGATACTAGTAACCTTCCCTCCCTATCCCTTGCAGCCTCTGGATACTGTTTCCTCTTAAGGATATCCCTTAAGGTGATCATCCCTATTATTCTTTTCTGATCGTCTACTATAGGTAACCTCTCTATCCTGTTCTCGTACATAATACCCATAGCCTCTTCATGGGTAATGTTCTCGTCACTGTATACTACGTCTTTAGTCATCACCTCTCTCACTGGTATACTGTCATCCTGAATATATCTGATGTCCCTTGTAGTAACTATACCTACTAGTCTCCCCTTCTCATCTACCACAGGCAGCCCTCCAACAGCGTATATCTCCATAATCCTCTTGGCATCTCCTACGTTGCTGTCCTGGGATATGGTAATAACATCTCTGATAATTATATCCTCAGCCTTTTTAACTGCTATTACCTGTTTCACCTGTTCCTCTATAGACATGTTTCTGTGGATTACACCAAGACCTCCCTTTCTCGCTAGGGCAATAGCCATCTCCTTCTCTGTAACAGTATCCATTGCAGCTGAAACTATAGGTATGTTTAACTTTAAACCTGCAAGATCTGTAGAGGTATCCACCTCCCCAGGTTCCACATCTGAGGGGTTAGGTACAAGTAAAACATCATCAAAGGTATAGGCCATTTTTGCCCTGTAAATCTTATCTAAGAACAAGATCTCACCTGTGTCCTTTTTGCTTATATTATGACAATTAATATATATAGTTTATTTTAAGACAGGAAAAAAGAGCTTAGAGTTGTAATTAAAAAAGAAGTAATTCACTTAAAAATAGGTTGTAAGGAGCAGTACATAGGTAGAGTTAGAGGTCTATAGGGATAGTCCTTAGTTTCCTCCTTTATTTTCCTGATCAGCTTATCTACATCCATCCTCTCCCTATAACTCCTCTTTAAACTAGATCTCTCCCTAACTGTAACTGTTAGTTTATTCTCCTCTACCTCCCTATCTCCTACCACTATTACGTAGGGGATCCAGTCCCTCCCAGCATTTCTTATCTTTTTGTTAACACTCTCCTCTCTGTCCTCTAGATCTACCCTGATGTTGTTCTCCCTTAACCTTTTAACAACCTCTAAGGCGTAGTCCCTATGAGCCTCAGATACAGGTATTACCCTAACTTGAACTGGAGAGAGCCAGAGAGGTAGCATTGGAAGTTTACCCTCCTCAAGATCTCTATAGGCCTTCTCCAGTAGGGCACAGATTACCCTCTCAATACTTCCAGTTGGGGAGCAGTGAAGTATTACAGGGTATATCTCCCTCTCTTTATCCTGTACCTTTATCCCAAATCTTTTAGCACTCTCTATATCTATCTGTACAGTGGGGTTCTCAATAGGTCTCCCAAAACTGTCTATCGCTGCCATGTCCACCTTTCCAACCCAGTAGTGTTTCCTCTCAGGTAGTAGTTCAATTAATACATCTTTTTTATACTTCTCCCTATAACTCTTCGCCAGTTTAAAGAACCAGTCTCTGTTCTCCTGGAAGAAGTCCTCTGTAAATCTGAATATCACTGAATAGGGGATATTTAGATCCTCCCCAGTTTTTAGACACATCCAGAATTGATTCTCAAACTCCTCCATAGCCTGTTCCATGTTTAAACATACTGTATGCATATCAGGCATTGTAAAGGCTCTAAGTCTCTTTAAACCAACAAGTTCCCCTCTCTGTTCATATCTAAAACTGTAGGTTGAGAGCTCGTATAACTTAAGGGGGAGATACTTTGGAAGGATATACATATCTCTCTTCATCATAAACTGGCCAAAACATGCTGCAAATCTAAGCATCAACTCCTTATCTCCTTGAATAAATCTATACTGTCTCTCTCCAAACTTATCTGCATGCTCCCTTATTGCCCTGTTCTCCAAATTGTACATAACAGGTGTCTCCACTGGCATTCCCCCATACTCCACAACTAGGTTGTAGACGTAATCCCCTAGGAGATCCCTTAGAAGTTTCCCCTTTGGATACCATCTAAAGTGCCCATGATCTGAGGAGGGTTCGTAATCACAGATCTCCTTCTCCCTTATATATCTCACATGGGGAGGCTCTCCTCTCCCCTCCTCTTTATTCTTTAAACCAAGTTCTTTATACGCCAGCGCCTTTAAGTCTCCATCTTTTAATATTTCATCTATGTTTTCCCTGTTTAACTCTATAAGCCTCTCCCCCTCTACATCTAAGAGATAGAGTGTTGATTCCCTTTTCTCCCTTTCCCCCTCATCCCTTTCAATCCTCTCCCCTGTGATTTTCCTGGACAACTCACTTAGGGGATGCCCCTTACAACTGATCTTAAAGGATTTATACCATCCAAAGGGTGCTCTCAGTACGTTGTAACCTATTCCCTTTAACCTCTTCTCCATCTCTACAAGTATCTCCTTTGCAACCTCTGGGGATGCTAAATCACTTGAGAGATGGGCATAGGGGTATAGTACTATGTTGTTAACCTTAAGGTTTTTGGCAATCTTTGTTATCTCCTCTAAGGCGTTTTTTATAATTCCCTCCACATTTCCCTCGTCCTCCCTTTCAACTGCAGTGAATACTGTTAAACACTCCTCCATCCTCCCCTCTAACACGTCAGTATCCTCGGCAATCTTTGTTTTCTCTGTAGCTTTAAACTCTAGATAGTCAGCGTGTATCAGTAGCAGTCTCACAGTATCCCTTCCTTTAACAGTTATAGACAGTTAATTTAAAAAAAGTTATATTTTTCTAATCTTTAAACTCTCCCCTCTTCCATCTCTCTATTATCTCCTTGACTATGTGGTAGGAACTGTGAAAGGGGCATTTTACATATTCCTCACATTTTACAATATCTACATCTAAGTTGTACCTCTTCAACTCCTCCTTAAGTTGATCTGTATCAAAGGTCTGCTGATCAGGGCCTAACACTATAACATCTGGTTTAATATTCAAAATAGGTTCTAACTTGTTATTTAAACTGCCGAGTATAGCCTTATCTACAGGTTTAAGTGCCTCTACCATAAGTCTCCGTTGCTCCTCTGGTATAATAGGTTTCCTCCCCTTTAATTTTTTAACAGTCTCATCCCTGGCAACGATGACGATTAGCTTATCTCCTAAACTCTTGGCATATTTAAGGATGTGATAATGTCCAGGATGTAAAATATCAAAGGTACCTGCAGTTACTACTATCTTCTCCTTTTTCATAGTACTCACAGAGAGGTTATAAAAAAGTGGTTTTTAAATATGGAGAGATTCTCCAACCTTAGGTACAACTACTTTAACCCCCATCTCCTCTATATCCTTTACAAGACCTGAGATGTCCTGCTCTATGAGGGGGAAGGTGTTGTAGTGCATAGGTATAAAGACCTTTGGATTTAAGAACTCCACTGCCTTCACCGCCTCCTCTGGTCCCATGGTGTATCTCCCACCTACTGGGAGGAGTGCCACCTTTGGACTGTATATCTCCCCTATAAGCTTCATATCTCCAAAGAGCCCTGTATCCCCTGCGTGGTAAACCCTGTCGTTAATTATATATCCAGCAGCTACTCCACCAGGTGTATTCTCGTCTATATCTGAGGAGTGCTCCGCCTTAACCATTGTTAACTTTGAGCCCTCTATCTCAACAGTTCCCCCTATGTTCATACCCTCTGTATTAACCCCCTGTTTCCCTAGATATACAGAGATCTCGTGGTTAGATACTACAGGTAGATTGTACCCCTTGGAGATTTCCACTGTACTTCCAATGTGATCACTGTGTCCATGGGTTACAGCTATAACCTTAACCCCTTCTACAACCTTGGGATACTCTATATTACAAAGGGGATTTGGAAGGAAGGGATCTATTAATACTTTATCTACTTTGAAGCATGCATGACCGTACCAACATATCATCTTAACACCCTCTAAAAGTTATAAATGGTGCCCCTGTCGGGATTTGAACCCGAGTCTGCGAATCCGCAGTTCGCAAGCATATCCAGACTAGCCCACAGGGGCGTCTATCTTAATAATTACGTTAATTGATATATTAACTTTATCCTAGAAGATATCACTGTTCTAGACAGGAAAAAGGATTTTAAAAGAGTTTTAATCCTCTTTACATAACTTTACAAACTCCTCCACTAGCTCCTTTTTTATCCTCCCGTTATTTCTATCTCCATTACTACATACAGCTCCTCTAACACCAACTATGTCACAACCAATGTCCTTCAACAGAGGTATATCCTCCCTCTTTATAGAACCTGCCAGTGCACATTTTAATCCGTAGCTATGGACTTCCTCTACAAACTCAGAGAGTAACTCCTTATCTAAATGATCAAATAGTCTCTTACCGTCCTTAACTGCAGTATCTAACATTGCAACATCACACCCTGAATCCCTGGCGACCTTAGGTATTACTAGGGGATCTACAGCACCTACCCTGTAGGCGTCGGCGTACCCTGCAGCTACAACTAACGTGTCCTCCCCAATATCTTTAACCCCCTTTACTACATTCTTCATTACCTCAACAGCTTCCCTGTAGGATCTTGTTCCATAGAGTCCTACTTTTATATAGTTTGCCCCACTTACAGCAGCTCCAACTGCTGCAAGGGTCACTGTCCCTGGTTTGTAAGGTACATCTCCCACTGTTGCACTAACTAGCTGATCCTCTGGAGTAATGTCTCTGATCTCCCTTATAACCCATGGGAAGTTTGCACCTAGAGAACCCTCTAAAGGATTTTTAACATCAATAATATCTGCTCCTCCTTCTATAGCTTCTTTAGCCTCCTCTATATCCTTTGGACTGATAAGTACTATCATTTATTACACCTGAAAATTATTTTAAAAAATTTTTATTAAAATAGTTCTTATTTAAGTTTTATATGATACTTCAAGTAGTTGTCTCCACCTGGAAATAACTTAGGGTATATTATCCTGGCGTAATCCTCTATATAACCTACAGGATCCCCTGCCACCCAAATACTGTATGGGATGAAACAGGGGCTTTCTCATAGGGATCCCTTATAAAGAGATTATCTCTTTCCAAAAACGTTTATCTTTTCTATTAACTCGTTAAAGGCCCTTCTCTCAAATTCTAAAACCTCCTCCTCTGTCAAGGTACCACTTATTTCTCCATCTAAAGTTAGTTTATCTACACCTCTAACTATCATCCTGTCCCCCTTATCCCTGTTAAGTATCTCCTCTGCTACCCTGTCGTGAACAAGGGCTAAAGGGGGAATGAATACAGTATCCTTCAACTCCCTGAGATCCACTGTTTTTAAGTCCTCTGCAGTGATAAGATCTGCAATATCCTTATCTACCTTAACCACATTAACTGGTGTATCTTGGAATACTTTTTTAAGAAAGTGATAGGCTATTCTCCCAGTGATTACTGTGGCCTCAGCCTCTATCCTGTCCCTCAATCTTTCAAGGATATGCTCATAATACGTTATTGCAAAAGGTGCCTTTGTTACAGGATCGTAGAGAGGTGTTCCAGTGATCCTTATATCCTCTCCAAAGTTTTCATGGGCCTCCCTTACTATCCCCTTGAACTCCTCAACAGTATGAGGAGTTATACCCTCTATAACTGGGGCGTTCTTTAGTATAAGCCCCTGATCTGTGGTGTTGGCAAACCTCATAAGTATAGCCCCTTTTGCACCCCAATCAACTAAATCTGAAAGGGTCCTCCTTAGAACCTCTCCGTCGTTAACCCCTGGGATAACAATTATTGCACAGTGTACCTCACAGTGTTCACAGAAGTACTGGAGACACTTTAAAGATATTCTAGGATTTCTGTCATTTAACCACTCCCCTCTCATCCTAGGATCTGTGGAGAAGACAGAGAACGTAACCTCCTCTACTCCAGCATCTACTAGGGCCTTTCCAGTATCTAGATCTTTGAAACCCTTTCCAGAGGTATATCCCAGGTGTATCTTTAACCCCATATTACTGATGTACTCACAGAGAGGTATAAGATCTGGATAGAAACTTATATCCCCTCCCCCTGTAATATTTACCTTCCTGTATCGCTGAAAAAAGAGGGCACTTTGAACCTGTTGCACAGCTAGAGGTAGTGGGAGGAAATCTCCGTTCATCTCCCTTACAGCGTATGTACAGTAGTCACAGCCTATCTGATAGGTACAGTTCTTACATCCAAAAGGGGTAATATTACTCCTATCAACTTTTTTAAAGTAGCAGAATTTACAGAAACCTCCACAGTTCTTACCAGGCTCTCCTTTTAAATCCACTAAAAGTTGAGATTTATCCTTGAGTATCTCCTCTTTTTCATCTCTATCCCATATACTTTGAAAACTACTAAAATCAAAATCCATAGATACCAACCTAATTTCCCAAATATTAAAAATTATGAGAACTCTAATAGAAATAATTTAACACTGTAAAAAAGCTGAAACTTCCCTTTAAATGTCTTAAAAGTACAGGAAATCTTTAAAGTCTATATATAATTTTCGATTCTGTTTTGATGGTATATTTATAAATACTCTAGGCCTTAAGAGAGATAATGATTGTTAATAAAAAAGTAAAGAGTGATTGCCATGAAGAAGTACAACGACACTGTATGTTTATACGACGCCAAGGGAAACCTTGCAGGGGAGGACATACCCTTGGAGGCTATTAGTCCACTGTACAACCCAGTTATAAAGAAGTTAGTAAAGGACATAAAGAGAACTGTGGCAGTTAACTTGGCAGGGATTGAGAACAGTTTAAGAAATGGAACCCTTGGAGGAAAGGGGTGTAAAATACCTGGAAGAACCTTAGATTTACCAATTGTGGAAAACGCTGAGGCTATATTAGAAGAGGTAGAGAAGATCCTGAGGGTATTCCCTGAGGACGACACTAACATTAGGGCAATTAACGATGGAAAGCAGGCAGCAGTACAGTTACCAACTAGAAGGTTAGAGATAGCAGCAGAGTACTCTGTATCTGTGTTAAACACTGCTATGGCTTTAAAGGAGGCTATAATAAAGACCTTCGATGTAAATATGTTCGATGTTCCTGTGATCCATGCTGCAATTATGGGTAGATATCCCCAGACAATGGACTACATGGGAGCTAACATTGCCACCTTATTAGGTCCTCCCTCTCACCTAGAGGGGCCAGGTTATGCACTGAGAAACATCATGGTAAACCACTACGTGGCAACAACAAAGAAAAACGTAATGAATGCAGTTGCACTGGCGTCCCTTATAGAACAAACTGCAATGTTTGAAATGGGAGATGCCATTGGATCCTTTGAGAGGTTACACCTGTTAGGTCTTGCATATCAGGGGTTAAACAGTGACAACTTAGTTATCGACTTGGTGAAGGCAAATAGAAGAGGTACAGTAGGTACAGTTATAGCCTCTCTTATTGAAAGGGCCTTAGAGGACGGTGTAATTGTTAAAGACGAAACCTTAGAGTCTGGATATACCCTGTATAAACCAGCAGATATGGCTATGTGGAATGCCTACGCTGCAGCAGGGCTAGTTGCAGCAGTAATTGTAAACTGTGGTGCTGCAAGGGCAGCTCAGAACGTATCTTCAACTATCCTCTACTACAACGACATACTGGAGTACGAGACAGGTCTCCCAAGTGTTGACTTCGGTAGGGCAGAGGGTACTGCAGTAGGATTCAGTTTCTTCTCCCACTCCATCTATGGAGGAGGAGGTCCAGGGGTATTCTCTGGGAATCACATAGTTACAAGGCACAGTAAAGGGTTCGCCATTCCACCAGTATGTGCAGCTATGTGTGTAGATGCAGGTACTCAGATGTTCTCCCCAGAGAGGACCTCAGCACTTGTAGGGACTGTATACGGTGCTATAGACGAGTTCAGAGAACCTATGAAGTACGTAATTGAGGGGGCACTTGAGATAAAAGATATGTTCCAATAAAAAAGTAGGTTGTTTCTATGATCGAGGTTGAGGTGTTTCCCCACAGATACTTAAAGGCAAAAACCACTGAAAAGTTCCTCAACGAGATATACTCCCTAGATACTGTAGAGAGGGTTATTATCCACGGGCAGCCACTACCAAAAGTTGTATACTACGGCCCTGCAAGGGGTACCCCAGTGAATCACTCTGAGAGGAAGGTAATCAACGTACATGGGGTTCCAGTGGAACTTACAGTGATGGCAGGGAGGTTCTGGATTACCTTAAAAGACGACAGTGAAATAGAGAAGATCGAAGAGATCTGTAAATCCCTCTTCCCCTTTGGATACGATCTAAAGGTAGGTAAATTTACCAGGGACAGACCTACAGTAACAGACTATTTAAAGTACGGGGAGAAAGTAGTGAATATGATGGACAGATCCCTAATTGGACTGATAGATCCAAGGACTAAGTTCCACAGTGGAGTGAAGATAATACCTAGGAAGAAGGATGGGGAGACATCTCCCAAAGAGCAGTAGGACGTGATCCTATGCCTGTAGGAAGAAGGGAACAGATAATCGATTGTAGGGCTGTGATGGGACTAGGGGAAGGAGGAGGTTTAGCCCAGAGGGGAACCTTTGCAGAGGCCCTGAGGAACGACGTAGTTGTTGTAGCTATGTCTCCAGGGAGGCGACATATTACAAAGCCTGTCTGTGAGATAACCTACGGGATAAGGGAGGCAGGTATTCAGACCAGTGTCTTAGTTTTGAATGCAGGTAGTGGTATCCCCCATGACTCCCCTCATGGTAGCTTAGGATCTACATTTGGTATAAAACCAGAGGAGGCAGAGCAGATCAACAGACATAAGCTCTGTATAGTACACTTTGGAAACGTTAAAAGCCATATCGTGTATAAGGGGAGGTTGTTCCTCAGATACGTGAAGATACCTACCATAGTGGTCTGTCAAACCCCTGTAGACATGGAGGATTTTGCAAAGGTAGGTGTAAAGACAAGGGATGTAATGCCCCTTGAACCTGTAACTAAGGGAACTATAGTAGACATAGTATCTGGTGTTGTGAGGGGGGAATCTCCCCCTCAGTCAAAAATCGACGAAATTATCACAAAGATTAAAGCTAACCTGAAAGATATAAAAGATAAGAGGTGATCTTATGACATACACTCCTCAGTTCTACCCTGGAACAACTAGAATTGCCCAGAACAGAAGGGACCACATGAACCCAGATGTTCAGTTGGAGAAGTTGAGAGATATACCAGATGATGACATTGTAATAATTATGGGACATAGACACCCTGGGGAGGACTACAAGACTGTCCACCCTCCACTGGAAGAGATGGATCTCCCTGAGGATTACGTAAGGGATCTCGTTGAACCTATAAGTGGTGCCAAGGAGGGGCATAGAATAAGATACATCCAATTTACAGATTCCATGTACAACGCTCCAGCACAGCCCTACGACAGGGCAAGGACCTACATGTGGAGATTTAGGGGAGTAGATACAGGTACTCTCTCAGGGAGACAGATCATCGAGATGAGGGAGAGTAACCTAGAGGAGGTTGCAAAGAACTTCTGTATAGATACTGCGTTCTACGATTCAGCGATCTGTGGTATAAGGGGGGTAACAGTACACGGGCACTCCCTGAGACTTGATGAGAATGGACTGATGTTCGACGCACTACAGAGGTACGTATACGACGAGGAAACAGGACATGTACTCTATGTAAAGAATCAAGTTGGTATACCTCTAGATGAGCCAGTGGATGTTGGAGAGCCCCTACCTCCTGAGAAGGTGGCAGAGATAACCACTATCTACAGAAAGGACAACGTCCCACTGAGAGAGGACAAGGAGGTTATTAAAGTAGTTAGGAGGATCCACAGGATAAGAACCTTAGGGGGCTACATGCCTACAGATGAGGTATTTAAAAGATTATAACAAATAAAAATTTTTTGAGGTGAGCAAGATGGATGCAGAAAAGAGATTATTCCTAAAGGCATTAATGGAGAAATTTGAAGAGGATCCAAAGAAGAAGTACACCAAGTACTACATCTATGGAGGATGGAAGCAGTCTAAGAGAAAGAGAGAGTTCGTAGAGTATGCAAAGCAGTACTTGGAGAAGAGAGGAGGTCTTCCATTCTACAACCCAGATATTGGAGTCCCCCTGGGACAGAGAAAGTTGATGCCCTATAAACTCTCAGGTACAGACTATATAGTAGAGGGGGATGACTTACACTTTATGAACAACGCCGCCATGCAGCAGATGTGGGATGACATAAGGAGAACTGTTATAGTAGGTATGGACACAGCACATGCAGTACTTGAGAAGAGACTAGGGGTAGAGGTAACCCCAGAGACTATAAACGAGTATATGGAGGTAATCAACCACGCACTACCTGGAGGTGCAGTTGTCCAGGAGCACATGGTTGAGATACACCCTGGACTGGTATGGGACTCCTACGCCAAGATATTCACTGGAGACGACGATTTAGCAGATGAGATCGACAAGAAATTCCTTATAGACATTAACAAGCTGTTCCCAGAGGAGCAGGCAGAGCAGTTGAAGGCGGCAATAGGTAAAAAAACCTATCAGGTATCTAGGGTACCTACCTTGGCAGGTAGAGTATGTGACGGAGGTACAATAGCAAGATGGAGTGCAATGCAGATAGGTATGTCCTTCATTACCACCTACAAACTATGTGCAGGGGAGGCTGCAATTGCAGACTTCGCCTACGCTGCAAAACATGCAGATGTTATCGTAATGGGTACAGCACTACCTGCAAGGAGGGCAAGAGGTCCAAATGAGCCAGGGGGAA
>DQUI01000065.1 GCA_015662355.1 Methanothermococcus okinawensis
ACCCTTGGTCTGTCTTTAATTGAATACAGTAAGAGCCCTGACTTTGAAAAGATAAAGGATAGATTACAAAAGATCCATTTTGAAACGTATAAGAAGGAAAATGGAGTATTTTTCCGAGGATTTGATTCAGAGGGAAATAAAGTATTTAGTGATGTAGGATTATTTATCTGGAATTTCAAGGATATAAACAGACTTAAGGGAGAAGTGGGAAGAATTGTAAGGGGTATATTGAGGGACAGATCAACTTCATCTAGTTACAGGGATAGAGAATCTCCAGTATCTACAAAGGTAATTGGAGATTTCCCAGGGGAACTACTGGAAAAGTATATCCCCCTTGAGAAGCTTGGAGAAGGGGGTTTTGGGAAGGTATTCAAAGTTAAGAGAAAAGGAGGTACTCTACCTTTAGCAGTAAAAGTACCTAAGTTAGAGGAAAGTGCCAGGAAGTATCTTATGAAGGAGATGGAAGTATGGAGAAACCTTAACCATCCAAACATAGTTAAGCTCTACGATGCATTTATAGAACCTATTCCCCATATAGAGATGGAATATATTGAAGGATATAACCTAAATGGGGAAATTATAAGGGATTTAGATACATATCCAAAACCTGCTAATCCAGAAGAAGCTATTAAATTGATAAGGGAAACTGGAGAGGGGATTAAACACGCCCACGACAGAGATATAGTTCACAGGGATATTAAACCATCTAACATCCTACTAACTGAGAACTTTACCCCAAAGATAACAGATTGGGGGCTAGCTAAGATAGGAGCAAAATCTACTACTACAAGCTCAATAAAGGGGCTAACACTTCTCTACTCAGCACCTGAACAGATAGACGAGGAGGAGTACGGAAAAACAGATAAGAGAACAGATATATATCAACTAGGTGTTTTATTCTATGAACTAATAACTGGAAGACTCCCATATACAGGGACTACACCAGCTCAGATCTCTTTAAAGATAACAAACCCAAATATAAAACCTATTCCACCTTCAAAGATAGATCCAAGACTCTCTATATTTGATGGTATCTTTGAAAAACTTCTTGCCAAGAGAAAAGAAGATAGATATAAATCTATGGATCAGGTCTTAGAGGCTCTAAATTCCATAGAGGAGATAATTAGGGAAAAGGAGGAACTTAAAAATACTTTAACTAAAACCACTCAAAAATTAAAGATTTCAACAGATAAAAGAGAGATTGAGAGATTAACTAGAGATCTTGTTGATGCATCAATAAAGTTAGCTCTGAAATGTATCAAGGTAAATGACAAGGTAGGTCTACTGGATACCTTGGAGTTGTTAAAAAACTACGTAAAATCTGAGGATAACAGGAGAGATCTTGAAAAGGCAATATCCTATATAGAGTACCTTATAAAGGAAGGAATACCTATTGGGGAAGATACTGTTGAAAAACTTAAGGTACTGTTTAACAGGATTAGAAGGGAGTGGAATTAAGGTGAAAACATGTATATATTTTTACTGTTACTCCTCTTCCTAGGATCAGTTGTAACTGGGATGCTCCTGTATAATATACTGGAGAAAGAGAAGGATAAAACTATCTCTCAGATGAATAACCCCTACGGAATATCCCATAGAGGGGGAAGGGCACATAACGAGGACTGTATACTAGTTAAGAGAATTAAGGATATCTATCTCCTGGCAGTTGCAGATGGGATTGGAGGACACAGGGCAGGGGAGGTTGCGTCTAAGATAGCAGTAGATACTTTAGAGGAGTATATATCTGAGAGGTACAGGGAGGATCTATCTACTGAGGAGATTGTAGAACTACTTAAGGAGGCCTATAGATTAGCTCATAAGAGGATAAGAGAGAATGCCATAGGGGATAGGGAGGGGATGGGAACAACACTGACCACTGCTGTAGTAAAGGGGGATAAATGTATTGTGTTAAACTGTGGTGACAGTAGGGGATACTTAATTAGAGGGGGAGATATAATCCATAGAACTAAGGATCACTCCTTTGTCCAGGCCCTGGTAGATATGGGAAAGATATCAGAGGAGGAGGCTATGTTTCATCCTATGAGGAATATTATCACCTCAGCTCTAGGATTAGATGAAATCCATATAGACAGCTACCTCTGGGATTTAAAAGAGGGGGATGTGATTCTTTTAAGTTCCGATGGACTCCACGACTACGTGGAAAAGGAGGAGATCCTTAACATCGTAAGTAGATACAAGGATCCAAAGGAGATAGTTGAAAAATTGTTAGATGTGGCATTGAAGAAAACAGGGGACAACGTAAGTATTATAGTATACAGAAAGACATCTTAATATTTTCTATTTTTGCTCTTTTTTCAATATTATAAAAATCATCAAGGGGTTATACGTTAAATTTAAATTATAAAAGAGATTTTTATCCCTTAGAGTTCTAGGAGGTGCTAAGGTGAAGGACGTTGTAGCAAAGGTTAGGGAGAAAACAGGTATTCCAGTCTACGGAAGGGCTGTAGAGAATGTCATAGGTGCAGTTCGAGGTAGTAGTGACATATGGAGGATAGTGGATCTAAGTGAAGAACCCCTACCTCTAGTTGTAGCAATACTAGAGGTGCTCAAAGACCTTGGATACATTGAATTCAGGGATGGAGTATTTTTAACAGAGGAGGGGAAGAGGTTCGCCGACAGATATGGAATATCTAGGAGGGAGGATTACACATGTCCTTACTGCAGGGGAAAAACTGTAGATATGGAGGTATTCAAGGATCTCCTTGAAAGGTTTAAAGAGATCGTTAAAAATAGACCTGAACCAAAACACGAGTTTGATCAGGCCTATGTAACCCCTGAGACTACTGTGGCCAGGGTTATCTTCATGCATACTAGGGGGGATCTAGAGAATAAGGAGGTTTTTGTCCTTGGAGACGACGATCTAACAAGTATAGCCCTTATGCTCTCAGGACTGCCAAAGAGGATAGCTGTCCTGGATATCGACGATAGACTTACAAGATTCATAGAGAAAACTGCAGAGGAAATTGGCTACAACAACATAGAGATATTTACCTTCGACTTGAGGAAACCTCTCCCAGACTATGCACTTAGAAAGTTTGACACCTTTATAACAGATCCCCCAGAAACTGTAGATGCAATTAGAGCCTTTGTAGGTAGGGGCATCGCCACCTTGAAAGGTCCAGGTTGTGCAGGTTACTTTGGAATAACTAGAAGGGAGAGTTCCTTAAACAAGTGGAGGGATATTCAAAAACTACTTTTAAACGAGTTTGAAGTTGTAATAACTGATATAGTTAGAAACTTCAACGAGTATGTAAACTGGGGTTATGAGGAGGATACTAGGGCCTGGAGGCTAATCCCTGTAAAGGTTAGGCCAACTTATAACTGGTATAAGAGTTATATGTTTAGGATACAAACCCTCCAGGGCTCAAGGGGCTATGAAGATGAGATAAGGGACGAGGACATTTACAACGACGAAGAGGCCTCAACTACATAACTACTGTTAACTAGTGGTGGTGGATTGATCTTTAACTTTCTCTACAACTAAACACACCCCCTCTACACCAACTATTTTAACTAGATCCCCTTTTTTTAAAGGCTCCCTACTTTTAATATGCCACTTTTCGTTATCTATGGTAATAAGGGCCTGTCCATTTTCATCTAGGTCCACAGGTAAGACTATCACCCTCCCTATGAACTTCTCAGGTCCTATCTTTATATCCTCCTTTACCCTGTATACAGTAATCTGTAAAATAACAACTGTAACTATCCCTGCGAGGAGGGCTAAGGGCAGTGCTAGAGATGGTGCATAAAGTAACATCACTCCGTAGATAGTTAAAGCTATACCTACTGCTGGAAAGTAGAGGCCAGGTAAAATAGATTCTAAGAGTATGATAAACAACCCAGTTAAGATCAGTAGATATCCTATATAGTATCCCATTTCATCACCTTAAAAATCTAATCCCTTGTAACCCTCCTCAGGTCATCCAATGTATTTATATTGGTAAAAACCTTTTTACTTTTATCAATCTTTTCTGCAGGTATATAGAGAGGGTTCAACCTGTAGATTAACTCCCTTATTGGAACATTCCTCCTACTCTTTAACAGTTTCTCCAGGATACTTAAAGAGGTTCGTCTGTAGAGGGAAAAGAGAGGTTCAATATGTCCATCTTCATGTCTAGGTACTATACAGCTGTGACTGTTAGATTCTCCAGTGTCAATGTATGCCAGTAGATTTTCCAGGGATCTTCTATCTATAAAGGGGGTATCACAGGGAAGTACAAGTATCCAGTCACCCTCTACTACCCTCATACCAGAGAGTATTCCCACTAGAGGCCCTCTGTCGTATACAACATCCCAGGTTATCCTCTGCCTGTATCTCTTTATTAGATATTTTATCTTTGGGATGTAATCTCTCTGAAGATGTCCCATGTGCTTAAATACTACAGCGAAGGGGATCTCCATCTCCACAAGTACCTTTAGAACATTCTCTATGAGATAACCTTTTCCAAATCTTCTAAAGGGTTTTTCACCCTCTAACCTCTTTGCATTACCCCCTGATACTACAACTCCTGCAACCTTCATAATATCACTAATATAAAAAGAAGTTATAATATTATTAAAAATATTAGGTGATACTGTGAAGACAAAGGTTATAGTCCTATCGGAAGATGCTAAAACTTCCCCTGCAATACTCTTCAGGTTTTTAAACTCTCTAGATTATGACATCAAGGTAAAGGAGACATGTTTTGGAGCCTATATAGAGGGGGAGGATGAGGTTGTTGACGAGGTTGCCCACATCGTTAGAAACTTCGAGAGGAACAAGATCTTCTGTAAGGACAGGGGATTTCCCATATGGGACAAGAGGGTATGTAGGGCCTTCAGGGGAGGGGGCCCTAGGTTTGGATTCCACCAGTTGGAAGGTGAGCAGAGGCTCCTGGTGTATATATCTAGGGGGTTGGAGGAACTAGAGAGAGGTGAATTAGATGAAGAGGAGATAGAGAGGAAGTATAGGGAGATCCTAAGTAGACATGAAAAGATTGATGTTGAAAAATTTAAGGAGATATTGGAGGAGGAGTTATCTAAGATCCTATAGGTGTGTATTTTGGGGAGAGGTAATGCCAGCTATAGGAAAGGTAGAATGTTTGAGTGGGAACTTAAGGAAATGCTTGAGAGGGAAGGTTTTGCAGTAGTGAGAAGTGCAGGTAGTCATGAGGTGGACCTCATTGCAGGGAGAAGAGGTAAGATCTACACCTTTGAATGTAAATCCACATCTAAGGAGAGTTTATATATTCCAAGGGATAACATCCTAAAACTCCTACTCTTTTCAGAGAGGTTTGGGGCAAGACCCTATATTGCAGTGAAGATAAAGAGGGATATCCTATTTATAGATCCCTATCTTTTAAAGTTGGAGAAGAGGAGTTATCTTGTAGAGTACTCCAGGATCTCTTCCATAGCCTTAAGTTTTAAGGAGTTGATAAGATAACGAGGTCCTACTATGAAGATAATAGGAAAGATAGGAGATAAGACAGATAATACCCTTGATCTCTCAGAGGGGGAGAGGTTTAAAACCTTTCTAAGGAGGGTGGCAGAACGAGTAAAGGTGGCAGAGGGGGTTGACGCCATAGAGGATATACTGAGATGTATCTACAGGAATGAGCCAGTGTCAACAAAGAGGATAAGTCAGTACACCAAGTTGCCACTACCTGTTGTAAGCAGGGTAAGAAGTATCTTGGAGAGAAGTAGGGTGTTGAAGAGGGATGAGAGAGGGGCCATATATACAGAGTACGGTAGAAAACTAGTAGAGGACAGCTTAAAATTTAAAATGAAAAAGGATCTAAAATGTCCTACCTGTAAGGGAAGGGGGATTGTTTTAGATGAGATGTTCAAGGAGATACTGAGGAAACACAGGGAGTATGCAAAACTGAGACCAACTGTAAACACAAGGATAGATCAGTCCCACGCCACCCCAGAGACTGCAGTGTATAGGGCAGCCCTCATGGCTGACAGGGGGGATTTAGAGGGAAAGAGAATACTGTTTATCGGGGACGACGATTTAACATCTATCCCTACAGCAATGACAAGGTTCCCAGAGGAAGTAGTAGTTATGGACATTGACGAGAGGTTGTTAAACCTTATAGAGGAGATATCTAAGAGAGAGGGACTAAATATTGAAACAGTGAAACAGGACTTTAGAGAGGAGTTAGACAGGAGTTACTGGGGGCAATTTGATACAGTATTTACAGATCCCCCCTATACACTAGAGGGTTTGAAGTTGTTCCTCTCCAGAGGTGTTGAAGGTTTAGGAGAGGGTAATAGTGGGGTACTCTACTTGGCATTCTCCCATAAGCCTATAGAGGAGTATTTGGAGGTACAGAGGATTATAAACTCTATGAACTTTGCCATATACGAACTAATACCAGGGTTTAACACCTACGAAGGTTCTGAGATAATAGGAAACACTACGTTTCTAGCAAGGCTAGTGGGAAAGAATTTAAAAAAGTTTAAAAAAGAGGACATAGATCTGAATAAGTTATACACTGGGGATGTAAGGCCTACAGTGAGGTACTACAGATGTTTAAGGTGTAATAAAATTTACAGAATAGACGGTAGGGACAGGGTAATAGAGGATTTAACCTGTGAGTGTGGAAGTAGGAAGTTTAGAATGATTAAGAGGGAGAAGATAAAGGAGAGGGAACTCTAAACTATTTGGTGAAAATGTGGAGGTCTTTCTAAGTATTTTAATGCTTATTATAGGGTTGGGGCTGTTAAACTACGGGAGTGACTGGTTTATACTGGGAAACACCACAATCGCCAGATACTTTAAACTTTCAAACTTTGTTATAGGGGCGACCATCGTGGCATTTGGTACATCCCTCCCTGAGTTAGTTACTACCTTATACGCTGCATATAAGGGTCTACCGATGATAGCAGTGGGAAATGCCCTTGGAAGTTGTATAGTTAATATAGGATTTGTACTAGGACTATGTGCCCTGATATACCCTATCGTTATAAGGCAGAGATTTATAGTAAAAAACGTTCAAATATATTTCCTATACTCTGTCCTACTTACTGTACTAGGATACGACGGCTTCGATTTTATAGATGGGGTTATACTGTTCCTACTGTTCCTAGGTTATCTAGCCTATACCTTGAAAAAAAGAAGTATTATAACAGAAGAGAAGAGGGATAAAAGAAATATCCCCATGGTCTTGGCAGTAATATTTATCATTGTTGGACTGCTCAGTATATTTGTAGGGAGTAAGTTGTTTATAGATGGGGCCAGGCATATTGCACTACTTCTAGGGGTACCTGAGAAAGTTATTGGATTTACACTTGTAGCCTTTGGCACCTCCCTCCCTGAGATTGCAGTATCTATATCTGCTATAAGGAGGAGACTTGGGGATATAGTTATTGGGAATGTTGTAGGGAGTAACATGATGAACATTGGTTGTGCCCTAGCCCTCTCAAGTATAATAACCTATATTCCTCCAACGAGATTTGAACTCCTTATCAACTTACTCTTTGTAACACTGACAGTACTGTTTATAAACAAGGGTATAGTGTTAAAACTCTTCAATAGGGATAACAGTGAACACTTTAAAATAGACAGGGTAGAGGGATTAATACTACTTGGGTTATATCTTGTATACGTACTTAGTTATTACCTAGGTTGGAGTGTCTTCTAGATCAATAACTCCCTCTCGTGGCATCAAGTACTGTATACTTTATCTTGTTACTGTCCAATACCTTAACAACCCTCTCTGTCATCCTCCCAGTTACTAAACATATGATGTCACAACCTCTATCACAGGCCTTGACAATACCCTCTAAAACTGCAAATCTTATCTCAGGTATTACACCTAACTTCTCACATACTACATAGGAGACAGTTCCCATACTTGCCACTACAGCATCCCTGTTTTTATCTAGCACCTCCCTTACAAGACAGTAATTTACATTTTTAGAACCTCCATTTACCCTAGGGGGCACCTTTACAACTATCACCTTTCCCCTCTTCATCTCTATTATACCTTCAATGTTAGTTATAGCTATATCCTCCCCCTCTCTTCCTCCCTCTACAACCTCTGCTGTAGATGAGGTTTTAACTGTCTTTGAGGCGTAAAGTAAACCTCTCCTCATAAATAGATATACTCTATCTCCCTCCTCTATATCTTCATAGGCTATGGCAGGCCATATGTCTTTATACCTGTATATCTCCCTGTTAACCTCCTCTAGATAGTCCCTAAATTGAGATATCCAATTTTTTAACACCCTTATACCCTTGTCAGTAAGGACGTACTTTCCCCTACCCCTAGATTTAATATACCCCTTTTTAAGTAGATTCCTTATATGTTCAGATACTCCCTGAACAGTTATACCTAAGGCATCTGCTATCTCCTTCTGCTTTATATGGGGTTGTTTTCTCACTATCTCCGAGAGTATCTGAAGCTCTGTGATATTCCTTTTTTTCATGAGATCACCATCTCTCAGTAGGAGGTCTCCCTGTTTATAAAGTAATAGATATGTTAGGGTAAACTATCAACTTACTAGGACAACCTCAAGTTCCTGGAGAAGAGATGAAATATTTATTTATCTCTCCATCTAATCCTAAAAACTTTTAAAGATTTCGCTCAAAAAGAGCAGTTGACAAGGTAAAAACAGTAAAAAAAATTTTTATAATACTTTATATTATTTAATTACTATTTCTATTTTGTTAACTCTTATCAATTAATTCAGAGATAAAGTTAACGGTGACCTCTATGGATATTCTTCTAGTTAACGATGACGGTATATACTCTAACGGATTACTGGCTTTAAAATCTGTACTATCTGAAGAGTTAGATGCAAAGGTTACTATAGTAGCTCCTACAAATCAGCAGAGTGGTGTAGGTAGAGCTATAAGTCTATTTGTACCTCTGAGAATTACGAAGACTAGGTTGGCAGATGGAGACTACGGATATGCAGTATCAGGTACCCCTACAGATTGTGTCATCCTAGGTATTTACAAGATACTGAAGAAGGTGCCAGATATAGTTATCTCAGGTATAAACGTAGGGGAGAACTTAGGGACGGAGATAACTACATCTGGAACCTTGGGAGCTGCCTTTGAAGGGGCCCACCATGGGGCAAAGGCTCTAGCATGCTCCCTCCAGATTACAAAGGATCATTTAAAGTTTAAGGAGGGGGAGATGCCCATAGACTTTATAACTCCCTCTAAGATCGTAGTTAAGGTAGTGAAAAAATATCTAGATAGGGACTTCCCCTGTGATGTGATAAATTTAAACATCCCAGAGGGTGCCACTGAGAAGACTCCTATTGAGATTACCAGGTTGGGGAGGAGGATGTACACCACCTGTATAGAGGAGAGGGAGGATCCTAGAGGGAGGAAGTACTACTGGATAGGGGGAGATCCTGTAGAGGATGACGAGGAGGACACAGATGTCCATGTCCTAAGGAAGAAGAAACATATCTCCTTAACTCCCCTTACCCTGGACACTACTATAAAGAATATCCATGACTTTAAAAGGAAGTACGAGAAGATATTAAATTCCCCATAGGTGATACTATGTGGGGGAAGTTAAAGAAGATCTGTATTAAAAAGGGGAACGATAACCAGGGCAAGGACAGGATAGCACTGTTGATAGACGGGCCTAATATGTTGAGGAAGGAGTTTAACATCGACCTAGATAAGATAAGGGAGGTCTTAAGTAAATTTGGGAAGATTGTAATAGGTAGGGTATATTTAAATCAGTACGCATCTGACAAGTTAATCGAGGCTATTACAAATCAAGGTTTTGAACCAAAGGTTACCGCTGGAGACGTAGATGTGGAGATGGCTGTAGAGGGTACAGAGTTAATATTCAACAAGAACATAGACACTATAGCCTATATGACAAGGGATGCTGATTTCCTCCCTGCCATGAGGAAGGCCAAGGAACATGGTAAGAAGATTATAGTGATAGGTGCAGAACCTGGCTTCAGTTTGGCAATTCAGAATATTGCAGATCATGTGATAAAAATAGAGGACGACTTCACATTTGACAGGGAGAAGGTTGTGAAGAAAAAGGAGAAGAAAGTAAGTGAGGAGGAGTTAGAAGAGGAGGAGGAAAAAGATCCTAAAGAGGAGGATAACAAGGAGTCCCTTATCAATAAAATCAATCTGTTTAAAAATTAATCACTATCTTTTAAAAATCGCCAGAGAGTGGAGAAGTTCTTCAGTGCATTTTTTACCCTGTTCTCCTCTCCCTGAATCACTATACAGTTGTCCAACTCCTCACTGTACTGGAAGATTACCCCATATCCCTCACTGAGTTTACTTAAGATCTCCGGTGGAAGTTCTCCATCTAATCTTATTCTTATAGACTGAATATTATCTCTCTTTCTTATTTCCCTGTCAAAGAAATTCCTGTCTAGGGGAAAATCCACGTCTAACTCCCCTGTTATAGCCTTATTAAGCTTCTCCAGGTACTCCTCTGCAACATCCCTCTCACACAGTGGGAATAGTATGGACTGCACCTTTGATAGTTCGTTGTTTGCCTTTAGTAGTATACTAAAAGGGGCATGCTCGTCTAGTAGATAGTAGGATATTATACCCTTTGCAACTCTCAACCTGGAGAAAACCTCCTCAGGGACATCTTTACCTTGGCGGAGGAGAAGGGAGGCTAAGTCATTTAGTACAACCCACTGTTTATCTATACCGTGGGCACTTTTCTCTATATTCATTTTATCCCTGTACCTTCTTCCTCTCTAGATATCTCTCTAAAATCCTCTCTGAGTCGTAGTTCAGGGATGCCCCCATCTTCTTCAACTCTGATTTTATAGTTTCCAGACTATTTTTGTCATCTAGGAAAAAAGCCTGATAACTTGTAGTCCCTAGTATATGTAGGATTGCTACAGTATCCTCTTTTTTTAAGGGCCTATTCTCTATACTGGCCCTAACCCTTATACTATCTGCCAACTCACTTTTTAACCCTTCCTCAACAGAGAGGACAGTTATAAGCCTTGCTATATGGGGACAGTTGTTCATATCTTCACCTTATTCTATAGAAAAGAATTTCTTTGTATTCTTATATATAGATTCAAGGACCTCCCTATAACTATAACCTTCCTCTTTCTTAATCTTGTATATTTCCTCTACAACCTTTATTACGTTTAGAGGTGTATTCTTCTTCCCTCTCACAGGGGAGAGGTAGGGGCTATCTGTCTCAACTAGGATGTTTTCCAGATCTAGATTTTTAACAAGATGCCTATGATAGGAGGAGATACATACAAGTGTAGATATGGAGATGTAGTGTCCATTCTCTACTAACTCCCTGGCAAGTTTTTCATCTCCACTGTAGCAGTGGAACATAGATACTACCCTGTTGTTGATAACGTTGTAGCACTCCCTCTCCAACCCTCTCCCATGGACTACAAGAGGTTTATCTAACTCCTCAGCTAGGGATATAAACCTCTGGAATATCTCCCTCTGACGGGGGAGGTTTTCATCCTTTATATCTAAACCTACCTCACCTACTGCCAAGATATCTTGTTCGTTATCCCTTATTATCTTACATACCTCCTCTACAACTTTGTCATCTGCCCTTACACTATGGGGGTGAAAACCTAAGGTTAGATAGATATCCCTGTACTTCCTCTTAATCTCTAAGGCCCTTCTACAGCCCCCTACTCCTACCCCACTTGTAACTATCTCTACATTCTTTTCCCTACAGGCCCTTATAACCTCCCCCCTGTCCCTGTTGAATCTCTTATCCTCTAGATGGCAGTGGGCATCCATGTACCTCCTATCCATTATTACCACCTTTCTTACTTTCCCAGATAAATTTAACTACTTTTTCTAAAGAATTCTATATGAAAACAGTATTGGATCCCTAGGTATTATTTAGTGTCATTTAAGATCTCTCTGACTACCCTATGACAATAGCTGGAGAATTCTAAAGGAAACGTGATAACCTTCCTATCTAGGAGTGTGAAACACCCTCTACCTCTCCATGTTTCCCTATTTGGATTTAAATAGTTGTAATAAATGGTGTTATTACTTTACTCCTAGTTTAATTATTTTAGACTAAAAAATTTTTTAAAAATACTCTCTACTACTCTCGAGGGGTTGTCCATGTCTCCCTCCCTTACTATATAGTCTATAAGTCCCCTCTTTTCAATGAACTCTAAAAGTCTATCTAGCATGTTGTTGTCCATTCTCTTTAGAATAGCCCTAAACTTAAGTCCAAAATCGATCTCCCTTCCTATCTCCCTTCTCCAGAGTGTCTGATAACTCTTTAAATAATCTAGGGGATAATCCCCATTGAGATACTCCTCTATAACCCTTCCGCAGATCTTGGCACACTTTGCCCCGTAGTACAGGCCACCTCCACTTAGAGGTTTCACCTGTCCTGCAGCATCTCCAACAAGGAGGAGGTTGTTTTTCACTGTCTCCCCTCCATAGCCCATGGGAAGGGCACCTACAGAGAACTCCACAGGGACAGCACCCTTTAACATCTGAGAAACTAGGGGATGCTCCTCTATAAGTCTTATAAGTTTTTCGTAGCTATTTGAGGTATCACATAGGCCAACCCTTACTCTATCCTTCCCCATAGGGATTACCCAGGCAAAGAAATCCCTGGAGTATGTTCTATCTAAAAATACGTATACAAAATCACTGTCAACGTCTACATTTACCATCTCAAGTTGAGCCCCAGAGAGTATCTCCCTCCTCATATCTATACCTGCAGATCTTCCAATACTGGACTTTACACCATCTGCACCAACTATAACCTTAGGGTTTAAATGATAGTTGTCCCCCATAAAACTTACAGAGAGGGAGTATCTCCTCTCCCTCCTCAGTAGATTGTTGAAATTGAGGAACCCCTCTGACAAACCTCCCCCCTGTTGCCAGGGGGGCACAGCTAATCTGCCGTAGGCCTTAAATAGAAAGTCCACATTTTTAGAGGCCCTCTTTGCAATATCTTTATCCATGATCTTCCTTTCAAATACATAGGCCCTGATATCCCTATCCTCAACTTTAATACATCTACTCTTGGAGAATATATAGGCCCCTCTAACCTTATTAACTACCCCTTTTGGATACCCTAACTCCTTAACTCCCTCCTTACTAACAAGGCCCCCACACTGGAGGGGAACCCCTATGGCACTGTGTTCCTCAAGGATTAACACCTTGTGATGTTTTATATGCTCTCCAGTGATACAACCTATAGGTCCCCCTCCAACGATAACAACGTCGTAGTTATCTAGATCCATAGTTCCCCACTTAAAATCTTATACTTAGGTGATCCCATGAGGGTGTTAGAGAAGTGTGTTGGATGTGGTAACTGTGTACC
>DQUI01000041.1 GCA_015662355.1 Methanothermococcus okinawensis
ATGTTTTCTTATAGTATAAACTCTTCCACCCTAGGAGAAATTCGTACCCCCTATATAAATCCCAGGAGGGAATTCGTACCCTGTTGTTTATATACCCCCTACTATTTCATTTAACCTCTCTATCTTACAACGTTTATACCTGGGAAAACAGATATCACCTTAATAGGGGATAATATGGAGATTTACAAGATAGAGGATCTTAGTGAGATAAAAAACTTTAAGGGAAATATCCTCCTCCTAGCACCTCCCTCAAGGGGTAAAATCCAGGAGCTATTGGAAGTATACAGGGACCCCCTTCCCATAGTTGATTTAGAAACTAGAAAAAAAATTCCAAAATTAGAGAAGAGAGAGATAGAGAAAGATAAGACCCCTATAGTTATTGTGGATATATCAAAAGTAATATTGGAAGAGGGACTTGAAAATTTAAAAAATAAAGTGAAAAATAGTAAAAGAGTTATTGCAGTTACAACACCATACAGGGGAGAGTCCCTCATTAAAGCTAAGGTTCTAGAGGAGCTCAATATTGAAAAGATAGTCCTATACAGGATAGACGAAAAGATATTTAACTACTCCCTTTACTGGACATATAATTTATCTGAAAGAGTGGATAAAAAAGCTGTAGATATTAAAAGAATTAGCAGACTCTTAATCTTAAGTAGTACATTTTTAACTATGTTGGGATTATTCCTTATGCTTAAAAGTAACATGAAAAAAGAACGTATACTTCAGGTGTTTAGAAAACTAAGTAAATTAGCTCTAGAGAGTGACATTACCAGGGAAAGGGAAATAGCTATGATTGTTATAGAGAACAGTGGACACATTATATTTTTAAAGAGACTTGAAAAAAAGAGATATAAGATAAGAATATTTATTGAAAAGTTTATCCAGAGCTATTTATGGAGATAAGAGAGGTTAGTCGATAGTGTTAAATAATTAAATAAAATTTTTTAACCTATTGTCAAAAAATTATTAGGTGTATAAGATGGTGGAGATATTCTACGACAAAGACGTTACACTAGATGGGGTAAAAGACAAAGTCATTGCAGTTATAGGATATGGAAATCAGGGGAGAGCACAATCTCTAAATATGAAAGACAGTGGATTAAATGTAATAATAGGGGTAAGACCTAACGGCCCCTCATGGGAGAGGGCAAAATCTGACGGACATACAGTAATGACTATAGAGGAGGCTAGTAAAGAGGCAGATATAATCCACATCCTAATACCAGATGAGGTCCAGCCTACAGTTTATGAAAAACAGATAAAACCCTTCCTAAAAGAGGGGAAAACCCTAGGATTCTCCCATGGCTACAACATCCACTACGGATTCATAGTTCCCCCTAAAGGTGTAAACGTAATAATGGTTGCTCCAAAGGCTCCAGGGGTTATGGTCAGGAAGATGTATCTTCAGGGGTTTGGAGTACCTGGGTTAGTATGTGTTGAGAGGGATGAAACTGGGGAGGCCTGGGACATAGCCCTTGGAATGGCAAAGGCACAGGGTTTAACTAGGGCAGGGGTTATTAAGACCACCTTCAAGGAGGAGACAGAAACTGACCTCTTTGGAGAACAGGTTGTACTCTGTGGAGGGGTAACTGAGTTGATAAAGGCTGCCTTTGAAACACTTGTTGAGGCTGGATACTCTCCAGAGATGGCGTACTTTGAGACATGTAACGAGTTGAAGTTAATAGTAGATCTCATATACGAGAAAGGTCTAACTGGGATGTGGGAGAACGTCTCCAACACTGCAGAGTACGGGGGATTAACTAGAAGGAGTAGGGTAATAAACGAGGAATCTAGGAAGGCCATGAAGGAGATCCTAAGGGAGATCCAGGATGGAAGATTTGCTAGGGAGTGGGCCCTGGAGAATATAAGTGGCAGGGCACATCTCAATGCCCTGAGAAGGTTAGAGAGAGAACACCCTATTGAGAGTGTAGGGAAAAAACTTAGAAAGATGTGTGGATTGGAAAAAGAGGATTAATTTTTATCTGTTACTTTTTTCCTTCCCTTCTGTATCTGGAATATTCTTTTAACGTCTTCTAAGGTGTTTATATCCTCAGGAGGTCTGTCCTCCCTTATCCTTACAACCCTTGGAAATCTCAAGGCGTAACCACAGTTGTACTTGTCAGATTCCTGTATCTCCTCGTAACTGACCTCCAATACAATCTCAGGTTTAACCACTACCTCATCTCCTATCTCCTCTATTTTTATAGACTCTATCTTTTTACTTAGTCTGTCTAACTCCTCCTCACTTAAACCACTGCCAACATGTCCTATAGGGTGGAGGTTTCCATCCTCATCTTTAACTGCAATCTCAAAGGATCCGTACCAGTCCTTCCTCTTTCCCATCCCAATCTTTGCCTTTGTAATAACTACGTCTAAACTCTCCAATGTAGGCTTAAACTTATACATAGTTCTAACTCTACTCCCAGGGGTATATACAGCCTTTAGATTTTTTATCATAACACCTTCATGTCCTATATTTAAACTCCAACGGTAGAACTCCTCAGCCTTCTTCACGTCCTCAGTTACTAACTTGTAAGATATGTCTATCTTCTTATCTGACTTGATCTCCCTCTCTATCTTCTCTCTCTTCTTCTCCCAGTCGTTGTCCTCAGAGAGGATATCCTCCAGTATCTCTCTCCGCTCCTTCAGTGGAACATCCAGTAGAGGCTCTTTGTAGTAGAGGGTGTCAAAGAGATAAACCCTTAGATTAATTTCATCCTTCATCTTATCAATGTTGTACTTCCTTCTAATCCTCCTGAGAATATCTTGAAATGGTCTTGGACGTCCAGTATTGAGATCTATAGCTACACATTCCCCCTCCATTATAAAGTTGTCCTTATCTAACTTCTTAATCTCCTCTACTATCTCAGGGAGTGAGTTTGTAATGTCCTCTAACTTTCTGGTGTATATCTTAACTTTATCTCCACTTCTGTGTATTTGAACCCTAGCCCCGTCGTACTTTGTCTCAAACTGTGGAGTACCTATCTCCTCTATAGCATCCTTTATAGAGGGGGCGATCTGGGCGAGCATAGGTCTTATAGGTCTAAAGAGCTTTAACTTCAAGTCCTCGTCCTTGTCTATATCCACCCCCATTAACAACTTCTCCCCAATGAGACCTATGTCGTTTACAACTGCGTATATTCTCTCTAACTTCTCCTTTGGAATACCGAAGTACTTTGAAAAGGCACTTAGGATAGTGGGGATATTCATCCCTATTCTCATGTCCTCTAGAATAATCCTTGCAATATATCTCCTCTCAAGGGGTGTTGCCCTTAGAAACAGGTTTGATATATGTCTTATCTTTTTCTTCTGGGAACTCTCCCCCTCTATCTCCCCTACCTTCTTCAAGGTGTCGTATACGTCATCAAGGGTTAGTGGTTTTTGAAAGAGGGAGGCCTGTTTTATCTGAGAGCTTAACTTCTCAATAGCTATCCCTATATCTCCAGTTTCTTTGATCCCTTCAAGTAGATCTTTTTCCTTAATACCTATACTCTTAATAGCCTCAATTAACATATTGGGACCTATACCTAACTCCCTGTTCTCGTACTCTGGATACACCCTACCTATGGAGAGATAACATATCTTCCTTAAACTTGCTGGAGAGTTCTCCTTCTCCGCCATCTTTATTAACTTAATGAAGTGTTGTATCTTCTCCGTTCTCTTACTGGTGTCTTCTATATCCTTGAACACCTTACATACATCTGAAAATAGCATAAACTATCACCGATTTTTATCTAAAATTGCTGATTTTAATTAATAGTCCCAATAAAAAATATTAGATCTCCTCTTCTAATCTATATCAAAAGTTATTTATAGCAACGACTATAGAGTAGTTAGACAGAGATACACAAAAGGTGAATAAAATATGAAAAATGAAGTATTTGTAGGAGAGGGGATGAAGTACATCAAGGAGAAGTACCCTGAACTATACAGGATCATAGTAGATCTAAACAACGAGGTGTTCACAGGGAAGGTATTAGATTACAAAACCCAGAAGTTAATAGCGATAGCCATTGTAGCAGCTTCAGGGGACGAGAGGGCTACTAGGAAACAGATGTCCAGTGGGATGTCAGAACTAGGTATTACAAAGGAGGAAATATTTGACGCCTTAAAGGTAGTACTTTTAACCTCTGGGATGCCCCCCTTTATCAAAGCTGTTAGAATATTGAATGAACTGTAATCGTCCCGTAGATGGGGATATAGGCTGAAATTCGTACAGTTAGCTATATATAACAGTATTAGAGAGATTATATACCATAAATAGGAAAAAGGCGTGATGTTATGAGCTGTATAAATGCTAAAACTATTGTGGAGGGTACTGACTTCGAGAAGAAGCATACCCCCATGATCGAATGTAGTGACGTGGTCAAGGCTGGGGAGATATTCCAGGTAAAGGTGCACACTGCAGGGGTAGAGCATCCAATGGAGGACGGGCACTTTATCCAGTTCATGGAACTAAAGTTAGGGGACCTTCCTCTAATAAGGGTGGACCTTACTCAGTACGCCAAACCTGAGATAGTCACCTATATAAGGGCACCTTCTGAGGAGCATAAGGGATGTAGTATGAAACTTACTGCCTATATGTACTGCAACCTCCATGGTATCTGGAAGTACGAGAAGGAGATAAAAATTGAATAGGGATAGAGATGGCAAAGTATCAGTGTATGTGCGGATGGATATACGACGAAGACAAGGGGGAACCTTCTCAAAATATACCCCCAGGTACTAAGTTCGAGGATCTCCCTGACACCTTCAGATGTCCCCAGTGTGGACTGGGGAAGAATGCATTTAGGAGGATCTAAATATGCCTTGGTGGAAGTGTTCCAACTGTGGATATCTGTTTCAGGGGGACACCTTACCTGAGAGGTGTCCCAACTGTGGGGAGAAGTGTACCTTTTATGACGTATCCTGTTACACACCTGAGTGTGGGTTTACAGGGTACGATCCCAAGTTAGTTGCAAGATCCCCATCTAATGAAAGTAGATTCTAAAAAAAATAATAAGGAGGGATAAAGATGTGCGAAGAAGGAAATGGACTAGAGTGCTACACAGTAGGAATACCAGTAATAGGTGAAAAGTTCCCAGAGGTAGAGGTACACACAACCTTAGGGACAATAAAGTTACCAGACTACTACGTAGAGAAGGGTAAGTGGTTTGTACTCTTCAGCCACCCAGCAGACTTCACACCTGTATGTACTACAGAGTTTGTAGCATTCCAGAAGAGGTACGACCAGTTTAGAGAGTTGAATACAGAGTTAATAGGTCTAAGTATAGACCAGGTATTCAGCCACATAGAGTGGCTCAGATGGATAAAGAACAAGTTAAACGTAGAGATTGAGTTCCCAGTAATTGCAGATGAGAGGGGAGAACTGGCAGAGATGCTAGGAATGATCAGCCCTTACAAGGGGAACAACACAGTTAGAGCAGTATTCATTGTAGACAACAAGGGAATAATAAGAGCTATACTCTACTACCCACAGGAGGTAGGTAGAAATATAGACGAGATAGTAAGGTTAGTCAAGGCTCTCCAAATAGCAGATGAGAAAGGAGTTGCCCTTCCAGCAAACTGGCCTAACAACGAGTTAATAGGGGACAAGGTAATTATACCACCAGCAACAACTATCCAGGAGGCAGAGGAGAGGTTAAAGGCTGCTGAGAGAGGAGAGATCCAGTGCTATGACTGGTGGTTCTGTTACAAGGATCTGGAATAAATTAAATTCTTTTTTTTATTTGGTGAAAAAAATGAGTAAAACCCTTGAAAATCTAGCTAAAGCCTACGTAGGGGAAAGTTTAGCAAGGAATAGATACACCTGTTTTGCAAAGATTGCTAAAAAGGAAGGATATATAAAGATATCCCAGGTCTTCTTAGTTACTGCAGAGAATGAGAGGGAACATGGAAAGTGGCTTTACTATATGTTAAGTGAGTTGATGAAAAAGGAGGGAGTAGAGGATACCTTGAAAGTAGAGGTTGAAGTACCTGTAGTATTAGGGAGTACCTCTGAAAACCTTCGATCTGCCATTGAAGGGGAGCACTTTGAAAACACGGAGATGTATCCAGAGTATGCTAAAATAGCTGAAGAGGAAGGGTATAGGGATATTGCAGAGAGGTTGAGGGCTATTGGAATAGCTGAGAAACACCACGAAGATAGATATAGAAAGATACTTGAGAAGATAGATAACTTCTACAGGAGGGAGGAACCAGTGGAATGGGTATGTATGAAGTGTGGTTATCTCCACGTAGGTGAGGAACCTCCTGAAGAGTGCCCATCCTGTAGCCATCCTAAGAACTACTTTGAAGTAAGATGTGAAAAATATTAAAAAGAGGGATA
The DNA here is from genome assembly GCA_015662355.1 of Methanothermococcus okinawensis. Taxonomy (GTDB): domain Archaea; phylum AGJL01; class Methanococci; order Methanococcales; family Methanococcaceae; genus Methanofervidicoccus; species Methanofervidicoccus okinawensis_A. The sequence continues at coordinate 6,332 of DQUI01000041.1, forward strand.
CTCTATGAAAACTGTCTTTCTAGTATTCTCCTATCTCCACAGGGAAAAACCTAACATGCCTGTTATGCTCCATACCCTACTCTTTGCCAAGGAGATGAAGGAGAAGGGAGATGAGGTTAAGATAATATTAGAGGGTGAAGGTGTCCTCTGGGCAAGGGATCTCTTAAAGGAGGATCATCCCCTATCTAACCACGTAAAGCCTTTACTTGAGGATATAGTAGTGTGTGAGGCATGTGCAAATATCTTCAAGGTAATGGATGACATAAAGGACAGGTTAACACTGGAAAACGACCTCTATGGACATGTAAGTTTAAAGAAGTATCTAGATAAGGGTTACAGTGTAATTAGCCTTTAAAAAATTTTTTAAAATAATTATAATGATTAATAATGATAAATTTGGGATAGAATGATAAGCTCAAAGGACTTCAGGAAAGATATCCCTGAAAAGATTATAGAAGTGGGAAAGGACGTACTAGGTGAAGAGCACTTAAAGTCCTTCACTAGATGTTATCAGTGTGGAACCTGTACAGGAACCTGCCCCAGTGGGAGGGTTACAGCCTTCAGGACTAGGAAACTTATAAAGAAGATACTGTGTGGGATGGATGTCTTCCATGAGGAGGACCTGTGGATGTGCACCACCTGCTACGACTGTTATGAAAAGTGCCCTAGGAACGTTAAGATAACAGATATAATAAAGGCTGCAAGGAATGTAGCCTGTAGATTAGGGGCGATAGCAGAACCTCACAGGAAAACTGCCCTCTACGTATTTTTAACTGGTCATGCAGTACCTGTAAACGACAAGATAAAGAAGATAAGGAAGAAGTTAGGACTCTCCGAGGTGCCACCAACAACCTACAAGTACCCTGAGGTATTAGAGCATATAAGGGGGATTATGACAGATCTAGGACTGTGTGAGAAGGTAGGGATATGTCCAACTACTAAGGTGTTAAAGGAGATAAAGCCTATGAGATGGGAGGATATGAGTGAGTAATATCAAGGTGATTCTATGGTAGTTAAAATAAAAGAGGATGTATACTGGATTGGTACTATAGACTGGGATGTTAGGGAGTTCCATGGATACGAGACCTTAAATGGAAGTACCTACAACGTATATCTGATAAAGGACGAGAAAAACGTACTTATAGACGCCACTAAGGATTACATGTTCCACGATTTGATGTTAAACCTTAAATCAGTTATAGATCCAAAGGAGATAGACTATATCGTTATAAACCACGGGGAGATAGATCACACTGGATCCCTGGAAAAGTTAGTAGAGTACACAGGGGCCACAGTTATTACAAATGAGAAGTGTAAGGAACATCTAGAGTTACAGTACAACACTGAGGGATGGGAGTTTATCACTGTAGATGATAAGGGGGAGATAGAGATAGGAAAGAGGAAGTTAAAGTTTATAAAAACCCCTATGTTACACTGGCCAGATAACATGGTAACATACGTTGTAGAGGATAAAATACTCTTTTCCAACGACGCCTTTGGCCAGCATATGGCATCCTCTGAGAGGTTTGACTATGAGTTTAAAGATGTGGAGTTACTACTTGAGGAAACGAAAGAGTACTTTGCAAACATACTTCTCCCCTACAGGATGTTGATACCAGGGGTAATAGATACCCTTAAAAACTTAGAGATCCATTACATATGTCCCTCCCATGGGATAATATGGAGGGAGTATATAGAGGAGGTTCTTGAGAAGTATCTAGAGTGGTCCTCAGATAGTTGTGTAAACAGGGCAGTAATTGCATACGACACCATGTACAACTCCACTAAGAAGATGGCCTACAGTATAGGGAAGGGTTTAATGGAGTGTGATGTCCAGGTTAAGATATACAACCTGTCAAAGACCCCTATGAATAAGGTCATGAGGGACATCCTAGATGCAAAGTATGTATTAATTGGATCCCCAACGTTAAACTCTAACATCTATCCATCTGTTGCCAGATTCCTAGCCTATATGGAGGGATTAAGACCTGGAGCTAATAAGATAGGAGTAGCCTTTGGATCCTACGGGTGGATGGAGATGGCAACAGATGTTATTAAAAAGACCTTTGAAAAGCTAGGTTTTAATATTATAGAGGACCAGTGTTTAACCTGTAGATTTGTTCCAAAGGAGGATCAACTATCTAAGTGTTACAAGTTTGGAAAGAGGTTAGGTGAGATGGAGTAACAAGGTGATAACCATGATAACAACTAACCACCCACTTTACGAGGCTCTAAAGGATATAGAGGAATTTAAGTTAAAGTTGGCAGAGTACTTCAAGGATAAGGATGTCTTTCCTATAAGGAGTAGGGTAGAGTTGGCCAATGTCCTACCCTGTGGCATATCCCTGTCCTGTGGAGAGGTTGAAGCTGGGGAGTTAGTAAAGTTACTGAGAGACGAAGACTTCCCTATAAAAGATATAGAGGATTTAGTAATAAAGTTGTCCAGTAAATGTCCTATAAAAAGGGAGTAATACTATTTTTATCCCTTAAAAAAATAATATAATTTTTTAAGGTGGGAGTGATGAACATAGGTGTATTAGCTATCCAGGGAGATATTGAAGAGCAGGAGGAGATGGTTAGGAAGATCGGTCACACCCCTGTTAGAGTTAGAAGGGTAGAGGATCTATCTAAGGTAGAGGCTCTCATAATACCAGGGGGAGAGAGTACTACTATAGGAAAACTTATGGAGAAGTACGGTTTTATGGAGGTGTTGAGAGGTGGAGATATACCTATCCTAGGTATCTGTGCAGGGATGGTACTCCTCTCAAAGGACGTTATAGGGAAGAAACCACCTCTTTTAGGGCTGATGAATATAGTAGTTAGGAGAAACGCCTATGGGAGCCAGAGGGAGAGCTTTGAAGATGATATATACTTCAACGGGGAGAAGATCAGGGGGATATTTATAAGGGCCCCTGTAGTTGAGAAAATCTTAAGTGACAAGGTAGAGGTAATTGCAAAGGAGGGGGATAACATCGTCGGTGTAAGGGAGGGTAAATACATGGCTGTGGCCTTCCACCCTGAGTTGTCAGAAGACGGTTATAAGGTATACGAATACTTTGTAGAGGAGGTCTGCAGCCCCTAATTATTTTTTTAGATAGTAAAGTAGATAGAGATTCCATGTCCAAAATAGGCTATAAGAAGAAACCTGGGAAATCTCCCTATTAAAGTTCCCAGTGTAAATTTTAAAATACTCATGTTGAATATCCCTGAAAGCCAGGCTATAACTTTATAGGGTAGAGGGGTAAAACCTGCAATTACTACACCCCATACGCCGTACTTCTCAAAGAACTCCTTCCCCATTACAAAGTATCTCTCTCCAAAGAGTCTAATGAACACTGGTGTACCAAGTTTATGACCTAATATATAGCCAGTTATTCCCCCTAGTGTTGATCCTATCGTTGAGACCACTGCACATATTAAGGGATCTAGGCCGAAGATAGAGGCTCCCACTATAAAGATATCTGGAGGTACTGGTTGAATCACAGACTCGGAATAGGCTACTACAAAGAGGCCTGGATATCCATGCTCTTTTATCAGATCTTCTAGAAATGTATAAATGTCCATGTTATCTACTGTAAAAATTTTTTAATAAAAAAAGTAATTATTTAAGATGTTTAGGGGTTCTATATATTACTATCTCTTTTGCCTCTATAACTATTCCCTTTAACACCACCTTTGTATTAGGGGGTATGAGACTTATAGGTGAAACTGTTATCCCGTGGACCGGTGTAGCCTCCTCTACTCTACTGTCTTTATCTTCAGCAACCTCCTCTGAGGTTGATCCCCAGCTCTCCACTACAGGGTGATTCCTCTCCTCTAAAAATTTCTGGAGCTCCTCTATATTAGATACGTCCTTC
>DQUI01000030.1 GCA_015662355.1 Methanothermococcus okinawensis
CCCTCCACATAAATAGCTCCAAAGGGACAGTTCTTCTTACATACCAGGCACATTATACATCTCTTCCTGTTATACAGGAGTTTTTTATTTCTCCTTACCTTGTATATCAAGAGATAGTTCTTTACAATTTTCCCAAGGAGGTAGACAATTTTCACAGCGTCAAGGGGACAGGCCTCTACACATTGACCACAGTAGACACACCTATCCATATCTATCTCTGGATAGGGAGTATCAGATTTAATAACCCCTAAGGGACAGGCCTCTACACACAGTCCACAGGATACACATCTCTTAGGATCTATCCCTATACTCTTTCTTATTACTTTATCCTCTAAACTTATCTCTACAGAGTCCTCCTCAAAGTACTTACGGATAATATCCTTAAGATGTATCATCTCAAGGGGCATGGGAATCATCCTTCTCAATTTTCTCTTCTACCTTCCCCTGGGCAAACTCCAAGAGATCACTTTTCAACTGGACATACTTTCTGGAGATCTGGTCTAAGTCATTACTAACCATAGACTCGAAGTAATCCCTTGTCTTCCTAAGTCTGTAGAGTTTTAAAGAGTTCTCTGTATCGGTGAGGGATATGGCCTCAACTGGACACTCCCTGTAGCACACCCCACATCTAACACACTTCTCAGGATTGATATAGGGTAACCTTGTATCCCAGGAGATATCTATTGCCCCTACACTACATACCCTATAACATATCCTACAACCTATACACCTGTCCTCCTCTATGATGTAGCACCTATCTTTTATCTTGGATATCCTTGAGACCTCCCCTATCCTCATTGCACCTGTGGGGCATACCTCTATACATCTACCACACCTTGTACACTCTAAAACCTTATAATTTTTCAAATCTATAATCCCTGGACATACGTCTACACAGTTCTCACACCTTATACACAGGCCCTTTACAATCCTTGGAACCTCTGGGATCACCTCACCTCTCTCCTCCTCCTTAACCATCCTCTTGAACTTTATATTAAAACATAGCTCAAACTTCTCACTTAATATCTTCTCGTCGTAGATCCTAATGGCGTCTAGTACAGGGCACGCCTCTACACATCTCTCACATCCTATACAACTGTTTACGTCTATCCTGTAGTTATTTCCATCGTAGTTAATGGCATCCACTGGGCAGACACCTTTACAGGATCCACAGTTTACACATAACTCCTCATCTATTACAAAGTATCTGTACTTGGGGACGTTCCAGGGGAGACTTAAGGTTTCCTCCCTTAAGCTTCCAATCTCCAGTACCTTAGTTGGACAGGACTCTACACAGTTCCCACAACCTATACAGGCTCCAACGTCTATCTTCGGTAGTTTCTTCCTGTGATCTTGGAAGTATACCATCTCTATAGCAGAGGAGGGGCAGGAGCCTTCACAGGCTCCACAGCTTATACATCTCTCTGGGTACTCTACAACAGGGGGGATCTTCCTGAACCTTTTTGGAGGTATGGTGTACTCCCTATCTGTCTTTGCCCAGAGGAATCTTTTAATAAACCTCTTCTTTGTAAGTATGTAGAGGTACCACAGTGTGGAGGCCATAATTTCACATCCTATTTAGAGTAAGGTTTTACCTCTCCAGTTCTCCTGTCCAGTAACACTATACTCCTCTCTGTACAGGAAACACAGGGGTCTATAGAGACATAGGTTGCAACAGCATCTGAAACTGTTGGACAGGTTTTCAACATGTACTTATAAGCTGAGAGGTTCATCACTGTGGGAGATCTTATAAGTATCCTCTTTATTATTCCTCCATCTGTTATGGATATCTTATAGGTAACCTCCCCTCTGTGAGCCTCGTTTCTCCACTCCCCAGATCCTCCCCTTATATCTACCTTCTTCCTCACCATCCCACTACTCTCCTCGTAGAGTTCAAGTGCCCTCCTTACTAACTCTATACTTACAAATAACTCCTTCAATCTAACTAGGGCCCTGGCGTAGTTGTCCCCCTCCTCAGCCCATACAGGTTTAAAGTTTAACTCCCTGTAGATGGGATGTCTAAGTCTCCAGTCACTCTCAGGTAGTGCAGAGGCTCTAGCCACTGGCCCAACAGCTCTAGTTTTCATTATCTCCTTATAACCTATAACCCCTATTCCCTTACTCCTTAAACTAATAAGGGGGCCCTTTTTAAAGATCTCCATAATATCCTCTAAGTCCTCCTCTAAGCTATCCAGTGTACTGTAGATACTCTCCACCATCTCCCTGTTTATATCCATCCTAACTCCACCAACTAGATTAAAACCCATGTTTATCCTGTTCCCTGTAACAGTCTCCAGTAGATCCATTACCTTCTCCCTTATATTTAAACACCAAATAGCTAAGGTCTCATGCTCGATAGCCATCCCGTACATGGAAACAGCCAGGATATGACTTTGGATCCTCTCAAGTTCTGTAACAATAACCCGTAGATATTTAGCCTTATCTGGCACCTCTATATTGGATATCTTCTCTATACACTCTACAAATGTCTGGGTGTGAATGTAGGAGCATATACCACATACCCTCTCAGCTAGATGAATACCCTTTAGATAGTGCTTTCCCTCTATTATCCTCTCAATACCTCTGTGTACATATCCCATCTCGATCTCTGCTCCAATTACTATTTCCCCTTCAACAATAAGTTTTATACGAATAGGCTCTTTGAAAATAGGATTTATAGGTCCTAGAGGTATTACATTCATAGTATCCCAAGTTAGTGTTATAAGGTGTCCTCTATCCCCTTGATCACCTTTTCCCTATCTGCTATAGATGTGGGCGCTAACTTCAGTATAGCCTCGATTATCTGGGCAGGTCTTGGGGGGCATCCAGGAATTACACCGTCTACTGGAATAATCCTATCCACTGGACCACATACATGTCCCTCTTTGAATATACCACAGCTGAGGGCACAGGCTCCAACAGCTATAACTATCTTAGGTTCAGGGACTTTTTCATACAACTCCTTAAGTCTATCCCTCCATGGGAGGGTGACAGGTCCAGTTACTATTAATACGTCAGCCTCCCTTGGATTGTTGTGGATGTATATACCGTACTGTTCAATATCGTACCTTGAGGCTATTAAGGTCAGTATCTCTATGTCACATCCGTTACATCCCCCAGTATTTACTACACATACGTGTATAGATCTCTTCCTGAAAAACTCCTTAATCATTATATCTCTCCATCCTACTTTTTAGTAGTTTCAGGAGCAACTCCCTCCCCCTCTTTAAAGCCTCTTTGTAGGGGACGTTGTTTAGTAACACATCCTCAACTACCTTCTTCCTTATGAGATCCCCCTCCCTCTTGGAGATTAATCCATAGAAGTCACATATCCAGCATAACCCTAGGTCTATATCCACCTTCCTCCCTAGACACGCCATTCTCGCCTGCTCTGCAAATGCATGACTTTCATAGAGGTCAGCACCGTCGTACATCCTTACAAATAACTCTATAACTTCCTCTAGTGGTAGTTCCAATACCTTTGCAATAGGTACTATAACCTCCTCCATAACATATCTATTCTTTATAATGTTGTACTTCTGTTTCAAGATACTCTCGTAGTACACTCTCTCTATCTTCTCCATATCTAGATCCATACTATCTCCCTATTAAACCTCTAATTAGATAACCTAGAACTGCAATAGATACCCCTAGGATCAATTCTACTCTACCATACCCTGGCCTCATACCCAGGGGAATACCTAGGAGGAAGAGGGAGAGGGGATAGTTTATATTATAGGGGAGAGGGATGGAGAAAAGTACTCCTCCAAGTATTCCAGAGATCAGCCCCCACCTGTCTATATTCCCTTCCACGTAAGGTTTTACATACTTGTTATAGCTGTAGGCCAGTCCTACAAATCCCCCTAAGGTTAGAGACAGTATACACCACAGGAGGTTATAGGGTACCTCATTCACTACTATCACCTAGAGTATCCCTGTAGAGTGGATACTGTACATCCTGTAACCTAGGTAGACTATAGCTAGGAGTACTAGTACCATAAACAGTAACTCCAGGGATTCCATCAACTTAGAGAGGGACTTATACCTGTATCTAAGGAGGAGCACTGTAAGGAATATAGCTGTAACAAGGATTAGAAGGGGGAAGACGTTAACCTGTAACGTAGTTACAGTGATTACTATCATCAGGAGGATAAAGGTGGAGAGGAGGATATAATCTATATATCTTATCTCTATCATATTCCCACCTAATTATCCAACTATAATCCTACGTAGCAGATCTACAAGGGCCAGGACACTTATGATTATCTGTATCATAACAGAGTGATTCGGTGTTAGTAGAGGGGTTAATGCACATAGAAGAGATATGAGGAATGTTAAAACTACCATGCCCACTAGTGTTAGCAGTGGATCTGAGACTAGTAGAGGGCCGATAAATACTGCTATAAATATCCAGAGGAGTACAAACCAGGCTATTCCATCGGCTATCATTATCAGGGATTCTAGGAGGCCAAAGTGCTCTGTCATATATCCACTGACTATACTCTTATCCTTCACTATGGCAAAGGGACTATTTGGAGCCTTTGAGAGGAGAAGTACAAAGAATGCAAATGCTGCAAAGGGTAGTTGGAAGATTATAGGTCCATGTATCTCTTGATATCTTATAATGTCCTCTATTATCAGGGATTTTGTTAGGAGATAGATAGTACCTATCACTGTAAATAGAGGTATCTCTGCCGCTGCAGAGAATACACTTCTTACCCCTCCTAACTTTCCATAGGGAGAACCACTACTGAGGCCACAGCCATGTTCCACTATCTTCTGAAGTACGTATAAACCCATAAGTATCAGTAGGGAGGTGTTAAACACCACTCCTAGATAGAGGGCAGACATCCACACCATAATACTCATTAGGGCTATAAAGAGATAGAGGGGATTTCCAGCTGTTATAGGAAAGGTTATCTCCTTAAAGTAGAACTTAATGGTGTGAAGGATATACTGTATAACAGGTGGGCCAGGTCTTCCCTGGATCCTGGCCACTATCTTTCTATGCAACCCTAACAACAACCCTCCCACTAGGAAGGCGTATAGACTGTAGGCCAGTGCGTCTATCACATACTTTATACTGGATAACTCCATAATCACCACCCTCGAAAGGGAAGGAGACCTTCCTTTTTCCTCCTTGATTTAGGGATAAACATTACCCCTATACCGTAGAGGAGGAAAGGGGTAAATAGGGCAGTACCTAGATATGCTACAAGGGGATCCCCTGAATAGAGGATTAAATAGAGAAACCCTAAAACCCCAACTATCAGTGCAACTATTCCACTTTTTCTCTCAGGTGTCATAGAATCCCCTTAAATAGTAAGTAGTATCTCTGCAGTCCTAATAACTATCAACAGGGAAGATAGATGTATCATAAGGATATAAGGCGCTCCAGGGGCTCTGAACATCTCGGCCTTTGCAGCGTAGAAGGGAGCAACACCTGTCTCTCCAACCACACCTGCTGCATAGAGTATCTTCTGGAAGAGTAGATCATAGGGCTTTTTTGCCAACTCCAGTATAGAGAGGGTTCCAGTTTTAGCCAGTATCAGGGCAGCTCCTCCAAAGAGGGGGAGGGTGGATATCATGGCTATTAGGCCGTAGTAGTAAGCTGCATTTAACACCCACTCCTTCTTAACTGCTGCGACAATACCTATGTTAGTTATACCTATTAATGCAAGGAAGAGGGCGTAGTTAAATAGATCCCCTGTAAGCATGGCAAAGGCAGTACAGATACCACAGAGGATAGCCATTAACCTCCTTATCTTTAGCTCCTCCAGTGATACATAGTTAAGTGTGTCAAAACCACCTATTTGAGACTCCAACTGTTTCTCAGGCTTAGTAAAGTATACCACCAGTGTAAAAAAGATAGCAACTATAAAGGATATGGCAGAGAATTCTGTAACATAGAGTACAATATCCCCAAAGGGTATATAGCCGTAAAACTTTCCAGCTATAGAGGTAATATTCAAGGACATGTTACCACCTAGAACTTCAGATCCCCTATTAGGCCAAGTTTAGAGCCTACCTTAAGTGCCAGGGCACCCCCTGCTATCAGGAGGAAGATCACATAGTGATCTGGAAAGAGGTAGAAGCCGACAAATCCTAAGATGATCCATAGGGCCCACATAATACCTGAGAATCCTACAATAGCTTCCCAAAAATCTTTTATATCCTCTGAGGATATACCCTTGCTAGTTATCCCCTGGGCCAGGAGATAGAATAGTAGACCAAGGGACATCACAGCTCCCCCTGTAAAACCTGTTAAAAATGCCCCGTAGATAACCAGTAGGAGACTGATAAACCTGGAGGCACTGTAGAGAATCTCCATCTTAGGGTGATCTATATCCCTATCTATTTTAGGTTCTTCCACAGCTAGAAACTCCTCAAATAACTTTGTTATCTTTCTACCCTTCTTCTTCAACTTATTCTTCTGTATCAAGATCTCAGAGACTGCAAGGAATTCTGCCAGCCCTACAACTAAGCCAGGGAGAATAAGGGCCTCGGCAAGATCAGTCCCTACAGCAGCTATAATAACTAACATGGCACACTCTACAACATCTGTTAAAATAAGGGTGTGTATATCAGACCGTTGATATGCGATTGCAAGGAGGGAGAGTATCCCCACCACAAAACCTACAAAGACAGTGGGGTTAAACATATGCTGGACAACATCCATTATTCCACCCTCTCCCTGTGGAGGTATAGCCAGCTGAAGATCATAAAGGAGACAAGAAGGGTTAAAGATTCTAGTATAGTATCCAGTCCCCTTGTATAGTAGAGTATCTCATCTAGTATTCCCCCTGGGGTTGACACTATAGTGGTTCCAAAGTAGAGGGTCTTATGGGAGATCCAGATAGCAGGAGGAGTAAGGTAGGCAGTTATTCTACCTCTTAGAGGTTCAAACTGGGGATACTGTGTTTTAATATCTGCAGGTGTCTTCAGAGGCTCCCCTCCCCTGTCGTAAGGTGCAAGGGAGGATTTAAGGACCTGACTCTGGGGGGGATACTTTGGATACAGCTGATCTTCGTTGTAGGTAGTAGGTACGAAGAATTCAACAATCATTATAATACATAGAAATAGTGCAAACAACCTAGGTACAATTTCCGGTCTTGAGATGTAATTCCACAATCTCCCAATGTCCATAACTATGCCTCCAACTCCTCCTTTCTAATGATAGTTCTAATAAAGACCAGGACAATTAGAGAGTTTATGGCGATATAGGTCATAAGTGCCAAGGTGTGGTTGTAGGCGAGAAATATCAACATTACACCTAGGGCAGGTATCTCTATATTTAAAAGTCTTACAAAGGGATCCCTCCTCTCTGGCCCTAGTATAACCCCTAAGGTTCCAAATATAAGTAGGATGTATCCTAGATAGAGGGTAGATATTACAATGTCCATACTATCCCTACTTTCCCAGTACTGGCAGCTTTGAACTGTATCTCCTCCTGGACCTTTTGATGTAGATATACTTTAAAGATCCTAGGAGTAGTATAACAGTACTTACAGGTTCTACTATAGAGGTTAAAATTGCCACATCTAAGTAGTAAAAGGACACTATAAGACCAATTAAACCTCCTGTTAAAAACTCCAGCATAATTATCTTGTCTAGATAGTGAGTATTTAGGATAACACCGATACATCCTATAACAATACAGAAGATAGACACTAGGGGCAGTAGTTCCACGTTACCACTCTCCCCTACCTTCAAGTCTCTGGACCTTTCCAATAGTATGGGCTATGGCGTTACTGGAGAGGGTAGATCCTATAAAGTAGGCTGCCGCCACAACTCCCCCCATAGGACTTTTAATATAGAGGGCAATAAGTGCAGATATGGCAAAATTTAAACAGCATAGATATAGTAACCTTTGCACCCTGTTCTTCGTTAAAAACACCCTAAGCCCTACAACAAAGGATATAACACCTATCAACAACAGTACAGCATCCATCTATATCATCCCTAACTTCCTTCCTATGTAGCCGAGAACCTTGGAGGCTCCAACATGATAGAGCCCCTGGATTGTAAATATAGCCATTATCATTCCCCCTATGAAGTACCTAGGTTCGATAAAACCACTGAGTAAGTGGATAATCACCGTTGCACTGAAGGTCCCAAAGGTACCTGCATATCCAGGGTCGTTACAGAGTCTATTTCCTATATATACAAGAAGGGTTGCAATAAGGCCCCCTTTGAATCCTAGGAGATAGTAGAATATAGCTGCCATCAAGGTACCTGCAGAGGCATCTGGAGAACATACAATATTCCCCATAAAGTATCCTCCGTTTAAATCTCCCCCCATCTTCTCCAAGGTCTTTCCAATCACCTCTGCCCCTAACACCCCAGGTTTCCTAGGTAGACCAAAGTAGGTGTCTATCAGTACAAAGTTTGTCCAACACACTCCTGTACTTATCAACAGTTTTATCAACTCTACCCAACTAACCTCCATAACTCACACCTGGAAATATAAGGTCTACGTACTTGGAAAATAGGGGGGAGAATATACCAACTAAGAGAGTAAAAACTAGATTTAAATTAAATAAAATATCTATTACAGCTGTCAACCCTAAGGCTACAAATACAGTGGGGAAAAATAGATTTCCCTTGAAGGAGTTAACATCTATCTCTACAGGTAACCCTATAATAAATCCAACAACTAGGGAGATCACAACAGAGAGGATGTAATAGAGATATAACACATTACCACCTACCAACAGTTTATTATCATCCCGTCATCCTCAAGGCCGTAGATTGGGGGCATCTTCTCCCTGGGAAATATCTGGATCACTACATTCTTTCCAATAGTTTCAGATATCTTAACTTCCAACCTCTCTATGTCCCTATAGTCCAGGGATATAGTTACCTCCCGGTTGTCAGCGTATATACCCTCAACTACCATCCTGCCCCTTAAGAACTCTACATCCCCTATAGATATTACCTTAATGTTTCTCCTTAGATAGTCTTGGAGGGAATCCCTGTCTATTACAAAAACAGGATAACCTTGAATAAATCTCTTATATCTACTATCCCCTTCAGTTATCTCCTTTACAAACTTTACAACGGTAGACTCTAACTTTGTCAGGGAGAGGACATCTAGGAGGTAATCTATAGGATCCTCCTTATCCCAGATATCACTACACTTTAGGAGTCCCAAGGTTATTGCTGCAGCGTGGGATTTAGTTGCCTTCCTCTTCCCCTTTTCTAACATACTTAGATGGGACTGACTTACCCCACTCTCCTCTGCCAACTTAGACTGGGTTATATTTAACTTGTTACGGAATATCTTTATGTACTTAGGGTTGAGAAGGATGGCACGCTCTATCACATCTAGCTTTTTATACATCCTCTTCCCCTAGATATTTACATAGATCCTGATATTACATAGGAATAACATTATCCTATAAGAAAGGCGATATATATAGCTTTTGATATGAGAGTTTTTAATAGTAATTTTAAAAAGACAAGGTGATCCCTATGGGGATAGAGGAGGAGATAAGGAGGATAGAGGAGGAGCTGAAGAGGACTAAGTACAACAAGGCTACTCAGAAACATATAGGTGTATTAAAGGCGAAACTTGCCAAGTTGAGAGATCTACAGAATAAATCTAGCGGGGGAAGTTCTGGCTACTCCTATGCAGTTAAGAAAACTGGAGATGCTACAGTGGCCTTTGTAGGATTTCCATCAGTAGGTAAATCTACCTTGTTAAATAAACTTACCAATGCAAATTCAGAGGTAGGGGCCTATGCCTTTACTACCTTAACTATAATACCTGGTATCCTGGAGTATAAAGGGGCAAAGATACAGGTGTTAGATGCTCCAGGGATTATTGCAGGGGCATCTGTAGGGAAGGGTAGAGGTAGTGAGGTACTCTCTGCTGTTAGAAGTGCAGATCTTATACTGTTGGTGGTAGATGTCTTTACACTTGACCATCTAGCTGTACTGGAGAGGGAACTTTACAACGTAGGTATAAGGTTAGACGAGAAACCTCCAGATGTTAAGATAGTGAAGAAGGATAGGGGAGGTATTAATATAAATGCCACTGTACCTCTGACAAAGATAGATGAAGAGACTATAAGGGCAGTCCTTCAGGAGCATAAGATTCATAATGCAGATGTAGTAATAAGGGAAGACATTACAGTGGATCAACTTATAGACGTAATTAGTGGAAATAGGGTATACGTTCCCTCTATAGTTGTAGTGAACAAGATAGATCTAGCTGATGAGGAACTTATAAGGAAGATCAAGGAGAAGTTGAAGGGGAGACGCTACGTGTTAGTATCAGGTTATAAGGGTATAAACTTGGAGGAGTTAAAGGAGAAGATCTACAACACCTTAGGGTTTATCAAGATCTATTTAAAGCCCCAGGGTAAAAAGCCTGATCTCGATGAACCTTTAGTACTCCTGAAGAACTCTACAGTTGAGGACGTATGTAATAAGCTTCACAGGGATTTTGTAAAGAACTTTAGATACGCCCAGGTCTGGGGAAGGTCTGCCAAACATCCAGGTCAGAGGGTAGGTCTCAACCACGTCCTTGAAGATGGGGACATACTGACTGTTGTAGTTAAGAGGAGATAAAAATAGGGATACTATGGATAATTTAGAGGAGAAGATGGAGAAGTTAAAGAAGGCTGGAGATATTCACGTCCAGGTAATGAAAGAGGCTATAAAACTTGTAAAACCAGGGGCAAAACTTCTAGATGTTGCAGAGTACGTAGAGAGGAGGATAGTAGAACTTGGGGGAGGTGTTGCTTTCCCCTGTAACATCTCTATAAACGAGGCTGCTGCCCACTACTCCCCATGTTATAAGGATGAGAAGGTATTTTCAGAAGGGGATGTTGTAAAGTTAGACATTGGAGTCCATGTAGATGGATATATTGCAGATGGTGCAGTAACTGTGGATCTCTCAGGATCCTACGGAGATCTAAAGAGGGCATCAGAGGACGCCCTCAAATCTGCAATTAACGAGATAGTACCCCCTATGAAGGTTGGGGAGATTGGAGCTATTATCCAGGAGGTTATTGAGAGCTATGGGTATAGACCTATATCCAACCTCTCTGGCCATGTGATGGAGAAGTATCTACTGCATTCCGGGGTAAATATTCCCAATGTAAGGGAGAGTTCCAAGGAGTACATCGATGTTGGAGATATTGTGGCAATAGAACCTTTCGCTACAGAGGGTGCTGGACAGGTTGTAGACGGCAGCGAGAAGTATATATTCAAGTTTCTCAGGGCAAGACCCTTAAGATTACCCCTTGCAAAGAGGTTGTTAAGGTTTATAGAGAGTAAGTACCCTCATCTACCTTTTTCCGAGAGGTGGATATTGAGGAAGGATGTGAAGTACAGATCTGCCCTAAGGCACTTAATAATTTCAGGGTGCGTATACGCCTACCCTGTACTTATTGAGAAAGAGAGAGGGATAGTTAGTCAGGCTGAACATACTGTACTACTTACAGAAAATGGTGTGGAAGTTATAACTAAAGGGCTTCTGTGATACTATGGATGATAAACGATTCATCGAGAAGACATTTCCTATCAGGGAGGTAGGGGAGATCTCCGCCAGGGAGAAGAACATCAGGCATGGGCATATCTCTACCCTTCACATCTGGTGGTCAAGAAAACCCTTGGCAGTTTCTAGAGCTGTAAATTACGCCTCACTTATCCCAGCCCCCGA
>DQUI01000026.1 GCA_015662355.1 Methanothermococcus okinawensis
GAGTTCTTCTTCCACGCCATGGGAGGAAGGGAAGGTCTAGTAGATCAGGCAGTTAGAACTGCCCAGTCAGGGTATATGCAGAGGAGACTTATAAACGCACTCCAGGATTTAAAGGTGGAGTACGACAGTACAGTTAGAGATGCAAAGGGACTTATAGTACAGTTCAACTACGGAGAGGATAGAGTAGATCCTGCCAAGGCAGATCATGGAAAGGCAGTAGATCTAGACAAGATATTCACCAAGGTCCTGTCCAAGAAGAGTGAAGCGACTTAATCAACCTTCTTTTTTCTCTTATACTCCTCAACGTATCTGTTGATCATATGGGGTATCCTATGCCATCCAAAGTTCTTCTTCAGAGAGGAAACTACAAAGATATCTGACCACTGTCTCCATGGAGGGTTATAGCCAAATAACTCCACTATTTTATCTAACTGTTCATCCCATTTCTCCCTCTTCACCTTATCCATCTTGTTTATAAGCACTATAGGGTTTAAGTTCAACTCCTTTAAGAACTGGAACATCTCTATGTCTATAGGTATCTCATTTCTACTGTCCCACCTCTCCACTATCTCTGGAAAGGCCTTTCCATCTATCACTAAGATTGAGCAGGCTATCTTATCACAGTTGTCCTCTATATACCACACTATCTTGTCCTTTATAGACTCTTCAACCTTTCTATCTAGACCACTCATAAATCCAAAACCTGGAAGATCAACTAAGGTGTAGTTCTTCATAGGGTATTTGTTTATCTTCAAGGTAACTCCTGGTTTCTTTCCAACTCTAATACTTTTGTTGTTTGTTATCATTCTAACTAAAGTAGATTTTCCTACGTTAGATCTTCCAACAACTATAACCTCAGGTTTATCACTTTCCTCCCCTTTAATAAACTTTTTAAATTTTTCAATATCTTTTAAATCTCTCATACTATCCCTTTAAACTGTTCTAAATATAGCCCCTAATATAAAGGAGATTAATATAAAACTTGTAACTATCTTTATCTCCTTGGCACACCTGTGGGCCCCCTCCCTTGTAGGGTTCTTCAGTAGCTTTAATATGGAGTAGATAAGTAGTACATCACAGAGTATTACTCCTATAAGATAGAGGAAGTTAAAGATACCTATGAAATAAGGTAGAGGGCTTAAAATCACCCCTAAGATTAGTAATCCAAGTGCAATATAGAGGGCCCTCTTCCCGTACTTTATTGGAAGGGATATCACCCCCCTCTTTACATCTCCCTCCATATCCTCAAAGTCCTTAACTATCTCCCTTGCCCAAGTTGTTAACATGGCACAGAGGAAGAGGATAAAGGTGATAAAGATATTGCCAACTGAGGCGCCACCGAAGAGAAACACAGAACCTGTAAGATATGCCACTAGGAGATTGCCAATTCTTTTATCCCTCTTAAACCTCCTGGCGTAGAGGTAGAGGATAAGGGTATTTATCAAGGCGATGATAAAACATATCCAGTTAAAGAGGGATAGAAGTAATCCAGCTAGGGCCAGTATCCAAGGGAATAATCTAGCACTTTTCAGAGATATCCTCCCAGCAGCTAGGGGACGATAAGGTTTGTTTATCCTGTCTATGTCTATATCGTATATATCGTTTATTACATTTCCAAAGCCACAGATAAAAAAGACTACAAGGGAGGCGAGAAGTATCCTGTCTAACATATTAACGTTAAAATTAGATGCGATGAGTCCAGCAATAGCTGCCCCAAGGGATGCTATTAAACAGTTCTTCACCCTTATAAGATCTAGATAATCTTTTATACCCATAGATATCCCAATTAACTATTTTAAAAGTGAGAGTATGTTCAGGATGAATATAAAGGGATTGATTCCTAGACATATGGAGGAGAGGGGGTTGTTAGTACTAAGGGATAATTTAAAGTATATAGAGGATATCCTAGATCATCGAAGGATACCAGAGAAGGGAATAGATGAAGACAAGATAAGGTTACTTTTAAAGTTCCTCTCCCTTATGGACACTGATAAGGATCCAAAGGCTATAAGGGTTGGGGAGAGGGAGGGGAGATGGGTCTCCAGGATACAGGAGGAGCTAGTCTCTGGATTTTGTCACGGTATAGGTAGAAGTGGCAGCCTTATAGACCCTCAGCCTAAGGCTCCAGGGGCAAGTGCCATGTACAGTTTAACTAACAGTATCTTAACAAGCTTTCTGAGAAATCTTGGTTTAAAAGTTTATGGAGTAGGGCTGCCAGTGGCAACAGGACTTTCCCTATCCCTCTGTCTAAATGCCTTGAGGAGGATGTATAACTCTAACGTGGCGATATATCCCTACGCCGCCCATAAGAGTCCAATTAAGGGGATATATCTAGCAGGGTTTAAGATGAGGTTGGTGGAGACTAAACTTTACGGCGACAGTGTCCAGGTGGATGTAGGGGATATTGAGGATGCTATACTACAGGAGATAGATATAGGTAATAACCCCTGTGTAGTAAGTACCTTAACTTTCTTTCCCCCTAGGGAGAGTGACCATATAGAGGAGATCGCCAAGATATGTGAGGAGTACAACATACCCCATGTGATAAATGGGGCCTATGCACTCCAGAGTAGATACTATATAGAGAGACTTAGGAGGGCATTTAAGTATCGTGTAGATGCTGTAGTAAGTTCCTCAGATAAGAATCTACTAACCCCTATAGGGGGAGGAATCGTATATAGCAAAAATAGGGATTTCCTAAGGGAGATATCTCTAAGTTATCCAGGGAGAGCCTGTGCAACCCCTGTAGTAAATATACTTGTCTCTCTACTTACTCTAGGGATGAGGGGATATCTGAAGTTGATGGAGGAGCAGAGGGGATGTAGGGATCTCCTAGAAAAACTCTTAAACGATCTAGCTGAAAAGACTGGAGGTAAAGTTTTAAATATCAATAATCCCATATCCCTATCTATTACCGTCCATTCAGATCCTGTGGAGATAGCAGGGAAACTCTACAACTTAAGGGTTACTGGCCCAAGGGGTGTAAGATCCACTGACAAATTTGCCACCTGCTATCTCCATGGATATCCCTATAATTACATTGTTATAAGTGCATCCCTCGGTGTAAAAGAAGAGGATATAATTGCTGTAGTTGAAAAATTGGAAAATATCCTGTTAGATAGGTGAAAAAGATGGCAGTATCTATTGCAATAGCATCAGGTAAAGGGGGTACAGGTAAGACTACCATCTCGGCAAATTTAGCAGTAGCCCTGGCAAAACTTGGAAAGGATGTTATAGTGTTAGATGCAGATATAGCAATGGCTAATTTAGAGTTAGTATTAGGGGTTGAAGGTAAGGGTAAAACTTTAAACGACGTCCTTGCTGGAAAGGCAAGTATTGAGGAGGCTATATACGAGGGGCCTGCAGGGGTAAAGGTAATACCTGCAGGTATATCCCTAGATGCATTTAGAAAGGCTAGGCCGGAGAAGTTAGAGGAAGTGTTGAAAAAATTACACGACATGGCAGAGATTATCATTATAGATTGTCCTGCAGGGATTGGAAAGGAGGCCCTAACAGCTATATCCGCTGCAGAAAATCTAATACTAGTAGTTAACCCTGAGATATCCTCTATAGCTGACGCCTTAAAGGTTATAGCTATTGCTAAAAAACTAGGTACAAACGTACTAGGCGCTATAATAAACAGGACTATGAAGGAGGATTCAGAACTAAGTGCAAAGGCTATTGCAACTATCCTAGAGGTCCCAATACTGGGAGTAGTTCCAGAGGATCCTAACGTAAGAAAGTGTGCTGCATTTGGAGAGCCTATTGTATTGAAATATCCTGACTCCCCAGCAGCTCAGGCTATTATGGAGATAGCTGCGAAGTTAATAGGTAAGAAGTACATACCTGAGAAGAAAAAGGAGAAGGAGTCCTTCATTAAAAAATTCATTAAAGGGATATTTGGGGGTAAAAAATGACACCCTACGACATTATAGCTATAGTTATAGCAGTTATCAGCATTGTACTAAATATAATATTAACAGTAAAGCTCATCCAGTTAAAGAGAGAGTTAGACTACCTTAAACAATCTACTAAATTAACGAGAGAGGAGTTGGAGAAGATCAACGAGAGGTTGAGAAGGATAAA
>DQUI01000042.1 GCA_015662355.1 Methanothermococcus okinawensis
ACAACCTCCTTATCCTCTAAAAATATAACATCTATTGGGAACCTCATAAAGAATGTATGGATGTGAGGTTTCCGCCTCTTATAGAAGAATATCATCCCCTCATTTTTCCCTATATCCCTGAACATCAGTCCCAGGGCTCTCTTAAAAAAGCTATCTGCAACATAGAGGTTGTATATCTTTCCACCCTTAAACCTTACCTTTAACATGATCCACCTTTTTATAGGGTACAGGTATGTACTGTACAGAGGGCCTCTGAGTTGTTGGCTGTTTGTAGAGTTCCAAGAGATTATACACCAACTTTGGAACGTTGGTGTTCACCTCTATTCCCAACTCCCTCAACTTATCTACAGTTAGTGGATAGTCGTGGGTCCACTTTCCTGTGGAGAGGATCTCTGCAACTCTCTTAGCCCTCTCCTCTGGCATCTTATCCTTCAAGAGGTCGTAGACAAATTCTTTTACCTGTTTTATAGCCTTCTTGGAGATGTCTCCAAGTATCAACGTCTCGTCATCGATCTGATCTACATATTTAGTTTCCAATACTTTTAAAATAGAGGCTGCTGGGTATTTACCTATCTGGGGATCTACAGGCCCCAATACAGCGTTTTTATCCATGATGATCTCGTCTGCAGCTAGAGCTATTAGAGTACCTCCACTCATGGCGTAGTGGGGCACTATCACTGTAGTTTTAGCCTTGTGATCCTTCAAAGCCATGGCTATCTGCTCACTGGCCAGTACAAGTCCCCCTGGTGTGTGGAGTATAAGATCTATAGGCATGTCCTCTGGTGTCATCCTTATAGCCCTAAGTATCTCCTCACTGTCCTCTATAGTTATAAATCTATAGATGGGAATACCAAAAAGAGCCAACTGCTCCTGTCTATGGATCATTACAATTACCCTAGTTTTCCTCTCCTTCTCCAACTTCTTTATACAGTTGTACCGCTGGATCTGCCTCCATCTAAAGCTAGTGTGGGAGTAGAGGAGAATAAATAGAAAAAATATCCAAAAACCAAGTGTAGGGTCCATAATCACACCGTTCCTGTTTATTCACTGGCTACTCTATGTAAAAGTATATAAATTTTCAATAACTTATATATATTTAGATTGCCCTATTTACTTAGATAATACGGCGAGGTGTTCCTAATGAACAGGATAAATTTAAGCACCATAAAGATAAAATCCTTAGTCTCTGAAACTGCGAAGATATCTGATAAGGTTATGGCATTAAAATACGTCATTATAAAACCTGTGGGATTTCCAATTAAGATAAACAGCGAGAACTTCAAGGTTACTATCGAGGACCCTGCCTTATTCAACGTATATGCGAGAGAGCAGTGGGAAGGTGAGACTGTAAGAGAGGGAGATTATCTCTTTGACAACACAATCATTCCAGATTATGCATTCAAGGTAGTATCCACCTATCCATCTGATGGGGGAGTAATTACAAGGGACACTTTATTTAAAATAATAACTGATAGAGAGATAGGAAACAGATCCTTTAAAAAGGCGAGATTCCATGATATTATAGGGCAGGAACATGCAAAGAAGAAGTGTAGGATTATTATAAAGTACCTTAAACACCCTGAGTTGTTTGGAGAGTGGGCTCCAAAGAACGTCCTCTTCTACGGACCTCCTGGAACTGGGAAGACACTGATGGCAAGGGCCCTAGCCACTGAAACTGACGTCCCCCTATACCTTATCAAGGCCACTGAGTTAATAGGGGAACATGTTGGAGACGGTGCCAAACAGATAGAGCAACTGTACAGTAGGGCGCTAGAGGACAAACCATGTATAGTGTTCATAGACGAGTTAGATGCAATAGCCCTAAGTAGACAGTATCAGTCCCTGAGAGGTGATGTATCTGAGGTAGTAAATGCACTACTTACAGAGTTAGACGGTATACACGACAACGACGGAGTAGTAACTATAGGGGCTACCAACAACCCAGAGATGTTAGACAGTGCCATAAGGAGTAGATTCGAGGAGGAGATAAAGTTTGAACTACCTAAGGATAAGGAGAGACTAAAGATTATGGAACTCTACAGAAAAAAGATGCCTCTAGAGATCAGGGCAGATTTAAGAAAGTACGTAGAGAAGACAAAGGGTATGAGTGGAAGAGATATAAAGGAGAAGTTCCTAAAACCAGCTCTCCACAGGGCTATCTTGGAGGATAAGAAGTACGTGGATGAGAGAGATCTAGATGCAGTACTGGCAGAGTTGAACAAGTCCAGAAGGGAGGCGCCTCTCCATCTCTACAGATAACCTTTATCCAACTTATTTAAATACTTTACAGCACTTGCCACTGCAACAGCACCTTCTCCCACAGCCTTGGTGACCTGTAAGACTCCCCCTGTAATATCTCCACAGGCAAATATACCCTCAATATTAGTTTTACACTCCCTGTCCACCTTTACAAATCCATTAACTAACTCTACCCCACTCCCCTCTAGAAACTGGGAATTTGGTTCGTGCCCTATACTTATAAAGATCCCATCTCCTTTGACAACTCTCTCCTCCCCATCTACAGATATTAACACCCCCTCTACTTTTTCCTTCCCCAGTATCTCAATAACCTTTGCATTTTTTATTACTGAGATATTCTCTCCCTCCTTTAATCTGTCTAACATGATCCTCTCAGCAGCTCTTAACTCTTTTTTATCTGTAATTATTGTTACCCTCCTTGCAATGTCCTTTAAATTCAGTGCAGACATGATAGCTGGTGTATCTCTACCGATTACAATTACATCCTTATTTAGATAGAAGAAGGCATCACAGGTGGTACAGTAGGAGACCCCTTTTCCAATAAATTTATCCTCGTTTAGTCCTAATCTCTTCTCCCTAGTTCCACTTGCAATAACGACAGCTCTAGTGACATAGGTGTTATTTTCCCCTATTACTTTAAAGGGTCTCTCCTCTGTATCTAACTTTACAACGTTGTCATACACTATATTTAGATTAAACCTTTTAGCATGTTTCACAAACCTCTCTGCTAACTCGTATCCCCTGATACTTTCAAAACCTGGATAGTTCTCTACAATACCAGCCTCTGCTATCTTACCCCCTTCCCTCTCTTTTTCCACACATAGAGTATTTAACTTAGCTCTCATAGCGTATATCCCTGCAGTAAGTCCAGCAGGACCTCCTCCTATTATTACCACGTCGTAGACGTCCATCTATTACACCTTATAATTTTTAATTCCCTTTACACCTCTCTATAGCTATCTCCACCTTATACCTCTTATTATCTGGGGTTTTTATCTCCCATAATTTTCTATGTTCTGGAGTTATATTCTCACAGAACTTACCCCTTACCTCCCTCTCTATATACTCCAAGGTGTTCCTGTCAAAGGATATACCCTTTATCTTAATATTTACCCACTCCTCTATATCTAAATCCATGTCCTTTCTCATAGCCTGTATTCTTCTTATTATCTCTCTCATAAGGCCTTCTTTTAAAATGTCCTCTGTCAATTTAATATCCAGGTATACTACACCTCTGGAGAACTCTATCCCTACTATATTCTCTGGGATCTCCATCTTGAAATCTACGTACTCAGGTTTTATCTCGTATCCTTCAACTTTAACAACTCCCTCTTTTTCCAACCTCTCCTTGAGGGTCTTAGGATCTATTGACTTTATAGCCTCTACTACCTTTGGAACCTCACTTCTAAATACTTTACCTAGTTCCCTGTAATTTGGTTTTACAGATATACTTCCCTGGAACTCTGCAACTTCTATCTCCCTTACGTTCCCCTGCTCCTTTATGATATAGCTGTACTTATTTACTATATCCTCCATGCTCTTTGGTAGTATTATCCTCCATACTGGATATCTAAGGGTGTACTTTATCCTGTCCCTCCCTCTCATAATAGCATCTACTATCTCTCTAACTAGTCCCATCTCCTCCTCTAAAGTTTTGTCTATGTACTTCTCATCTACGGTGATGTTCTTCATGAATATACTCTCTGGCATTTCCCCAGTCTTTAAGTTCTGATATATCTTCTCACTTATATGGGGGACCACTGGAGAAAGTAGAAGTATCAGTTTCATCAGTACGTAGTAGAGTGTCTGATAGGCAGAGAGTTTCTCAGGGTCCTCACTCTCCCTCCAGGTTCTACTCCTTATAAGTCTAATATACCATCTACTTAGATCCTCCAGTATGAAATCCCTTAACTTCCAGGTGTAGGAGTGGAGATGGGGCACCTCTAGATCCTCTATTATCTCCTTAGTTAAGGTGTTTATCCTACTTATTATCCATCTGTCCTCGTCTTTAAGGTACTTCATATACTCCTTAGAAGGTTGGAAGTTGTCAAGTACCATGTAGTTAACTGCAAATGCATAGGCGTTCCATAGGGTGTTAAATAAACTTCTAACATCTCTCAACTCAGCGTAGGAGAACTTTATATCCTCCCATACCTTATTTGCACTTAGGAGATAGAACCTTAGTATATCTGCCCCGTACTCCTCTACAACATCATCGGGGTTGACAATATTCCCTAAACTTTTGCTCATCTTATTTCCCTTCTCGTCAAGGACAAAGCCATGCATCATACACTTCTTATAGGGTATATCGTTGAAGAGGATAGCACTTAGTGCATGTTGGGAGTAGAACCACTTTGTCACCTGGTCATGGCCCTCCACTATAAAGTCTGCCTTTTTAAGCTCCCTTAGATTCATAGAGGCGTAAGGTGCTAAACCTGAGTCGAACCACACATCTAGGACATCTGGCACCCTTTTCATAACACCTCCACAGTGGCACCTCAGGAGTACCTTGTCCACAGTAGGTTTATGTAGATCCTCTAGATCTACCTCGTTAATCATCTTCTCCTTTAACTCCTTAACACTTCCAATTACCTCGTAGGAATTACATTCCTCACATACCCAGATTGGGAGAGGTATGCCCCAGTACCTCTGTCTACTTATGTTCCAGTCTCCTACGTACATCACTCCATTTATATACCTTGTTTCCACCCAACTTGGTACCCACTGGACACTCTTGGCCTGCTCTATTATGTTGTCCTTTATCTTGGATATCTTCAAGAACCACTGCTCTGTAGCCCTGAAGAGTAGTGGGGTTTTACATCTCCAACAGTGGGGATAGGTGTGTTTTATCTTCCCCTCTGAGAGGAGTAGTCCCTTCTCCTTCAACCTCTCTATAATATACTTATCTGCCTCCTTTACAAAGACCCCTTTCCATAGTCCTTCAGTGTATCTACCTCTGTCGTCTATTGGGGAATAGATAGGAACTCCGTATCTCTTACCAACTTCAAAGTCCTCCTCACCAAAACCTGGTGCAGTGTGTACTAAACCTGTACCCTCCTCTAGGGAGACATGTTCTCCTAGCACTACAGTGTGGACCTTATCCATCTTTGAGAACTCCTTAAGTCTCTCGTTCTCCTCTAGGAGAGGGGTGACATACTTTAAACCTTCCAGTTCCCTACCTTTAACAGTTCTCACAATCTCGTAGTGTTTTATATTATAACTCTTTTCAGCCCTCTTTATAACGTTCTCAACTAGTGGCTCTCCTACTATCCAGTACTCCTCAACCTCTCCCCTCTCACTATCCAGTATTACTTTAACGTAGGCGTAGTTGTAGTCTGGATGGACAGTAACTAACATATTGGCCATGAGGGTCCAGGGGGTAGTTGTCCAGATGATAAGATACGTATCTTCCCTATCCTTCAGGGGGAATTTAACGTATATGGAGGGGTCTATTACCTCCTTGTACTCCCCCCTTACCTCATGCTCTGCCAGGGAGGTCTCACACCTTGGACACCAGTAACCTACCCTAAGATCCTTTGATAGGAGACCTTTCTCATGGGCTCTCTTCAGTGTCCACCAGCCAGCCTCCATGTAGTCTTTCTCTATTGGCATATAGGCGTTCTCCCAGTCAAGCCATACCCCTAAGTTCTTGAACTGTCTCTCCATAACCTCCTTGTTCCTCAGTGCAAACTCCTTACACTTCTCTATAAACTTCTCAGTCCCAATCTTTCTCTCTATATCCTTCTTTGAATTTATTCTGAACTCCTCCTCCACCTTCACCTCTATTGGAAGACCATGCATATCCCATCCAGGTTTATCTAATACGTTGTAACCTTGTAGCCTCTTGAACCTAAGTACAGTGTCCTTTATTATCTTGTTCCACGCAGTTCCTATGTGTATAGCACCTGAACAGTAGGGAGGTCCGTCAACAAAGTAGAACTCTGGGCCATGCTCCCTTAACTTCTTCACCTTTCTGTATATGTCATTCTCCTCCCAGAACCTCTTTATCTCCAGGTCCATCTCCCTAAAGTTAACCGCTGTTTTTACCTCCTCCATAGCATCACCTCAAGGAGTTAATTTTTTCTGTTGACCATGACCTTGTTTATCCCCTCGATAACTGCCTCAACTGAGGCTCTAACTATGTCCTCATTTGCAGCCTTTACAGTAACCTCCCTTCCATAACCTTCCAATTTAATTGTTACCTCTGCCAGTGCATCTGTACCTCCAGTTATGGCGTTTATATGATACTCCTTTAACTTTATCCTCTCCCCTATTATCGACTGAATAGCCTTTATAGCAGCATCCACTGGACCAACTCCCACCTCAGATGTAATATATCTCTCCCCATCTATGGTTAATATTACGCTGGCAGTAGGTATTACCTTGTTTCCTGTCATTACAGCGATCTGTTCTAGATTTACTACCCTATCTCCCTTTACAGTTCTCTCTGTTATATCCTCAACGATGGCGATAACGTCGTCATCTGTGATTCTCTTACCTTTATCCCCTATATCTTTGATCCTCTTAAGTATCTCCTTAAACTGT
This sequence comes from Methanothermococcus okinawensis, assembly GCA_015662355.1. Lineage (GTDB taxonomy): Archaea > AGJL01 > Methanococci > Methanococcales > Methanococcaceae > Methanofervidicoccus > Methanofervidicoccus okinawensis_A. The sequence goes on from DQUI01000042.1 coordinate 6,805, forward strand.
TCCTCTGTAATGTTTTCTCCAACTTTAAATCCTAACTCCTTCAACTTACACTCTATGGCATGGGAACCTGTATGTTTTCCCAGTATGATCTTCCTCCTCTGGCCAACGATCTCTGGAGGTATAGGTTCATAGGTTAAGGCGTGGGCAAGTACTCCGTGGGCATGTATTCCACTCTCATGGGCAAAGGCGTTCTCTCCAACTATAGCCTTATTCACCTGGAGTTTTATCCCTGTAAGTTTAGACACTAAATTGGAGATCTCTGTAAGTTTCTCAGTTTTTACCCCTGTCTCAATCCCGTATATCATCTTGAGGGAGAGTACAACCTCTTCC
>DQUI01000001.1 GCA_015662355.1 Methanothermococcus okinawensis
CTCCCTCTCACCTACAATTATCACCTTCCTAATACCTAAGGTGTTGGCGTAGTTAAGTGCCTTGTTCAATTTCCTGTACATCAAATCTACCTCTACAATCTTACCTCTTTTCCTAAGCTCATCTGCAATCTCCATAGACTTCTTAAGTAAATTAATATCCTTTTTAACAGGTACTACAAGTATAACCTCCTCCTCCACATCAAAGTCTGGAATATTCATCATTATCCTGTCAAAACCATAGGCAAAACCAACTGCAGGTGTAGGTTCCCCTCCAAAGAGTTCTATCAGATTGTCGTATCTACCTCCACCACACACCTGTTTAGCCCCCTTTCTTTTTCCGTATATCTCAAATACCATACCTGTATAGTAATCTAAACCCCTTGCTATTCCAAAGTTTATCACAACATCCTCCTTCTTTACAAACTCCACTATCTCCTCTAGATTCTTAAGGGCCTGGAGTGAGAGAGAGTAGTCCTTTAAAACCTCCCTTACCTCATCTAATATCTCCCTATCCCCCTTAAACTCCAACAGGGTGAATACTATCTCCCTTAACTCCTGGGAGGACTCTATATCTTCCAAATAATCCTTGAGACCTTTATAATCCCCCTTGTCTATAAGTCTCCTTATATTCAACTCCTCCTCCTCTGAGAGGTTAAATTTCTGGAATATTCCCTTAAGTACTCCCAGGTGTCCTATGTGGGTCTCGTAGTCTACACCTAATGCATCTAGACCATCCATAGCTAGATTTATAACCTCCCCATCTGCTATAGGATACTTACTCCCTATTAACTCACAACCCATCTGCCAAAATTCCCTGTATCTTCCAGCCTGGGGGTTCTCGTATCTAAAACAGTTTGTAAAGTAGTAGAGTTTTATAGGTTTAGGGTAGTTTTTAAGTTCGTTGAGGTAAAGTCTTACAACAGAGGAGGTGATTTCAGGCCTGAGACCCATCTCCCTACCTCCATGATCCTTAAATACAAAGAGTTGTTTCCTTATCTCCTCTCCAGTTTTCCTGGAGAGTAGTTGAAAACTCTCAAAGGTAGGTGTAAGTATCTCCTTAAAGTTGTAACTCTCAAAAACCCTCCTAAGTTTTTCCTCAACTATCCTCCTCTTCTTCATCTCCTTAGGTAGGAAATCCCTAGTCCCCTTAGGCCTGCTAAACATTTTTCCACCTATAAAAAAGAGAAAAAAATTACTTACTGTTTACTATCTTGTTAATGTCCTCCTCCATTATATGCCCCTTTACAATAACTTTAACATCCTTTACCCCATCTATCTTCTTAACCTCCTCCTTGGCCCCCAGTGCCATCCCCATTACACTCATACACGCTGGATTTGTAGGTATTAACTCAAAGGAGACGTTGTTCTCCTCGTCCACCTCTACGTTCTTTACCAACCCCATATCTACAATACTTATACCCATGTGGGGATCTCTAACATTCTTCAAGGCCTTTATTACGTCCTCCTTAGACACCATATCTTTCACCTGAAAAAAATTTTTAAATATTATATTTATTCTGCTATTTATTACTTTAAGGGGTAAGTCTATGTCTATCCCTTGGGAAGAGAACACACTCCCTAATATTCTCCTGTCCCCCTAACACCATCATAAACCTATCTGCACCTAAGCCCCAACCTGCATGAGGTGGCATGCCGTATTTAAAGGCCTGGAGATAACTCTCGAAACTCTCAGGGTTTAAACCTATCCTCTTAATACTCTCCACCAGGAGAGGGTATATATGGTTCCTCTGGGCACCTGAGGCAATCTCCAGATCCTTATACATAAGGTCAAAGGCCTTACAGAGTTTTGGATCCTCCTCACTTGGTAAGGTATAGAAAGGTCTAATATCTCTAGGCCAGTTTGTTATAAAGTAGAACCCCTCCATGTACTCCCCTAATACCTTCTCCCCTGCCCTTGAGAGGTCCTCTCCCCACTCCATCTCCACTCCCCTGGCGTTTATAATATCTACAACTTCATCGTATGTCAACCTTGGAAATGGGATATCCTGTAATGTTAGATCTACACCTAGTAGTTTTAACTCCTTCTTACAATGTTCCTTTAGATGGAGGAGGGTGTTGTATACTACTTTCTCAAGGATCTCCATGGCATCCCTGTCATCTGAGAAGGACATCTCACAGTCTATAGATATAGCTTCGTTTAGATGTCTTCTGGTGTTGTGTTCCTCAGCCCTAAATATAGGCCCTATCTCAAATACCCTCTCAAACCCTGCAGCCATTAACATCTGTTTGTAGAGCTGGGGACTCTGACTTAGGAATGCCTCCCTCTCAAAGTAGGATACAGGAAAGAGTTCTGTACCTCCCTCTGTAGCACTTGCCACAAGTTTCGGGGTGTTAACCTCTATAAACCCCTCCCTGTAGAATGTATCCCTTACAGATCTTAACATCTCAGATCTCAATTTAAAGAGTGCTGTAATTTTTGGCCTTCTAAGATCTAGGAATCTGTTGTCAAGTCTTGTGTCCAGGTCTGCAGGCACCTTCTCCGAGGGGTCCAGTGGGAGAGGGGACTCTGCCCTGTTTAACACCTTGATCTCCATAGGTATTATCTCACATCCTCCAGGGGCCTTCTCGTTTGCCACCACCTTACCTCTAATGGCAACAACATCCTCCCTTCCAAGGGATTTTCCGATTTTAAATACCTCTTCAGCTACCTTCTGTTTTGGAATAACTATCTGTATCATCCCCTCCCTGTCCCTCAGTATTAGGAATACTAGCTTACCTAACTTCCTTATGGAGTTTACCCATCCCATAACTATTACTTCTTCACCGTCCATCTCTCCCCTTATCTCATCTGTGTAATGGGTCCTCCTCCAGATATCTAAACTATCCACTTTACTCTCCATGTTATCCTCCCTATAGATATCTCATCATATCTCTGTTAAACTTCAACTTTGGGAGTCTTAATGTACCTGAGTTGTTAATCTTCTTTGAGAGTTTACTACATAACATATTTATAGGACTCCCTAACTTCCCATAGTATTTAAAACCATCCCTGTTGTTCTTTTTAAGTACCTTTAAAAACTCCTTTGGATTGTCCCTGTCAAATTCTTCAACTATAAGATATGCGTTGCCTAACTCCCAGGGGAAGTGGGAGTCACTCCCTACACCCATTAACATGTTGTTTATCTTGGCGTAGTGATAGGCCATCTCGTTAGGCCTGTTGTCCCTACACCTACTGTTAAAAACCTCTACAATATCCACCCTTTTTTTGAAGTCTCTGTCGTTAAGTATGTTATACCTACAGAGGGATCTCCCCCTGTTTTCGTCAAAGGGATGGGGAAGGTATATCAATCCCCCCTGCTCCTTCACCTTGTCCATGGCCTCAAAGATATCCCTGTCCTTTACAGCCTCATTTAAAAATAGCCCTATAAATTCCCCCCTATCTGTGGATATCTCCTCTCCAGCTATACCAAAATCTGTTTTTGTAAGGGTGTTGTGATCACATATAACAGGGAGTATCCCCATCTTTGAACATAACTTCTTCAACAACCTTATAGGGTTCAGGGAGCAGCTAGACTTTATGGTGTGAACATGCATATCTAGTTTCATTTAATTTTCACCGTAAATATCCTATTAGTATCTTCTAACTTTTTTAAAAGTATTATTTTAATTTAACCGTTAAAAGGTGCTAATAAGAACTTACTCTAATTGTGGAAGGTAACCTGTTATTCTTAGGAGTATATAAACAACAGGGTACGAATTCCCTCCTGGGATTTATATAGGGGGTACGAATTTCTCCTAGGGTGGAAGAGTTTATACTATAAGAAAAC
>DQUI01000059.1 GCA_015662355.1 Methanothermococcus okinawensis
AAATATCCACACTCCTCTAAAGCCCTCAATATATTATCACATACAGTATTTCCATGAGGTTGAGATTGGAATCCCCTATGACGTCCATCGTAGGCTACTTTAAGTATATACATCCCTTCCATGTTATCACTAAGTACAGGATTTTATATTTAAAGTATAAAGAATAATTTATTAAAAAAAGAGGGATAACATGCTCTACGTAGTAGGACACAAGAACCCAGATACAGACAGTATATGTTCTGCCATAGTCCTAGCATACTTCTTAGATGGAGTAGCTGCAAGGTTAGGGGATATAAACCCAGAGACCCAGCTAATATTGAAGAGATTTGGAGTTATGGAGCCAGAGTTAATAAGATCTGCTGAGGGTAAGGAGTTATTCCTTGTAGACCACAGTGAGAGATCCCAGACCTTAGATGACCTGGAGAGGGGAAAACTTGTAGGTATTCTAGATCATCACAAAGTAGGTATAACTACTATGGAACCTATAGTATATCTTGCAAAACCTGTAGGATCCACTGCCACTGTAATAGGGGAACTTTACTTTAAAAATGGGATGGATATTATAGGGGGAAAGAACAAGGAGTTAAAACCTGATTTAGCAGGGTTACTACTCTCTGCAATAATTTCAGATACTGTCCTCTTTAAATCTCCAACTACTACAGAGATAGATAAGAGAATAGGGAAAAAACTTGGAGAGATTGCAGGTATAGAGGACATACAGACCTACGGGATGGAGTTACTTAAGGCAAAATCTACAGTATCTAAGATGAAACCTGAGGAGATCGTTAAGATGGACTTTAAGGAGTTCAACTTCAACGGTAGGAAAGTAGGTATTGGACAGGTGGAGGTAATAGATATAGGAGAGATCCAGGATAAGAAGGGGGAGATATACAGGATCCTTCAGGAGAAACTTAAGGAGGGCTACGATCTCATACTCTTCCTCATAACTGATATAATGAGGGGAGGTAGCGAGGTATTAGTTGTAGGTAATAAGGAGGCATTTGAGAGGGCCTTCAATGTAAAGTTAGAGGGGAAGAGTATATACTTGGAAGGGGTTATGTCCAGGAAGAAGCAGATCGTCCCTCCACTGGAGAGGTATTATAAGAGTCTAATATAGCTAATTTTACTCTACTACTATACATCTTCCAATATCCTTTCCCATAGCTATTTTACTGTTATTTACCTTTACGATCATAGGTCCTCTATCGTTAGATATAACAGTTATCCTTCTACCAGCTAAAATCCCTAGATCGTAGAGTTTTTTGTATTTTCCAACTATCTCTTTAATAACGTATATACCTGGTTTTTTATCTGCTAAACTCTCCATTATATCACCTCTTATGTAAACCCTAAGAGTCGTCCAATGTTGTATACCAGTATTCCTACAAGGGTAGCCAGTGTTATGTTATAACCTACTGCAAATAACGTCCATCTTATATTCTTTCCTGTTTCATAGAATAAGGTGGCTATTGTAGCTAAACATGGGATGTACAATACAGTGACCAACGTCAAGACAAAGGCCTGTAGTGGAGTTAGTGCTTCAACTATATTCCCTCCATAGGCGATTTCCAGTGCAGATACTACTAACTCCTTGGCGATAATACCGAACAGTAGTGCAAGTGCCCCTCTCCAGTCTATACCCATAAGTTTAGTAATAGGTTCTATCATCTTTCCCAGTAGCATTCCGTAACTGTTGTCTGGACTTGGATAGTTAACTAGATAGTAGAAGAGTATAGAACCT
>DQUI01000004.1 GCA_015662355.1 Methanothermococcus okinawensis
ATGTTTTCTTATAGTATAAACTCTTCCACCCTAGGAGAAATTCGTACCCCCTATATAAACCCCAGGAGGGAATTCGTACCCTGTTGTTTATATACCTCTAGTAGAATAGGCGCACCTTTAACTACTCCCTAACTTCTTCAACTTACTGTAGAATTTTCTACCCTTCACAAAGTAGGCGTAGGCATCTGACTTTCTAATTACAACCTCCTCTCCCTTTTTTAAAGTCTCCTCTACATTCCCATCTATAACAACCAGTGCAGATTTTTTAGCTATTTTTATTAAAATCTCAGAGTTCCCATCTACTACAAGGGGACGGGAAAAGAGTTTAAAGGGGCATATAGGGACTATTACAAAGGCGTCCATAGAAGGTTCTAAGATAGGGCCTCCAGCACTGAGAGAGTAGGCAGTGGAACCTGTAGGAGTAGATACTATGATCCCGTCAGCTCTAACCTCCTCTACAAACTCCCCATTTATATACACCTGGAAGTGTACCATCTTTGCAGGACTTTTCGTTATCAACACCACCTCATTTAAGGCATCTGGAAGTAATTTCTGCCCCTCCCTAGATTTAACTACACAGCTACATTTAGTTCTCCTCTCTATCTCGTAGTTTCCCTGTATAACCATGTCTATGGCTTTAAATACCTCATCTCTACTGAACTCTGTAAGGAAACCAACTGTCCCCATATCTATACTGATTATAGGTATCTCGTTTTTCCCTATTAACCTCGAGGCCCTCAGTACAGTACCATCCCCACCTATTACTAGCATATGGGATACCTCCCTTAAATCCCTCATAACTTTACACCTATACCTCCCTATATCTATTCTATCCTTTAGGATGTTGTAAAGCTCCTCCTCCAGGAGATAATCAATACCTCTAGATTCAAGATAATCCATAACCTGAACAACGAGATCTAAAGCCTCCTCCCTATCTATCCGAGATATTATAGCAAATTTTGTAGGCTTCAATGCCCACTTGTTTCCAAATATGCCTATTAACTTCCTATGAAGTGCTCTATTGGAACATATGAGGGACCTCCTCTCTCCAATGTCTAACTTCATATCTAAAGGTCTTCCATCTCTATCTGTTATAACTCCCCCAGATTCCCTGAGTATAACGTAACTCCCTGCTATATCACATAGTCTCGTAGTTTCATTTACATTTATAAAGGCGTCTAAAGCCCCCCTGGCCACGTAACACATCTCCAGAGCTACAGAACCAAATATCCTTATCCTCCTCACCTTTCTATCCTTTATAAAGTTTAGAGTGTTAGTTGTTAAACCGTAGGCGAAAACCCCCACTGTTGCATCCTTTAAATCCTTAGTATTAGATACCTCTATCTTCTTCCACTCCCTATCATTTTTCTCCAGGATATAGGCCCCCTTATTAACTCTCCCGTAGTAAATCTCACCTGTAGCTATATTCTTTACTATCCCTAACTCCAGATCCTCGATACTCATACCTCTTACTCCCTCTAGCCCTCTATATTTCCCAGCTATTTTCCCTATGGCTATGGAGACAGCGTATATAGGTAAGTTGTTCAATGCGTTGTATGTGCCGTCTATAGGATCTAGTACCACTATATACTCTGGTGCCCCCTCCCCTACCTTTTTAACCCCTATCTCCTCACTTATAACTACTGCACTACAGTGCCTCTCGATAGTATTTATACCGATATTCTCTGCAATTACATCTATCCTCTTGGTGGGAGTACCATCTGCCCCAATTTTTACAACCTCCTCAGATCCCTCCCATCCGATTAAAGGTTTTACCCCTTTTTCAATACTCTCTACTACCTTCCTGGCAATATGAAACATCTCATCTTTATCCATAGCTTTTCACCGTAAAATATAATAAAAAATTCTATAATAGATATAGAGTTTTTATTAAAATAAAGGGGCAGATAAAATGAGAAAATATTTACTTCTTCTTATCATCCCCCTCTCTCTACATGGGATATTTGGAGATGTAACTATAGCAGTACCAGCAGTTTCTAAGACAGATTACGGGTACGTGGGAACTACTATAAACATCGATGTAAAGGTGTCCAATGGAAGTGGCCATGTATTCATAGATACCTTGCCAGTAACTGAGATGGACATGCAGAGTTCAGCGAGGGTTGCTGCAAAGGTGGCATTTGATATATCCAATAGAAATCAGAAGGACTACGATGTGTACTACATAGTAAGGTCAAAAGTTCCTATAATCGGGGGACCTTCGGCGGGAGGTGCCCTATGTGTAGCTACTGTGGCAGAGTTGAACAACTGGAGCATCAACAGGGACGTTATGATGACAGGTATGATCTACCCAGATGGGGGTATTGGACCTGTAGGGGGAATACTGGAGAAGTTAAAATCTGCTAAGATGTCAGGGGCCAGGTACTTCTTAATACCCTATGGGGAGCGATACATAACTGTGGAGGACCCCTACCTTGAAGGAGGTAATATTACTGTAGACGTTGTAGAGTACGGTAGGGAGTTAGGGATAGAGGTTATAGAGGTTAGAAGTATATACGATGCTATCTACTACTTTACAAACCATAGTTTAGTGGAGGAGAACTACACCTCTAACCCTGTACTTGAGAGTATATACAGAAAGAAGATGAAGGAGTTGGCAGATAAGGTATTGAAACTTGCAGAAGATCACTACAGGTATGTGAGTAATAGACTGGAGAGGGATCCCAGTGCCAAGTTAAGTTATCTCCTAGAGATGAACCTTAAGAGGAGGTTGGAGGAAAGTAGAGAGGAGCTTGAGATAGGGGAGAAACTTTACTCCCAAGGTAACTACTACTCTGCCACCTCAAAGGCCTTTGGAGTTATAATAAACCTTGAAGCTATAAACACCACGTTAAACTACATGGAGAGTAGTGACAAAAGAGGATACCTCAAAGACTATCTAGTAAATATTCAGGAGGATATTAAGGATAAAAAGGAGATTATCAGGAGTAGAAAATTAATCAGGGATAATTTCGAGTATATCTTAGCATCTAAGAGTAGGATCTACGAGGGAGAGGACCTTATGGACAGCGCCTGGAGGGAGTACTACAACGACAACCCCCTAGCTGCTATAGAGTATGCCTCCTATGGAAAATGGAGAGGGGAGAGCGCTATCTGGTGGCTACAACTATCTGATAGGAATAGTAACTTAGAGGAAGAGGTTATAGAGGAGTATCAACTTATGCCCCTTGCCCAGAAGTATCTAGACAACGCCGAGGTTGTTGTCCTCTACTCCTCCATGATACTTCCGGAGATTGGAGGGATAGAGGACGCTGAGGAGAAGTTGGAGAGGGCCAGGGAGTACTACGAGAGAGGGGAGTATCTCCTCTCTATAGGGGAGAGTATAGACGCCTACGTATACGCCACCACCTATCTCAACTTTAACACAGATACAGAGTACTTAAGGGAGAGGGCGGAGAAGAGGATAAACAAGGTGATGGGAAAATACAATTACCTCCCTATAAGTGCCATGGGCTATTACGAATACGCCAACTCCTTCAACGATTCATTCTATAAAGCCCTGTACTACAAGTACAGTACAGCTTACGCCCAGATGGATATAGATATACTCCAGGAGATAGGCCACAACTACAGCTATCAGGGAGATGTGTTTATAACTGGAAATCTAAGTAGCTCTCCAGGGGAGAAGCCTGGAGATAGAGAGGTATCCTCTAACATCTCCCTAGGTATTATCTCTCTATTTATAGGTCTATCCTGTGGGATTTTTCTAGGATACTTCATCAGAAGAGATAACAGTTAAAGGTGTCTTTTATGTTCTGTGATATTCAGGCTACAGAACCTGAGATCAAGGTATCCCTAACAAGGGTAGGAGTTGTCAACTTAAAGAAACTTGTAAAGATACACAGGAGGAACAAAAGACCTATAATACTACTTCCAACCTTTGAAGTCTTTGTAGATCTACCAAGCTCCCAGAAAGGTATACATATGTCCAGGAGTCCAGAGGTGATTGAAGAGGTAATTGAAAAGTTAGTAGTTAGAGAGACCTACGGGATAGAGGAGTTATCTGTGAATATTGTAAAAAAACTCTTTGAGAGACATGAATACGCTAGCAGGGCAGAGGTTCTAATATATGGAGATTACATCCTAGAGGAGAGATCCCCTATAACAGCTAAACCTTCCCAGGGGGTATGTAAGATCATAGGTAGAGCCTATGGAATAAAGGACGAGAAAGGTAATATTCATATTAAGAAGATGGTTGGTGCAGAGGTTGTAGGTATTACAGCCTGCCCCTGTGCCCAGAACCTTCTAAAGGAGAAGACAGTTGAGAATTTGAAAAAGAAGGGATTCTCAGAGGAAGATATAGAGAAGATTTTAGACGCTGTAGTAGTTGCAACTCACAACCAGAGAGGTATAGGAACTGTAATGATAGAGGTCCCAGAGGGCTATAACGTAAGTATTAGAAAGATTATAGAGATTATAAGAAAGTCTATGAGTGGAGAGGTATACGAACTACTGAAGAGGGCTGACGAGGCATACGTAGTGGAGAAGGCCCATAGAAATCCAAAGTTTGTTGAGGATTGTGCAAGGGAGATGATAAAGAGGATAGTGGAGGAGTTTGATTATCTACCTGACGACACCCAGGTGTTAGTTAGACAGGTAAATAAGGAGAGTATTCACAGACATGATGCCTTTGCAGAGAGACGATCTACTATGGGAGAGCTGAGAAGGGAGTTAAATAGTAGATAATTTTATAACTATATTCCTATACTTATATATATCCTCTTTTGAATGTTAGATCAGTAAGGGATAAATATTAGTGTTATTATATATTTTTTTCGTAATAAGGTATTTAAATAGTACCTTAAATTTCGTCCAGTATTTAAATACTATTGGACTAAAATCGTATATTGGCGGTGATGCTATGAAAATCTCAGTATACGGCGCAGGTAATCAGGATCTCTACATAAACAGGATAAAAATACCTGAACTCTTTGGAGGAGAGCCACCATACGGTGGAAGTAGGATGGCGATGGAATTCGCTGAAGCGGGAC
>DQUI01000066.1 GCA_015662355.1 Methanothermococcus okinawensis
AGTGAACTCTCCTGGGGATATGCCCTCTTCAGGTGTTTTCTCCTTAACACCCTCTCTCACTTCAATTGTGATTACCTCTTTAAACCTGTGCTCCCTATCTAGGTGGTCTTTACATCTAATATCAACCTCAACTGGCACTTCCCCTGGGATGTTAGGTTTGAGGTAAAACTCCACTACCTCTCTGCCCTTAGGTTTAACCTCAACCTCAGGTAGATTCCTCACAGTGACGTCATCTGAGAACTGGAATACTACATCTTTTGCTATAGCGTCTCCCTTGTTAACGATCTCCATCTTAGTTTTATTCCATAGATTTAAGGTGAATGACTTGTTTAGGAGTTTTATTTTTAATTTTGGTTTTTTCTTCAATTCCCTTTCAATATTTTCTTTAACTTTTCTTATCTTCCCGTCGTTTTTTATAGATAGAGCCCTATTGAAACATTCTATAGCTTCCTCGTATCTTCCCAACTTACTAAGGGCATTTCCTTTATTAAACCATGCATCTCCGTAATTAGGATCTATCTCCAACGCCTTGTTGTAACACTCTATAGCTTCCTCGTATCTTCCTAAATGGTAAAGAGATACCCCTTTGTTATTCCATACATAAGCATTGTCAGGATCTATCTCCAACGCCTTGTTGTAACACTCTATAGCTTCCTCGTATCTTCCTAGATCGTCTAGAACAATGCCTTTGTTGTTCCACGCATCTCCGTAATCAGGATCTATCTCCAACGCCTTGTTGTAACACTCTATAGCTTCCTCATACCTCCCCTGATTATACAGATCGTATCCTTCATTAAACCACTCTTCAGCTGTTTTACTATCCATAATAGAACCGATATAAGATATAAACATTATAATAAAAAAGATCAACCATGGATAGTGTTTTATTGTATTTATTATACTCCCTATTATCCACCATACATGTTCTCTAAAATAAATAGTTAACAAAAAAATTATAATAACTGTCCACCAAAAGTCATCCTTATTAATAATATCACCTTTTGAAGTTTATAATTAACCTTTATTTCTTTTTATCGTTAAACAGTTTGTCTATCATCCACCCCACACTAAACTCCTCTAAATCCTCATACCCCTGTCCAGTGCCTAGGAATAAAATAGGTTTTCCAATGGCGTAGGCTATAGAAAGTGCAGCGCCACCCTTGGCGTCTGCATCTACCTTTGTAAGTATAACACCGTCAAAATCTACAGCCCTGTTGAACTCCTCAGCCTGGATTATGGCGTCGTTACCTGTTAGGGCATCCCCTACAAATATTACAAGATCAGGTTTTGTTACCCTTACAATCTTTCTCATCTCCTCCATGAGATTTACATTTGTAGCCTGCCGCCCTGCAGTATCAGCTAGTACTACATCTATACCTCTAGCCTTTGCATGTTCTATGGCGTCATAGATTACAGCTGCACTGTCAGCCCCCCTCTGCTGTTTTATCACCTTAACACCTATTCTCCTCCCATGCTCCTCAAGTTGCTCTATGGCACCAGCTCTAAAGGTGTCCCCTGCTGCCAGTACTACAGAGTATCCCCTCCTCTTTAACAGATACACAAGTTTAGCTATAGTTGTAGTCTTTCCAGTTCCATTTATACCTACAAATAGGATAACTGTAGGCTCCCCTCTCTTTCTCTTCTCCTCGATAACCTCATAGATATTTATAGTCTTCTGGGATAAGATCTCCTTTATAGCATTTTTGAGAGCCTCCTTAATCACCTCTTCAGGATCCTCTTGAGGTCCAATCTTTCTACCTATAAGCTGATCCCTCAAGGATTGGATAAGCTTCTCAGTAACCTCATAGGCCACATCTCCCTCTAACAACTCTAACTCCAACTCCTCTAGAACCTCCTCCACATCTTCCTCAGTTAATACAACCTCCTTTCCAAGGGCCCTCTTGATTGTTTTAGTTATCTTAAATCTGTCGAAGAAACCTATACTTTTGTCCACTTCCCCTTTTTCGCTATTCTCTGTTAAGCTATCAGTCTTTTTCTCCTCAACAGTTGTATCCCCTATATTCCCACTACTACCCTTTGAATATACCATCTCACTTAATTTAGACACTGTCCTGTTAAGTTTCTCCTTTAAACTTTTAAACAAGATATCACCATTTTATTTTTATATTAATCCCTGTTATAACAACTACAATAAAAATAAAGGGGATATATATGACAAAGGTAGATGTGTCAAATATTCAGATCTCTTCCATATCCCATGCTACAGAGGATGACAACAAGGTGTTAGAGGCCATGGCTTACTTTTTACCAGAGGATATCGATGATGAAGATGTGGAGATTGAGACTGTTGAAAATCAGGGATGCTTTGGCAATCCAATAAAGGTCCACACTATTACTGTAGATAGAGGTAAGGTGGCCAAGAAGGTATTTAAACGTATTATGGAGCTGATAAAATCTAAGGATAAGAACATAAATAAGTTGAAGGAGGATATAGATTTAAGAATAGAGAAAAATAAGTTATACCTTAGATTTAATAAACAGAAGGCCTACCTTGGGGAGTGTGATCTAGTTGACGGGGACGACGTAGTAAGGGTAGTGATAAACTTTAAAATATTCTCCCCTAAGAACAAGGAGGAGAAGGTTAAGGAGATAGTGCTAAAGGAGTTGGAATAATATCCCCCTAATTATTATGAAAGAAGATTAAATATTTTAGAATAACGAATATATGGACATGTTGTAAATAAGGACAAACTTAGCATATTACCTATTTTCACAAATAATACACTAATTTTCATTTCTAAGATTTTTTATTATTTTTTTCTTCAACAAGAATTTAAATGGTGCACCTATGAAAAGTACGGTGATAGATTTTAAGGAATTTAAAATGATAACCGATACTAAATTAAAAGGCCACAACTTAAACATCGAGATCTGTAAGAATTACGAGATCACCATACCTCTAGATAGAGTGCTCAACTACCCCTACTCCCTGGAAGATGGAAAACTCCTGATAGAGGGAGAAATACCTGAGTACAGGTTACACTCTCTAAAGGCTGGGATACTCAACCTTATATCCCTCTCCATCTCCCAGGGTATGAGGAGTAAGATAACTGGGAGGAATACATACTACATCTGTGATCCAGTACCTCTACTGGGGCATACAGCCTTTGGTCTAATAGACAGGGGGACTAATATTATACAGGTTAGGGGGCTATGTGGTTGCAACATAAACTGTCCCTTCTGTTCTGTGGATGAGGGGAGATACTCTAGGACTAGAAAGAACGACTACTACGTAGATATGGATCATCTACTGGAGTGGTACCTTAAGGTAGTTGAGGTCAAAGGTAATAGACACTTAGAGGCCCACTTAGATGGACAGGGGGAACCTACCCTCTATCACCCTCTCCCTGACCTTGTACAACGACTCCATGAGATAAACAGTAAGGGGGAGGGTATAGTAACAATCCAGACAAACGGAGTAAGCTTAACCTACAAGTTAATAGACGAGTTGGAGGAGGCAGGGTTGCACAGGATAAACCTCTCTATAAACGCCTTAGATGAGAGGATGAGCAGGGCCTTGGCAGGAAGTAGATCATACGATATAAAACGTATATTGGAGATGGCGGAGTACATCAAAAATACAAAGATACACCTTCTAATAGCACCAATACTTCTCCCAGGTATAAACGACCAGGAGTTCAAGAGGGTAATAGATTACGCTGTAGAGCTGGAGAGAAAAAACCCTCAAAATATAATAAACCCTATCACCAGAAGAAAAGATCCAATACTTGGAGTTCAACTCTGTGAAATATATCAGTTTGGTAGAAGGATGAAGAATATGAAGGTGTGGGATTTTAAGAGGTTCTATAGATTACTGAAAAACTATGAGTTGGAGTACAGGGGAAAAGGTATAGATGTGCAACTGATAACTCCCCTCTCCAAGGCCTTTGGAAGCCACAGGAGAAAGAGGGCCCCTATACCCTTTAAGGTGAACAGTAGAGTTAAGGCCAAGGTTGTACTAGAGGGGAGGGTTAAGGGGGAAATAATTGGATGTGCCAGGGATAGACTTATTCAGATAATAGATGTAGAGGATCCTGAGAGGTGGATAGGGAGGGAGGTAAAGGTGAAGATACTGAGCACCAGGGATGGTATATATGTGGGGAAGTTGTCTCACTGAAGGAAGGTCTCCAGTGTTATCTGCTTCCCCTTACTCTCTTTTTTCTCCTCCTTCTTTTTTATTTTATCCTTTTTAATTTCCTTCTTCTTTTCCCTCTCCTTCAATATTTTGAATATCTTCTTTGCAGTGTTCTTATCTGTTAAATACTCCACCTCCTCCTCTGTAAACTCGAAGAACCTCACAAGTTCTGCCCCTAAGTAGGGATCTCTCTCAAGTATAGTGGACAGATAAATTAGATCCTCTCTAGCTCTCTTAGTGGATACGTGGGTTTTTGAACTGATCTTAGAGAGTATCCTTTTTAAGATCTCTCTCTTAGATTTATTCTGTAGGAGCTTTGTAAATACCTTTGGTCTTACATAGGGGGTGAACCCTCTGTACTTCTCCTCCTTTGCCAGGGCCACCCCTGTGCCCATAAGGGCTGAGGCGTACCTCCAGAGGTTGTAATTCTGTCTCCTCTTTCCCCTCCCTAAAAACATATCCCCCTTAGATAGATAGTCGTAGGCAGTGGCAACCTCCTCTATCTTCTTATACTCCCTTGGGATGTTCTCAGACAACCACTCCTCCAAGGTTTCAAGGTCCTCCTTTAAATCCCAGAGTGTAGATAGGGCTATATCGTATTTTGTAGTCTTCAGTATCATCTTTATAACGTCAAAGATACTCTTTTCCACGTTCCTACTATCTAGTTTTTTAGCCTCTTCTGGGCTTAAACTTCCTCCAAGGGCCAGAGATTCAAGATCGTTAATTGCAGCCCTTAAATCCCCCTGGGCATGCTTTGCTATAAGTTTGAGGGTTTCCTCGTCTACATCTAGGCCTTCTTCCTGGGCAATCTTTTTTAATACAGAGAGTATGGTATTTGTAGGGAGAGGTCTTAAGTTGATAACTTTACATCTCTCTCTGAGAGGCTTAAGGGATGGTTTGTATATATCGTTTGCAGTCATTATTATTGGGTTCTTTGCAGTTTTAATTATATTCAGTATCTCCCTTAGACCACCTTTATCCATAGTTCCAGATATACCGTCTATCTCATCTAACACTACAAGTATTCTCCTACCAAGTATGGACTTAGACTCTGCTGCACTTCCCACTATACTTCTAACGATTTCTGCGCTCCTGTTATCACTTGCATTTAACTCTATTACATCCAAGTTGTAGTCCCTTCCAAGTGCCCTGGCCATAGTTGTTTTACCACATCCAGGGGGGCCCGCAAGGATAACAGGTCTCCTATCCTTACCACTGATATAGTCTTCTATCCATCTCTTCAACTCCTCCTTAGCCTTTCTGTTACCAACTACCTCATCTAAGGACTTTGGCCTGTACTTCTCAACCCAGTTCATCTAATCACCAGAAGGTTATTAATGAGATTAACTTTTTATTGATTTTTATAAAAAGACTAATTAATAAAAGTCATTACGTGATAACATGTGCGGTATATTTGGGGCCTACTCCTTCTCAGGAGAAGATGTAGTTAAAAAGATATACTACGGTCTCTACGCACTGCAACATAGGGGACAGGAAGGTGCAGGGATTGCTGTAAGTAATGGAGATAGTATCTACAGCTATAAAGGTCTTGGATTGGTCTCAGAGGTATTTAGTAAGGAGGTGATAAACTCCCTAAGGGGAGAGGTAGGTATTGGACACGTTAGATACTCCACTACAGGAGGTACCTTCCTTGAAAACTGCCAACCCTTTATAGTAAACAGTTCCCTTGGGAATTTGGCAATAGCTCATAACGGAGATATTCTAAACTCTCATATACTAAGGAGGGAGTTGGAGAAGCAGGGTCATATATTTACCTCCTCAACAGACTCTGAGGTAATAGCCCATCTACTTGTGAAGGAACTACTGAGGACAGGGGATATTGTTCAATCTATAGGGGAGGTTTCAAGGAAGATTATAGGGGCCTATTCCCTTGTTATCCTCTACAACAACAGCCTTATCGCTGTTAGAGATCCCCATGGTTTTAAACCTCTTTGTATAGGGAGAGATGAGAGGGATAACTACTACATATCCTCTGAGAGTTGTGGTTTAGACGTTATAAATGGAGAGCTTATAAGGGACGTATACCCAGGGGAGGTGATAATGATAAACAGGGAAGGTATTGAAACCTATAGAATAGGGGAAAACTCTAGAGTATCTACCTGTATGTTTGAGTACGTCTACTTCGCCAGACCAGATTCTATAATAGATGGTGTATGTGTTTACAACGTTAGGAGGAAGTTGGGAAAGATACTCGCCAGGGAGGAGCCCTGTGAGGGGGATATAGTATCCCCTGTCCCAGATTCTGGGGTGATCTCTGCCATAGGGTACTCCGAGGAGTTAAATATTCCCTACTACGAGGCACTGATAAAGAACAAATACGTAGGTAGAACCTTTATTCTCCCATCTCAGGAGGAAAGGGACATAGCTGTAAGGTTGAAGTTGAACCCTGTAAAACCTATAATTCAAGGTAAAAAAGTGATACTGATTGACGACAGTATAGTGAGAGGTACAACCTCCAAGAGAATAGTGGATATAGTGAGAAAGGTCGGGGCAAAGGAGGTACATCTCAGGGTAGGCTCTCCAAGGATTATCTCCCCGTGCTACTACGGTATAGATATGCCTACAAAGGAGGAGTTAATAGCTAGCTCCAAGTCCTTAGAGGATATAAGGAGATATTTAAATGTAGATTCCCTAGGTTACCTCAGTGTACAAGGTTTAATAGAAGGTATAGGAAGGGATGACCTCTGTTTAGCCTGTGTTACAGGAAAGTATCCAACTGATATATCCTGTAAGTTCTGCTGTAAATAACTACAATCCTTTTTTTGCAATATACTGGATTATCCTTGCAAATGCAGGCCTGGTGATGAATATCCCTATAAGTACTCCCATTATAGTGGTAATTGCAAACCCCTTTAACATCCCTATGCTCATGAAAAAGAGTGGGAGCATTGCTGCAATTGTCGTCCCTGCAGCTGCAAATATTATAAAGAACGCCCTTTTAATACTACTTTTAATCTTCTTTGCCCCCTTAGAGAGGGTCTCATCGGTGATAACGATCTGATCGTCTACTCCAGTACCTACAGAGGCTATAATACCTGCAATAGAGGGTAAGTCTAGTTTCCAATTTATCAGGGATGCCACTCCAAGTATAATCAAGATCTCAGAGGCGCAGGTTGTAAGTATAGGTATTACAATTGAGGGCTTCTTATATCTTATAGCTATTACAATACCTACAGCAAGGAATGCAAGGAAACCTGCTATTACTGCTCCCTTTATAAACTCCTCTCCCAAGGTGGGAGATATAGAGTATATATACTCTATCTTCAACTTCACTGGAAGGGAACCAGACTTAAGGGCAGTATAGATAGCCCATGCCTCATCTATATCCTCCTTAGTAGGGTTACTCCCTGCAACAGTAATGATCTGATCCCTATGGGGTCTTCCATCTGCTAAACTAGGGGATAGCACTGGGGCACTTATCAACTTATTGTCCATGTAGAGCTCCACCCTGTGACCCCCTTTCCCATAGGCCACCTCTGCAAATCTCCTAGCCCCCTCCTCTGTTAACTTAAGTACTACTCCATAACCACTTGGCGTTAACTTTGGCTCCTCTACGTACTCTATATCCCTTCCTGTATAGGCAGTTATATTGTCAATCTTTGCTACAAATACCCCCTGTTGAGTTAATATCTTCTTTATCCTCTCCACATCTGCATCCTTTGGAATCTCAACTACAATCTCATCGTTACCCCTGGAGTAGATAGTGATATCACTTAAGCCGTAGGCGTTCAACCTACTTCTAAGTACCTCCACAATCACAGTCATATTCTCCTGGGACACTGGTTCACTGGTTTTCAGTACTATAACAGTACCCCCCACTAAATCTACACCAAAGGATACACCTTTAACAGCGATTATCAGTATAGAGAGGATTACTGTTACAAGGAGTATCAGTATTTTACTGTCTTTCAGTAGATCCATCCCTATCCCTCAAGAGGTAGTACTTCAGTATACCAACATTTGTAAGCCAGGTTGTCAGTAAATCTGCAATTAATCCAAAGAGTATAACTAGGGCTATATCCCTCAGTAGAATAGCTGCAGGCACTACATAGGTAACTACTAGGTAGAGTACTAACATAGCCACTATTGTAGTTAGGGACATAGTTATACCAGTTTTCATAGCCTCCTTTATCCTCTCCTCTAAATCTCCAATTTTTCTCTTTAACACCCTTGTAGTTAGTAGTATGTCTGTATCTACGCTGTAACCTATGAGCATAAGTAGGGCTGCAATTGTAGCTGTAGATACAGGTATATCGAAGAGGCTCATACAACCTAAGGCTATCACTATATCAGATACAGCAGCTAGGATCACTGCCAGAGCTGGTATAGGGGATCTAAATACGAGATAAACTACAACAGCCATAAATAGGAAGGCAAATGCTATAGCCTTTAATCCGTCACTCCAGAACCTCTTACTTAATGTAGGGCTTATCTCCTTCTGGGAGTACTTGAGCTCCTCTAGATCAGATACCTGGAAGAATTTTTTCAGCCCCTCTATGATCTCCTCACTATCGATCTCATTTCCCGCCCTTATTATAATAAGGACACCAGATGGGGTAAGGGATTTTCTTATCTCCACCCCTGGAGGAAGATACTCCTTTAACTTCTCCACGTCTACATCTTTATTAACAGTAATGGTTATCTCTACACCTCCACTTACATCTACGCTCTCCTTCAATCCGTTTACATATACGATTATCCCTGAGATTACAGTTAGTATAACAGGAATAAGGGCCAGTACTCTGTAGTCTAACTTCATCTCATTACCTCCTTAAAAGAATAATAAAAAAAATTAAATATTTAGATTAAATAACTCCCTGGCGTTTATATGGGACACTCGTTCAATAACCTCCTCTTCTATCCCCTCTATCTTCATCCTTAAAACTGTCCTTGGTACAGCGAGTATATCAGAGGGTGCTGAAGAGGAGTCACTGTTTAGGAGAAATCTGTCTCCTCCGTACTCCTTAACTATTTCCACAGCCTCTTCAGGGGTTAACTTATTAGGTTGTACAGTGAGCCCCATGTACATCTCCCTGTCGTATATCTGTGGAACTATTCTCCTGTTACAGTGATCTATCACTATCCTCCTCTCCATCTCCCTCTTTAAATCTAAGCTATCTATAACCTCCAGTATAGTTTTTGTAACCTCCTCCTTCCTTCTCCTAGGTGTATGAACAACTGCCCCTAAGTTCAACTCCTGGGCTATCAACAACTGTCTCTCGAAAACCTCTATCTCCTCTTTATTACCTTTCTCCAGACCTATCTCTCCTACCCCTACTACATGTTCATTCTTTAGATACTCCCTCAACATACTGTAATTTACATCTGGAGGTATCATCCTAGGGTGAATACCTAGACAGAGGAATAACTTTAAACCGTTTTTCTTTGCCCTCTCAACCTCCCCCTCTATAAGCCTGTCAAAGTGGGCCCTAAGTATGTCCATAGAGTAGGGTTTCAAGGGATCGTGGGCCAGTGTAATTACTCCCTCTAAGGAGAGGGCCATCCTCTCAAAGTCTTCGTAGGGTCTTGTATCTGAGTGAATATGGGTGTCTATCATTGCTATCACCTCTTATCCTTTTAACTAAGAGATTTGAACTTCCCCAAATAATCCAAAGGTTTTAGCATCTGTTATCTTTACATCTACAAAATCTCCAACCTTTAAATCTTCCTCCCAGTTAAACTTCACCACCTTACAGTTGTGGGCAATACCTTTTCCCCTCTCAGTAACAAGTACCCTGAGAGTTTTACCTATGTACTTCCTGTTGTTCTCATAACTTAGCTCTCTCCTTAACTTATCTAAGATCCTCGATCTCCTCTTTCTTATCTTTGTGTCTATCTGTTTCATCCTGGCAGCTGCTGTATGTCTCCTTGGGGTATATTTAGCTCCGTGGATATAGTCAGGTTTTATCTTCCTCAGTACCTCCAGTGTATTCTCAAAGCTCTCCTCATCCTCTGTAGGGAATCCTACGATTATATCTGTGTTAAAGTTGAGGTCCTTCACCTTTCTCCTGAACTCCTTAACTATCTCTATAAAGTCGTCCACTGTATACTCCCTGTTCATGTCCCTTAATACCTTGTCGTCTCCACTTTGAAGAGGGAGATGTAGGAACTTTGCCACCTTATCACTT
Organism: Methanothermococcus okinawensis; assembly: GCA_015662355.1. Classification (GTDB taxonomy): domain Archaea; phylum AGJL01; class Methanococci; order Methanococcales; family Methanococcaceae; genus Methanofervidicoccus; species Methanofervidicoccus okinawensis_A. The sequence continues at coordinate 10,306 of DQUI01000066.1, forward strand.
CTATAGCACTCCAAGAGATGATCTATGATTTCAGGGACATTCTTGGCGTGCATCATCCCAATTCTCATGGTATATTTACCTTCAACTGAGGAGATAATATCCTCCAGTAGATCTGGGAGGGTGTATCCCCTGTCAAATCCGTAGCATGCAGTATCCTGGGCTGTAATAAGTATATGTTTTACACCACCCTCTACATACTCCTTCGCCTTTTTAACTAGGAGATCTCTGTCGTAGGAGAGGAGATCACCTCGGGCAACCTTAACTATACAGTATGTACATCTTCCTACACATCCCTCGGCAATGGGAAGGGGCATAATTAAGCCCTCAGGTTTTAAGTATTTTAACTTGTCATTTATATTTAGATAGGGAGGTGGAGTTATCTCCCTATCTCTAAAGTATCTATATATTATCTCTCCACTTAAATGGGCCTCTCTAGGCATTATAAGGAGATCAGCCCTATCTATCACCTTCTCCCTTAGAGCCTTTGGCATACACCCTGCAACTACAACCTTTTTATTTAGAGATCTGAAGTAATCTATCCTGGAGATCATCCTGTTCTCAGTTTCCAACCTAACTACACAGGTGTTAATAACTACAACATCTGCATCCTCTAACTTATCCACTATCTGAAAATCTTTAAATGATTTCAAGGTGTTTCTTATAATTCTAGTATCTGCAGTGTTAAGGGTACACCCGTAACCCTCTATATAGATCTTCATAGGTTATCACCTTGTAAATTTTATAAAAGAGCCATTAATTTCCCTTGAAGTGTAAATTTTTATTTTTATATAGGATTAAAAAGATAAATATAACCCCTTTTAATTTAGGGACTATTCCCCTATAGATAGAAGAGGTGATCCTATGCATTTACTAACACTCTATCAGTTGGAGAGGGAGGATGTTTTCCATATTATAGAGGACGCTATCTACTTTAAAAAACATAGGGGAGAGGAGGATCCTATATTAAGGGGTAAAACAATAGCCATGATATTTGAGAGCCCCTCTACAAGGACTAGGATAAGCTTCGACATAGCAATAAGGGAGTTAGGAGGGCATCCCCTAGTACTAAATGCAGGGGAAACTCATCTGGGGAAGAAGGAGAGTATAAAGGATACTGCCAGGGTGCTAAGTAGATACGTCCATGGTGTTGTTGCAAGGGTAAAGGATCACAGGGTTTTAGAGGAGTTGGCAGAGTATGGAAGTGTCCCTGTTATCAACGCCCTAAGTAACCTCTCCCACCCCTGTCAGATACTTGCAGATCTCCTAACTATATACGAGTACAAAGGTAGATTTAAAGGACTTAAACTCTCCTTCCTTGGAGACGGGAACAACGTATGTAACTCCCTGATGATAGGAGGAGCCCTAGTTGGAATGGACGTATATGTAGCTACCCCAAGGGGCTATGAGCCAAATGGAATGTTTGTAAAAAAGAGTTATGAGATTATAGAGAAATACGGAGAGGGTAGTTTAACACTGACTAACGATCCTATAGAGGCTGTCAAGGATGCAGACATAATATACACAGACGTGTGGATAAGTATGAGTGATAGAAATAAGAGTTTAGAGGAGGTTAAGAAGATATTCCCCCCCTATCAAGTTAACGGGGAACTCCTAAGTTATGCAAAGGATGACGTTATTGTAATGCACTGTCTCCCTGCAACTAGAGGTATGGAGATTACAGATGAGGTAATAGATGGGAAACACTCTGTAGTATACGACGAGGCAGAGAACAGGCTCCACGTACAGAAGGCAATATTCAAGTATATCTACGCCAGGGATTAAAATTTTTTACTCAGGTTTTTCCTCCTCCTTCTCCCTAACAGCCTTTTCAATTACTACGTTTCTAGGTAGTACTAATATCTTGTTGTTACATACTCTAACTATCTTCCCCCCTATCTTCACAGTTTCGTCCCTTAGATACTTAATAACACTGAGGTAATTCTCGTCTAACTCCCTCTCTAGATCTCTAGTATTTGCAATTACTATACACCCGTTCTCCACCCAGACCAATATCTCGTTGGCGTCCTTACGATTCTCCAGATCTAAGACCTTTATCCTAATAGTATCTTCCTCCTCCTCTACATCTTCTACGTCTAGTTCTATATACTTTTCAACAGTTAAGATACCACTGTTATGATTTCTAAATTCTTCCTTTTCCTCCTCCCCTTTAAGGAGTTTCAGGAGAGATTTAAATACCATGCCCTCACCATCTCTTTACATCAATATTTTTTAGGATATGGATAATAGCCTCTATTAGCTCAGCTATTCCCTCGTAGGTCACTGCCGATGTGAAGATACACCTGTTGTTCAACCTGTCCTCTACGTACCTCTTCAACTCCTCCCTCCTCCTGGCGTCCAATAGATCACATTTGTTTATCACTACAACAATAGGTTTTTGGCAGCGGAATTTAAGGTTGTGATGTATCTTCTCAAAGCTTTTAAGTAGCCCCCTCTCCCCATCTATAACGTGGATAATAAGGTTTGCATCCTCTATCTCCTTGTAGGTCCGCTCCAACACCTTTCCAACCATTACTGGGGATCTCTTCTCCCCTGAAAAGAGTCCCCCTAGATCTACAAATATTACATCTACTATCTTTGGACGTCTCTTAGATCTACCGTACTTCAACCTCCCCCAGAACTTCCTAATAGGGTTCTTAGTAGTACCTCCTACCTCAGAAACTCTGGATATGTTCCTGCCAAAGATAGCATTTATCAGTGCAGATTTCCCCGAGTTCTCTGGCCCTATCATTACAACCTTGAATCTATTTTTTCCATCTCCCTCTTCCATGTTCATCTTTTAACTCTCTTTATTATTTATTTTTAACCTTTAATTACACCTAGAGGTTTCATTCTAGAAACCTTTTTAGATATACCTGCATTATGGACAGTGTCTGCTATAATGTCAATATCTTTATAGGCCTCTGGGCACTCCTCTGCAAGGACACCTCTCGAGTCTGCCATAACGTAGATACCCATGTTCTCCAACTTATCCTTAATCTCTTTAGAACTGTAGATCTTCAGGGCCTTGGCCCTACTAAGTACCCTCCCTGCTCCATGGGCAGTGGATCCAAATGTCTCCCTCATAGCCCTCTCTGTACCGTGCATTAGATAGGATGCACTGCCCATATCCCCTGGGAGTATAACAGGCTGGCCAACACTGGCATACTTTCCAGGTATCTCCTCAGAACCTGGACCAAAGGATCTTGTAGCTCCCTTCCTATGTACTATCACCTTCTTCAACTTACTGTTTACCCTGTGTATCTCTCTCTTTGCTATGTTGTGGGCTACGTCGTAGATAATGTCCATCTCCAGATCCTCTGCAGGTATTCTCAGTACATCCTCGAAGCTCTCCCTTACCCAGTGGGTTATAATTTGTCTATTTGCCCAGGCGTAATTTGCACCACAGTTCATAGCTTTAAAGTATTTCATACCCTCCTCTGAGGTTATGGGAGCACAGGCCAGCTGTCTATCTGGTAGTTTTATGTTGTATTTCTTAGCAGCCTTCTCCATATATCTAAGATAATCTGCACATATCTGATGACCTAATCCCCTTGAACCACTGTGGATCATTATTAAGACCTGATCCTTTTCAACCCCGTATACCTTTGCAGCCCTCTCGTCAAATATCCTATCTACGTACTGAATCTCTAAGAAGTGATTACCACTACCTAAGGTACCTAACTGAGGGAGCCCTCTCTTCTTGGCACTGTCAGAGACTAGGGAGGCGTCAGCTTCCCTTATACATCCGTTGTCCTCTATATATTTAACGTCCCTCTTCCATCCGTAGCCGTTCTCAATTGCCCAGTAGGCTCCTTCCTCCAGTACCTGGTCTATCTCATTTTTACTTAACCTTATCTTTCCCTTACTACCTAGACCTGAAGGTATGTTTTTAAAGAGGGTCTTTACTAGCTCCTTTATGTAAGGTTGAATCTCCTCCCTTGTAATATTTGTCTTTATAAGTCTAACACCACAGTTTATATCGAAACCTACACCTCCTGGACTAATAACACCCTTCTTCTCATCAAAGGCTGCAACTCCACCTATACAGAAACCATAACCGTAGTGACAATCTGGCATGGCAAGGGAGTACTTCTGGATTCCTGGGAGACAGGCTACATTTGCCACCTGCTCTAGAACCTCCCTCTCCAAATGTTTAACAAGTTCATCATTAAGGTACAACCTCCCAGGAACTCTCATACACTCCTTATAGCCCTTTGGCAGTTCCCAGACGTAATCATCTACTTTGATCAGTATGTCCTCCAAATTATCACCTTAAAAGATTTTTAAGTTAATAGTAGTACTCCTCTACAAGCCACAGGATGTTATATCTCTTTCTCTACTGAAGTATCATATCCAGTATAGGATATAACTCTTCCTCTTCAAAATAGGAGGGGCGGATAGTATCTCCTCATCCCTGGAGTTTTTTAAAAACCTGTTCTTCAGAAATGATTTAAATGTGTAAATATTCTTCCTCTCGTAGAGGATAAGTTTTAAAATAGAGCTACATTCCTCTAGAAGGTTATCCTCCCTTCCTATAACAACATCCCATAGGCTAAATTCTGTAACAATATCTTTTAACATCTCCAGGATCTTCTCCCTAGGCTCATTCTTTATCTCCTTCCCCTCTCTATGTTGTATATTCTTTCAAAATAAATAATTTTTTATAGTAATTAACTCTACTCTTTTTTATTCATAACTGGAGGGTTTACTATGTGCGGTATTATCGGATTTATTAGTAGAAAGAAGAGAATGATAAAGGGAGATAAGATAGCAATAGCGCTAGACAGTTTAAAGGAGAGAGGTAACGGACAAGGTTCAGGATACGTTGGTTATGGGATCTATCCAGATTACGCGGACTGCTACGCCTTACATGTATTCCTAAGGAACACCCCTACATACCACAAGATAATAGACAGGGTTAAAAGTATCCTAGGGTTGTATGGAGTTGTTGTGAAAGATGAAGAGATCCCTGTAAAGGAGGGGGTCTTGAAAAAAGAGTTTATCCCCTGGAGGTTTTTCTATCGCTTCCACGACTCCTACAGGGATATGGAGAACGATCTAATGGTAAACATAGTAATGGAGATAAACGACAAGGTAGACGGGGCCTTTGTATTCTCCAGTGGTAAAAACCTAGGGGTCTTTAAGGCTACAGGGTGGCCTATGGAGGTGGCAGAGTTCTACAGGTTAGAGGAGTACGAAGGTTATATGTGGTTAGGTCATGCTAGATATCCTACAAACACGAGAGGTTGGTGGGGAGGTGCCCATCCCTTCAACATACTTAACTGGTCTGTAGTACATAACGGAGAGATAACAAGTTACGGTACAAACAAGAGATACGTGGAGAGCTTTGGTTACAAGTGTAGGATGTATACAGATACAGAGGTTGTAGCCTATATCTTCGACCTCCTCATTAGGAAGCATAGGCTGCCTGTGGAGTACGCCCTAAGTGCTATGGCGCCGAAGTTCTGGGACGAGATAGACAGGATGGAGGAGGAGGAGAGAAGGATACATGAGGCTATAAGGATAACCTACGGCCCAGCAGCTCTCAATGGACCTTTTGCCATAATAGTAGGAACCCATGAGGGTATGGTGTTTATGAACGGAGAGATAGAGGAGAACAACACCTTAATTGGATTGACAGACAGGGTGAAACTTAGACCCCTTGTAGCAGCTGAGAAGGACGACCTAGTGTTTGTATCCAGTGAGGAAGCTGCCATAAGAAGAATATGTCCCGATCTAGACAAGGTAGAGATGCCTGATGCTGGGACTCCTATAATCGTTAGATTAGAGTAAAACCACTAGGAGGAGTGTAAGATGATACCCTCAGCAGTTCCACCAAAGTTCAAGGTAGAGATAGATAGAGAAAAATGTATGCTCTGTGGGAGATGTGTAGAGGAGTGCTCCTGGGGCGTGTATAGGAAGGAGAGAGACAGGATAGTCATATACTCTAACAGGTGTGGAGCCTGTCAGAGATGTGTAGTGATGTGTCCAAGGGATGCTATAACTGTAATAGAAAATACAACATGTTGGAGAAGTCATCCCCTCTGGACAATAGAGGTAAGGGAGGATATTATAAATCAGTCTAAAACTGGCCGTGTACTACTAAGTGCCACTGGAAATGCCAAGGAGTACCCTATATACTTCGATCACATAGTCCTGGACGCCTGTCAGGTGACCAACCCCCCTATAGATCCTCTAAGGGAACCTATGGAGTTAAGGACCTATATTGGAAAGAAACCGAAGAAGTTAGAGTTTGAATTTGTAGAGGAGGAGGTAGAGGGGAAGAAGATTAAGAGGGCAAAGTTGAAGACTAAGATAGCACCTAATTTAAAGCTAGAGACCCCTATCATGATAGCCCATATGTCCTACGGGGCTCTATCTCTGAACGCCCACTTAGCTATGGCAAAGGCTGTTAAAGAGTGTGGAACCTACATGGGTTCTGGAGAGGGGGGACTTCACAGGGCACTCTATCCCTATGCAGATCATATAATTACCCAGGTGGCAAGTGGTAGATTTGGAGTAGACGTGGACTACTTAAACATAGGGGCTGCAATTGAGATAAAGATAGGACAAGGTGCAAAACCTGGAATAGGAGGTCATCTACCAGGGGAGAAGGTAACTGCAGAGGTGTCCATGACCAGGATGATCCCTGAAGGTACAGATGCCATATCTCCAGCTCCCCACCACGACATCTACTCCATAGAGGATCTTGCACAGTTAGTAAGGAGTTTGAAGGAGGCTACAAGGTGGAAGAAACCTGTCTTTGTAAAGATTGCAGCAGTACATAACGTGGCAGCTATTGCCAACGGTATTGCAACCTCAGATGCAGATGCAGTGGTAATAGATGGATTTAGGGGAGGTACAGGGGCAGCTCCAAAGGTATTCAGGGATCACGTGGGAATACCTATAGAGATAGCAATTGCAGCAGTAGACGAGAGACTTAGGGAGGAAGGGGTTAGAAACGAGATAAGTATTATAGCCAGTGGAGGTATTAGAAGTTCTGCAGATGTATTTAAAGCTATAGCCCTAGGAGCAGATGCTGTCTATATAGGAACTGCAGTTCTAATAGCCCTAGGTTGTAGAGTATGTGGTAGATGTTATACAGGACAGTGTGCCTGGGGTATTGCAACTCAAAAGCCTGAGTTAGTCAATAGATTAGATGTGGAGGAGGGTGCAAGAAGGGTGGCAAACCTTATAAAGGCCTGGACCTTGGAACTTAAGGAGTTACTTGGGGCAGCAGGGATCAACGCCATAGAGAGTTTAAGGGGGAACAGGGACAGGTTGAGAGGTGTAGGATTAAACGAGGTGGAGTTGAAAGCCTTAGGTATTAAACATGCTGGATTCTAATTAAAATAATTATTTTAGTTTTTAAGGTGGAACCTATGGAGAAGGAGGAGGTAGTAGTAATAGACGCCAAGGATATGGACTACAGGGAGTTAAACGAGAAAATCCGTGAAATACTGGATAAAAATCCTAGTATAAAAAAGATTATATTAAAAAATGTACTGGGACAGAGATACATAGGAAACGGTATTCGAAAGAGAGATTTAACTATAGAGATCTACGGAGTACCTGGGGGAGACCTTGGGATGTTCATGAGTGGTCCTACAATTATAGTCTACGGCAATACAGAGCATGCCCCAGGGAATACTATGGATGACGGTAAGATCATAATCCATGGAAGTGGAGGAGATGTAACTGGACACTCTATGAGAGGAGGTAAGATATTCGTAAGGGACGATGTAGGTTATAGAAGTGGTATCCATATGAAGGAGTACAGGGATAAGTTTCCAGTACTGGTAATAGGAGGTAGGGCTAAGGATTTCCTGGGAGAGTATATGGCTGGTGGTATGATACTGGTGTTAAATATAGATAGGGAGGGGAAAGACCTTGGGAAGATTAAGGGGAGGATGATAGGGACAGGTATCCATGGGGGATGTATCTATATAAGAGGTAAAGTGGATGAGTTCCAACTTGGTGTGGCAGCAGATATTAAGGAGTTTACAGAGGAGGACAGAGAAAAGATAAAGGGATACATCCAGGAGTTCTGTAAATACTTCAATCTCTCTGATGATATAAGGGAAAAACTGATAAATTCTGAGTATACCAAGATAGCCCCAGTATCTAAGAGACCCTTTGGAAAGTTATACACTCCAGATTTAAGATAAAGGAGAAAAGGTGGAAGGGATGAAGACCTATTTAAACTTAAAGGAGGAAGTGTGGGATAGGAATATATGCTCAGGGTGCGGGGCCTGTGTAGCAGTATGTCCTGTGGATAACATATACTTCAAGGAGGAGAGCCCTATAAAGTTTCTATGTAACCAGTGTGCCTGTACTATAGAACCTGTAGAGGATATAGAGCATCCTGTATCTGCAGAGTTCTGTAAAACTGTACTCTACGACGTAAGATGTGGTGCCTGCTACGACGCCTGTCCAAGAACAGAGGAGTCTCATATCCCAGAAGTGGACTCTCCTCTAGGTAGGATATTGAAAATGTTCAGGGCCAGGGCAAAGATCCCAGTGAAGAACGCCCAGCATGGAGGGGTAGTAACTGCAGTACTTGCCAACGCCTTTGAAGAGGAACTTATAGATGGAGCCCTAGTTATAATGGAGGACAGATGGACCTTGGAACCAGAGTCCTATCTTGCCACCTCAAAGGAGGAGGTTATAAAATCTGCAGGGAGTAAGTATCAGTGGAACGTCCCTATACTTAAAGCCCTTAAGGACGCTGTAATGAATAGAAAACTGAAGAAAATAGCAGTAGTGGGGACTCCCTGTGTAATGAATGCCATATGTGAGATACTGACCTCAAACAACGACCTACTAAGACCTTTCCAAAGGGCTATAAGATTGAAGATTGGGCTGTTCTGTTTTGAGACCTACGACTACGATAAGATGATAAAAATACTTGAGGAAAAAGGTATTGAGCCCTGGAAAGTGGAGAAGATGTTGATAACAAAGGGGGAGTTAAAGATTATCCTTATAAATGGAGATACTGTGAAACTTAAATTGAAAGATATAGAGGATGCAGTTAGAACAGGTTGTAAAGTGTGTAGGGATTTTACAGGGGTTACTGCAGACATCTCTGTAGGAAATGTTGGATCCCCCCCTGAGTACTCCACTGTACTTGTAAGAACTAGTTGGGGAGAGGGGTTTATAGAGAGGGCCTATAGAAACAACTACATCTCCATAGAGGAGGGTGTAGATCTAGATGCTATTAAGAAGCTTGCGGAGTTAAAGAGTAAAAGGGCTTATAAGTATTACCACTCTAGCACTAAAAGGTGGTAATTTGAAGATATGTGTAGTGGGCACTGGTTACGTGGGATTGATTCAAAGTGTAGGGTTGGCAGAATTTAATTATAAGGTTGTTGGTATAGACATAGACGAGAGGAAGGTAAAACTTCTCAACAGTGGTATATCCCCTCTCTATGAGGAAGGTTTAGAGGAATTACTTAGAAAACATTTAGGAAAAAATTTAACATTTAGTACCTCCTATCAGGAGATAAGGGACGCCGATGTAATCTTTCTGTGTGTTGGTACTCCCCAGGATAAAGAGGGGAATGCAGATCTAAGATTTATCTACTCTGCAGTAGAGTCTATAAAGAAATATCTAGACGATAGATACAGGGTAATCGTTGTAAAGTCCACAGTTCCAGTAGGTACAAGTAGGAAGATTAAGGAGATGTTGGAAGGTTACAACGTCGATGTAGTTTCAAATCCAGAATTTTTAAGGGAGGGAATAGCTCTAAAGGACTTCTTCAACCCTGATAGGATAGTTTTAGGATTTGAGGATGTGAATAACCCTCGACCTATAGAGGTGATGAAGGAGGTATATAGACCCTTCTTAGATAGGGGCGTACCTTTTATCATTACAGAGTGGGAGAGTGGAGAGTTGATAAAGTACGCTGCCAACGCCTTCCTTGCAACAAAGATATCCTTTATAAACGAGATTGCCAAGTTAGCAGATGTAGTTGGAGGGGATATTAAAACTATCAGTAGGGCCTTAGGACTAGATGAGAGGATAGGGGATAAGTTTCTAAATGCAGGTATTGGATATGGAGGTAGCTGCTTCCCAAAGGACGTAAAGGCACTTATAAGACAGTTTGAAAGTAGGAACATCGAACCTAAGTTAATAAAGGCCACAGACGAAGTAAATGAGGAGCAGATACACTGGTTTTTAAACAAGATAAAGAGATACTACGGAAATTTAAATGGGAAGATCTTTGCAGTACTAGGGTTAGCCTTTAAGCCAAACACTGACGACTTAAGGGAGAGTAGAGGTATAAAACTGATAGATCTACTGCTAAAGGAGGGATGTATAGTTAAGTGTTACGACTACGTAGAGAAGGCTAGAGAAAACACTATTGAGCGATACAGGTTGAACAACTCAGGGGCATACTACGGATACAACCTCTACGTCTTGGACGATCTCTATGAAGCTGTAAAAGATGTAGACGGAATAATAATAACAACGGAGTACTCCCAACTGAGAGAGGAGGACTGGAGTAGAATAGGAAACTTAGTAAGGGAGAAAGTTGTATTTGACGGTAGGAATATACTAGACAGGGAGATGATAAAGAGACTAGGGTTCAAGTACTTTGGAGTTGGGCGGAATTAACTTATTTTTAAATATCTCCTCATCCACTCTATAGTTCTCCTAATACCTTCCCCTAGATCAACAGTAGGTCTCCACTGGAGATCTAAGGCCCTCCCTATATCCAACACCATTCTGTATATCTCCCCCTCTTGAGCACCAGTATATCGAGGTTTTCCCTTAAAGTTTAAAGTATCAGCTATTGTAGTGTACAGCTGATTGATAGTAGTTTCCCTCCCTGTAGCAATATTTACTATTTTATTCCTCCAATTTAACCCCATAAGAGTACCCCTTGCAACATCCCCTACGTATACAAAATCCCTTGTCTGATGTCCATCCCCATATATAGTAGGGGCCTTACCCTTTAGCATACTCTCTATGAAGATACTTACAACTCCAGCCTCCCCTCGAGGATCCTGTCTCTCCCCGTAGACGTTGGAGTATCTTAAGATAGTGTAGTCTATACTATAGAGTTCACTGTACAGCTCTATATATCTCTCACTACAGTACTTACTTAATCCGTAGGGGCTTAAGGGTTTTTTAGGATGCTCCTCATCTACTGGTAGATACTTAGGATCTCCATAGACTGCAACAGAGGAGGCAAAGACTATCTTCTCAACGTCGTATCTCCTCATAGTTTCCAGTATATTTAAAGTCCCTAAAGTATTTACATCACAGTCGTAGAGAGGTTTTTCCAGGGATGTTCTAACATTCACCTGGGCCCCTAGATGAATAACTCCATCTATATCCCTAAAGTCTAAATTTTTATCCCTAATATCTCCCCTTATAAATTCCGCCTTTTTATTTAGATTTTCTATATTGCCTGTGCTAAGATTGTCTAAAACAGTGACATTGTAGTTGTTCTCAATGAGAGCATCTACAACGTGGCTACCTATAAATCCAGCACCACCTGTAACAAGTATCCTCAACTTTTCACCTTAAAGATTAATTTTGGACATCCCTCCTTTAAAGGTTCGGGATGTCCTAATCTACACCTAATATCTTCACATCTTTAGCTAAGTAGGCCTTCCCAACGCCTGACCTTTTAACCTCTCCAACTTCAAACCCATAACATCTGTATCTGTGGAGTTTCTCTATGAGATCTTCTACGTAATCCCTCTCTACAGATATAAAGAGGCCTCCTGCAGTCTCTGCCCCGTATCCCTCTAACAGGGGATGTCCAAATAGGGGAGCTAGACGTTCAGTTCCCTTTATCACCGGTAGGGTATGTATCTCTATCTCTACGTTACTCTTTTTTGCCACCTCCTCAGCGTGGCCTAATATACCGAAACCTGTAATATCTGTCATTGCATGACCTATCCTCTTTCCTACTTCCCTTTCAAGTTCCCTGAGAGCTAGTAGACCTTTTCTGTTTGAGAGGGTCATCAACTCTATAGCCTTATTAATTATCCACTCCCTCTCCCTATCCTCCATTTCCAGTAGGGACATATACTCTGGATCTACCCTTGAGAGTGCCATTGCAGTCTGGATGCCTAGAGGTTTTGTAAGTACTATCTTGTCACCTTCCCTAGCTCCCCCCTTTGTAACTATGTCCTCCTTTCTACCTACCCCTATCACTGCCCCCCCTATAAGGGGCCACGGGTTAAGTATAGTATGCCCCCCTAATACAGTGGTATTCTCCCCTCTACAGAAGTCCTGAAACCCCTTTAACATCTCCCTTGAAACTTCCAGTGGAAGGTTCTCCGGTATGCCCATTATAACTAGTACTCCAGTTATATCAAGTACACCCATGGCGTAGATGTCACTTGTAGAGTTGCAGGCTGCAATCTTCCCCTGGATATAGGGGTCATCTACTATAGGGGTAAAGACATCCACTGTCTTCACTATAGCCATATCCCCCCTTAAGACCACTGCCCCGTCATCTCCAAGTCCCACGTATACATCCTTTAAATCCTCCTCTGAGAGGAGGCCCCTAATAAGGTGCTCCAACTGGGCGTTGGGAAGTTTACATGATCAACCGTGAAGTTTTACCATCTTAGTAAGTTTTACATCTTTGTTCATTTTTATCACCTTTTTTATAGCATTAGTTAATAAAAGCACAATTAGGTGATACTATTAAGATAATTTCAAAGTGGATAAATCCTAAAAAAGTTATTGAGTGGATGATATTCTTAATAGTTTTTTTTCTTCTCTGGAGTCATGTGAACGTAGTAGTGTCTAACAGTATGTATCCTGTAATGAAGAGGGGAGATCTAGTAGTTGTGGAGAATGCACCTTGGGAGTTTAACCCTGAGGATGTTGAGGTAGGGGATATTGTGATCTACGACGCCCACTGGCCCCTTGGAGGTAACAGAATAACTTACGTCCTCCAGATAGATAACAAAACCTTGGAATTATATGAGGGAGATAATACTAGACCTGTAGTCCATAGGGTGATAGATAAGATAAACATTGAGGGTAACTACTATATAATTACAAAGGGGGATAACAACCCTACCTACGATCCAGAACTTATCCCCCTAGATCAGATAAAAAAAAGGGTAGTAACAGTTAATGAAAAACCTTTAGTTATCCCCTATGTGGGCTATATCTCTATATACCTGAAAAAATATATATGGATAGTTCTCCCTCTAATAGTACTATGGGTAGTATACGACTACGTTATAAAATACATTAAAGAGGTGAAAGGTTGGAGAACCAGGAAGAAGTAGTGAGAGTAAGAATACCGAGAAAGGATCAAAATGAAATACTTGGAGTAATAGAACAGATGCTTGGAGCCAGTAGAGTAAGGGTGAGATGTGTAGATGGAAAGGTTAGAATGGGTAGAATCCCAGGGAAGTTAAAGAGAAAGATATGGATAAAGGAGGGAGATGTGGTAATAGTGTCCCCCTGGGAGGTGCAATCTGACAAGAAATGTGATATAGTTTGGAGATACACCAAGAATCAAGTTAGTTGGCTGGAAAAAAAAGGCTATCTTAAGGATCTCTTCTAAAGGGGGGATAGTATAGGGAGGAGAAAAAAATCCCTTGACAACACTTTAAAGGAGGAGATACAACTCGATAGAGAATATCAGAAAGAGATATTAGAGAGGGAGAGGAAGTTTTTAGAGGATTTAAAAACGGAAGATGGAGTATTTGACCGTAGAACACTTATGGTACTTTACAGCCTACTCTGTGGAAAACATGTGGACAGATATATAGGTATTATAAACTCTGGAAAGGAGTCTGTAGTATTTTCAGCTGTTAAGGGAGATATGTACTTGGCTGTAAAGGTGTATCGTGTTGCCACCTGTGATTTTAAAACTATGTGGAAGTACATCCAGGGGGATCCAAGGTTCCATCTAAGTAGGAGCTCTACGAGGAAGATCATATATACCTGGGTTGAGAAGGAGTTTAGAAATCTTAAGAGGGCAAACAACTATGTAAACAGTCCTAAGGCCATACTTAGAAGGGAGAATGTACTCCTTATGGAGTTGATATGTGACGAGAACGGGGTGCCCTCTCCAAGGTTAAAGGATGCCCTAGATGTAGACTACGAAGAGATGTATAGTAGGATAAGAAAGGATATGAGGATCCTCTACAGAGATGCCCAGTTAGTTCATGGGGATCTCTCCGAGTACAACATACTTGTTAAAGATCATGAACCTTACTATATAGATTTCTCCCAGGGGGTTGTTGTTAGACATCCCCTAGCTAAACCTCTACTTATAAGGGATGTTAAAAACATCTGCAGTTTCTTTAAGAGGAAAGGGGTAGATTGCCACTATAGGGAGTTATACAGATACATTACAGGGGAGGAACTTAATCCCCTAGACGAGGAGTTGGCAGAGGAGTACTAATATAAATATTGAGATAGAATAAAGTTATTAAAAAAATAAGAAGGGAAGTACTATGCTAAGTGGAAATATAGAGGTTGTAAAGATACCAAAGGAGAGGATTGGAGTACTTATTGGAAAAGGAGGAGAGGTAAAGAAGAGGATCGAGGAAGAATTAGGGATACAAATTACTGTAAATGAGGAGGGGGAGGTAACTATCTCCTCCACTGAGAATACAAAGGATCCACTGGCTCTATGGAAGGGAAGGGATATTGTAAAGGCAATAGGAAGGGGTTTTAACCCAGAAAAGGCTCTAAAGTTAGTCTCAGATGACTACGTCCTTGAGATTATAGACATATCTAACTATGCCAATACCCCTAACGCCCTAAGGAGAATTAAAGGTAGAATAATAGGTAGTGGGGGAAAGTCCAGGAGATATATCGAGGATCTAACAGATACCCACGTATCTGTATACGGAAAGACTGTAGCTATACTGGGGGAGTACGAACCTGTCCAGGTTGCCAAGGAGGCTGTTTATATGATCCTCAGAGGTTCCTCTCACGCAAAGATGTACAAGTTCCTGGAGAGTCACAGGAGGGAGTTAAAGAGGAGAAATATGGAGCTCTGGAAGAAGGATTAACTACCTTTCCTCATCTCTTTTATCTTCTTTATTAAAGATCCCCTTCCCCCTTCCAATGTAAGTTTTATATTTTTACCTTTACATCTGTTCTTATCCTCCTTCTCCTCTTTTTTATCTATACATAGGGGGCACTCTTTAACTAAGGTTAGTATAGGGGAGTCCAAGTTCATATCGAAGTTTTTTCCCAGGAATTTCTTGCCAATTACGTACACCTCTGCACTACTGTCCCTTGAGGCCCTAGGTTTACTTATATAGACTTTTTTGAAGTAATTCCTTACAAGGTCCACGTAGTCGTTAAATAGATTACCCTGGAACACTTTAACTACGAAGTTGCCCCCCTCCTTTAAGAGATTAGTGGCTACTATAAGGGCCACTGTAGTAAGTTCTACAGATCTACTGTGATCTACGTCCCACACTCCACTTATGTTTGGAGAGGCATCTGATACTACAACATCTGCCTTAGAGGGAAGATAGGAGAGTATCTTCTCTAAGGTCTCCCTCCTAGTCATATCTCCCTTGATGGTGATCACGTTATCGTAACCTAGAGGTTTAACACTTTGAAGATCCACCCCTACTACAAATCCCCTATCTCCTACTATAGACCTTACAGCCTGTAACCATCCCCCTGGAGCGCATCCTAGATCTACAACAACATCCCCTTCTTTTATAACTTTAAACTTCTCGTTTAACTGGAGCAGTTTATACACTGCCCTGGAACGATAGTTACTTTTCTTTGCAAGTTGATAGTAGGGATCTCTCTTCCTCTGAAGTACCCATCTTTTATCCTTTCTTCCCATCCTATTACCTCCTATTTTTTAATCCTTTACAACTTTCAGTATCTCCTTGAAATCCACTGCACCTTCCCTTATAAGCTCTACCTTATTGTCTACAACCTTGATTACAGTGGAAGGTTTCCTGTAGGGGCATACACCTGTATCTATTATTAGATCTACCCTCTCCTTCAACCTCTCATCTATCTCCTCAACAGATGTTGCTGGCTTCTCCCCACTTATATTTGCACTGGTGGCAGTTAGGGGTACTATAGAGAGCTCCCTTATTATATCACTCTTTGGCACCCTTATACCGATGTAATCCTTTGACAGTGAATCTGGAATAGTGTCCTTCTTCCTCAGTACTATGGTGAGGGGACCAGGTAGAAACCTCTCCACAATCTTCCTACCTGTATCGTCTAAGTAGGCGTATTTCTCAATATCCTCTGTACTTCTGAGAAAGATAGATACAGGTTTACCCCTCTCCCTCTCCTTTATACTGTATATCCTCTCAAGGGCAGCTTCATCTAAGGCATTTGCACATAGGCCGTATAGGGTATCTGTTCCACAGATGAATACCTTACCCCCTAGGATAACCTCTTTAATATAGGGGAAATGTTTTTTCAACTCCTCAACTGTTCTTATCCTTAATACCTTTACCATAGTTTTTACCCCTTCATTTAACAGTACAGTATTTTGGAATCTCTGCACATTGACAGCTTTTCTCCCTAGTATGGGGATGCTCTATAAAGTCCTCCACTGTATTTACTAACTTCTCCTCCATCTTCTTTACAACGTCAAAAACCTCATCTACAGTTAATCTATCCTTGGATATACCTGCAGCGTAGTTTGTCACTGTGCACAGGGAGCTGTAGCATAAACCTAGTTCCCTTGCAAGTGCTACCTCTGGATAACCGGTCATACCTACTACGTCCCCTAAACTTCTATAGAATTTTATCTCAGCTTTTGTCTCAAACCTTGGCCCCTCTGTACAGATATACACCCCCTCACTGTAGGGATAACCTCTCCTATCTAGTATGTCCCTGAGAATACTTACAACCTCTGGACAGTAAGGTTCTGAGAGATCTATATGCATCACTTTGTTATTTTCACCGTCGTAGTATGTAGAGGGTCTACTCTTGGTGAACTCAATAAAGTCCTGGGGTATGAAGAATCTCCCTGGCTCAATATATTCCTTTAAAGAGCCAACAGTATTTATACTTAGTATCCTCTCCACCCCTAACATCTTCAAGGCGTATATGTTTGCCCTGTAGTTTATCCTATGGGGGGGAATAGTATGTTTTAAACCATGTCTAAATAGGAGTACTACCTCATTCTCCCTGTCTAGTAGTACCCTCGCCTTTCCATATGGAGTATTTATAACCTCCTCCTTACCTCTCCTTAGTATAGAGGATACCCCTGTACCTCCTATTATCCCTAATATATTATCACCTCAGTTATCCTCTAGGGTTTCCCACTCTAGGAAGAAGACATCCCCCTCTTCTGAAACACTTATAACAAAGGGCTTTTTAACTATTCTCCTCTCTATCTTATCTCTCATATTTTTGTATATAAGATCTATTAGTTCCAGGGAGTTGTACTTCACATGTATATCTAGCTTGTTACACTCCCTATATAACATCTTAGGGATTTGGAATACATCCATACCCTCTTTAACGGTGAATCTTAGAGGTGCCATTATACTCTCGTATATCTTTAAGGTATTTCTCGCCTTCTCTATATTCTCCCTTGCCCTCTTCTCTATCATACATATGTTTGCCTTTGTGGTGTTCATTAGATGGGCTATCTCCTCCAAGGTTAAACCTTTCCTCCGTAGTTTAAGTACCTTTATCTGGGTCTCTGTTAGAAAGGATTCCATCTCCATCCCAACGTAAACTGTTGATAGTAATTTTAAACTTTTATATATTAACTCTTTTAACATTTAATTTGTTCAAAATTTTTTGAACAGAAGGGTTAACTGGGAAACTATGGAGGAGATTAAGAGAGTAGTAATAGAGTTGTTCTCCATATTGCAGAGATATAGGGTCACAGTAGATCCCTTGGGAAGATCTACGCCATCCTATACCTCGCCGAACTACTACAAATGTAGGGAAATTTCTCCTCCTATAGGGATATTGTTAAGTATAGAGGAGCAGAGAACGATAGATGAACATCTCGGTGAGGAGATATGATTGAGGATATACTGAGAAAAATCGCTATTTTTTCAGAGAGGAGGCCCTTTCTCATGGTGGCCATTATTTTGACGATCACTATCTTGGCAGGGATAGAGGCCACAAATGTTAAATTCCAAACTGCCTTTGAGAAGATGCTCCCACAGGACAACCCTGTTATAAAGACACTCTACGAGGTAAGGGACAACTTTGGAGGTACAGACCTTATATCCATATGTATAAAGTTAAAACCCTCAGACAACCTAGATAAGGTTAACGACATAAGAGATCCAAGGGTTCTTAAATACATAAAGATCTTAGAGGCAGATCTAAAGGGAATTGACGGGATCACAGATGTGAACTCCCCTGTAGATGTTATAATTAAGAGGAACAACGGAACTGTCCCTAACGATATAGAGACTGTAAAGGAGATCTATAACTCCCTACCTGAGGATGTGAAGAGGAAGATCTTCAACTACGATTACTCCATGGTTGTAGTAAATGTCTATACAGATGCTGGAGGGGATCAGAAAAAACTTATGGAGATACTGGAGGAGATGGAGAGGAGAGTTGAAGATTCCCCTGTACCCCCTGGAGTTGAGGTAGTATTTACAGGTACTCCTCCTATGAGGAGACTTATGAGTGTCCTTATGAAGAAGAGTCAGATAGTCACTACTCTAGTTGGTGGAATAGGGGTATTACTTGTACTCTTCCTCTACTTTAGGAAACCCCTCTCTACTATCATGCCTCTGATACCTATAGTTATAGCTGTGATATGGACAGGGGGCGCCATGGGAATACTTGGGATCCCTGTAGATATGGCAACTGCAGGTATAGGTTCCCTGCTCCTAGGTATAGGTATAGACTACGCAATCCACCTTATGCACAGATACATGGAGGAACGGAAGAAAGGTAAAGATGTGGCAGAGGCTATAGAGACAGCAGTTGTAAGTACTGGAATGGCGTTGATAGCCACTACGGCAACTACAGTTGTTGGTTTCTTAGCCCTTGTAATTGCTCCCCTACCTATGATGGCAAACTTAGGTAAGGTATGTGCCCTTGGTATAGCCTTCTGTATGATCTGTGTACTCACTTTACTCCCAGCACTACTTGTTATCGAGGAGAAGTATATACTACCTCTATTAAAGGGAGAGGGCAGTAGGTGATAGTGTGATATCTCTGAAAAGAGGTTTTGGAATACTGTTAATCTTAATAATAATGGTCAACTATATAGAGGCTTTAAGTTTAGGGGAACTTCAGTACTCCCCCCAGATCATACACCCTGGAGAGGATGTGGATCTCTGGATTAAAGTAACTAACGACGAGGATAAAGATCTAAAAAATATAGAGGTGTCTGTTAAACCTCACTATCCCTTTGAGTTAAAACAGGTTAACCCTAAAAAAGGAATAGCTGTTATACCCCACTTGAACCCAGGGGAAAGTGATATAGTATACTTTAAACTTCACATAGATGATGATGCAGTAGCTGGGGAGTACAGATTAGATGTTACTGTGTCCTATGATATAGTTGAGGAGGAGGGAGAGGAGGTAGTAACCTCTTACACCTGGACAAAGGTCTACTATCTCCCAGTACACGGCACTCCAAACTTTGAGATAGAGGTGAGTAATACCTCCCTATTGCTTACCCCTGGAAGAACTGAGACAATCCCAGTTTCCATATACAACAGAGGTACTGGAAAGGCCAAGGAGTGCACCTTATCTGTAGGAGGTAACAACTACATCTCAGCTGTTGGGAGTACGAAGTTCTACATAGGTACTATTAGGCCCCAGGAGGGGAAAGTTGTAAACATAAGGTTACATACCAATGGAGATACCCCTGAGGGGACATACCTCCTCCCTGTAACCCTCTCCTGGATAGATGAAGAGGGTAGGGAGAAGAGGGAAAATATAGATATAGGATTTACTGTTCAGGGGGATATATTACTAAGTGTCTCCAATGTAATTACCACTCCAAGGGAGATTAAACCTGGAGATAGTTATGTAAGGTTAGATGTTACAGTGACTAACAACGGTCATGGAGAGGCTAAAGATGTAAAGTTACATCTAAAGACCTCCTATCCCTTTAGGGACAGTTGGAGTAATGCAAACTTCAAAGGTATTGGGACACTTAAAGGAGGGGAGAGTAAAACTGTATCTTTTTACATCGATGTGGATAAGTACGCTCCCCCTAAACACTACAGGATCCCCCTCTATATGGAGTATCTAGATAAATTCAACAGAAGGCACAATACAACTGAAAGGATAGATGTATACGTGAAGTCAAAACCTGTACTTGAGATTATCTCAAAGGAGTACACTGTAAAGGCAGGGGAGGAGAATTTACTCCTTATAACTGTAAAGAACGTAGGGAATGAAAAGGCAGAGGGTGTAAGGGTATCTGCCATTAGAAACAGTGCCCAACCTTTCGACTATCCCAGGAAAAGTGACAGTATAGGTACTTTAAATCCAGGGGAGAATGGAACTGGTGCCATCGTTGTAAGTGTAGATAAGGATGCAGTACCTAAGGAGTATCTTATTACCTTGGAGATAAGGGCAGTGGGAGATAGGGATAGAGGAGACCACAACGTCTATATTACCCAGGAGAGTATAAGGGTCAAGGTTGAGAGGGAGGGAGATGGGATGTCCCTACTGTTGTATGGGATTATAGGGATACTGATCATAATTGGGATAATCTATTATCTCAGGAAGAAACTCTAATTCTATATTTTTTATACTATAGGCACTACCACTGGATAACCTTTAATATGATCCATATATACGTCAACACCGTATACGTTTTTAATATTCTCAGGTGTTATAACCTCCCTACCTCCTACAGCGTATATTTTTCCATCCTTTAAAAGGGCAAACTTATCTGAGTATCTCAGTGCCAAGTTTAAATCATGCATCACCAGTACAGAGGTAATACCCTCAGATTTTGATATATCCCTTATAATTTTCATAATCTCCAGTTGATTTTTTATATCTAAGTTGTTAGTAGGTTCATCTAACAGTAACACTTCAGGTTCTTGAACTAGAGCCCTACCTATTATAACCTTCTGTAACTCTCCACCACTTAACTCCTGCGTATATTTCCACATAAGATCCTCTAAATCTAAGAGCTTCAAGACTTTATGTACTATTTCTATATCCTCCTTAGAGGCCTCCCATTTAATATAGGGCTTTCTCCCTAAAAGTAAGGTATCAAAGACTGTCATATAATTCCCACTGGATCTCTGAGGGACGTAACCTATAAGTCTACCTAACTGGGAGTTATCTATTTCCCTTATGTTGTAATTATCTATCAGGATAGTACCTCTTTTAGGGGTTAATACTTTAACTATACACTTAAGTAAGGTAGATTTACCTGAGCCATTCACCCCTAGTATAGAGAATACCTCCCCCTCCTGAACTTCAAAGGAGACGTCGTTTAGAACTTCCCTACTCCCATAGGAGAATTTAACTCCTCTAATAGACAACTTCATATGTATCATCTCCCACTGTACATCTTTAACAGTAGGTAGAGAAACATAGGGACCCCTAGGAAGGATGTTAGTATTCCCACAGGTAGTACTACAGGGGCTATTAAGGTTCTAGCAAGTATATCTGCAGATAACAACAGCACTGAACCAAAGAGGGATGATAGAGGTATAAGAAACCTGTAATCCCCTCCAACTAACAACCTTATTATGTGAGGGGATATCAACCCAATAAAACCTATTATACCTAAGAACGCAACGTTTACTCCAGTAAGTAAGGAGGAGAATAGCATACTTAACATTCTCAATCTCTCTATATTTACTCCAAGGGATTTTGCTACTTCGTCCCCTGCCTCTAATGCATTGTAGTCCCATCTCTTCCAGAGGAAGTAGATAGAGGTGATTATAAAGACAACAACCATAATATAGATCTCGTTCCAACTGACCCTACCAAGATCTCCAAAGGTCCAGTATACCATTGCAGCAAGTTCTAACTCATCAGAGAAGTACTGTATCAACATGGTCCCTGCTGTAAAGAGAGAACTTAGTGCCACCCCAGCAAGTATCATAGCCTCAGGTGTAAGGTTTTTTATCTTTGCCAGTGTTAGTACCGCTATAGTACATACCAAGGCTCCTAAGAATGCGGAGAAAGTTATAAGGTATGGACCCCCAGCCTCTAAACTAAAAACTACTATTGCCAAACATGCCCCAAACATGGCACCATGGGAGACCCCCATAGTAAATGGGGAGGCTAGGGGATTTCTGAGAACACACTGCATAACTGCACCTGCCATAGAGAGGGAGGCACCTGCCACAACTGCTGCTAAGATCCTTGGAAGTCTTATATTCCAGATAACTAACTGCTGATATCTGTTACCACCTCCAAGAAGGGTAGTTATAACCTCATTAACTGATAGACTGTAATCACCTATGGCAAGGGCCAGCAGGGAAAGTAAAAATAGTGATAATATTAGAATTATCCCCAAGAAGATCTTTTTAAATACATACCTTCTATACTTCTCCCTCACTTCTATCATGGTGATCCTCCATTAGTCTTACCCTTCCTTTCTGGCAACGATCATCATAGTATTGTTCAAGTGATAGCCCAGGATATCTTTCATCTTAACAACCTCTAAAATTTCAAAACCTATATCCTCTAAGAACCTGAGGTAGTCCTGGAATTGGAGACTCCTCTCAAAGGAGTATCTAAATTTCTTCTTCTTACACCTCTTAAACTCTAGGAAGTTCCACTCTATGTTATCTAGCATATCCTTTACATCTTGAGAAAGGGGAAAACGTTGCTTATTTATAAATAAACCTCCTTCTTTCAACCCTCTGTAAATCTTCTCGATAACCAGGGGATCTTTACCTCCAGGGTTGTAGGAGGAGAATACTA
>DQUI01000061.1 GCA_015662355.1 Methanothermococcus okinawensis
AGCTGGCTTAGCAGCTGTCTCCTGAGGCTGGGCTTTCTCCTCAGTACCCATACATCCACTTAGGGACACTACAGGAATAAGGAGAAGAATCCCCAGTAGCAAAGCTAATATCTTCTTCAAAATACCACCTACAGTTCTTTTAACATATATCTATTAATAGGGATATATATAGTTTTTCTACAGGAATAATATTATCCACTACGAATAACATCCTTAAGCCAATAATTTTAATAAAAGTACGTAAAATAGTTATTATATGAAAAAAGGGTATAGTTAGTTGGAGAGGGATAAAGATGATGACCACGTTGAAAACATTGTTGCTAATGGCTCTACTGACAGGAATACTCTACGGGGCATGTTTACTATTTAAGATCCATCCTCTAATAGCTCTAATAATTGCGTTAATACCTAATCTTATTGCCTACTTCTTCAGTGACAAGATAGTACTTATGAGTTATGGGGCAAAAATAGTAGATGAGAGGGAGGCGCCATACCTCCACAGGATCGTGGAAAAAATAGCTAGGAAGGCAGGTATTCCAAAACCAAAGGTTGCCATAGTAGAGACTCCAACACCAAATGCCTTTGCAACTGGTAGAAGTCCAAAACATGGGGTAGTGGCAGTTACTACAGGTATTATGAATTTACTTAACTCCAAGGAGCTAGAGGGGGTAATTGCCCACGAAATAAGTCATATAAAAAACAGGGACATCCTCCTAGGTTCTATTGTAGCTGTACTGGCAGGGGCTATTGTATATCTGGCAGAGATGCTCCAGTGGGGTCTCTTATTTGGATTTAGTAGAGATGAGGATGACAGCCCCTTAGAGATCATCGGCTCTATACTCTTTATGATATTTGCACCAATTGCTGCAACCCTTATACAGTTTGCCATCTCGAGACAGATGGAGTTCCGGGCAGATGAGGGGGGAGCTAAATACTCCCATCCCCTATATCTTGCAAATGCTCTAGTTAAACTTGAAAAAGGAGTAAGTATGTATCCCCTAGAGAAGGGAAATCCAGCAACTGCCCATCTCTTTATAGTAAACCCCTTTAGAGAGGAGAGTATAATGAAACTCTTCTCTACCCATCCCCCAACAGAGGAGAGAGTAAAGAGACTCCTTGAAATGGCTAGAAAACTAAGGGATAGAAGGTAACAGGCTAAAACTAGTATAATTAAGGTTACCTTTGAATATACAGTTAGGATATCCCTTATTTCCGAAAAATTTATATATATCCTCTTTTAGACTTAAAAATAGAAATAAATGAGGTGATTTGATGGCAGAGCTTCCAGTTGCACCAGTTGCAAGGATATTGAAAAAGGCAGGTGCAGAGAGAGTAAGTGAAAAGGCTGCCCAGGCATTAGTTGAAGCCCTTGAGGAAATAGCCATGGAGATTGCCAAGGGGGCTGTAGAGTTGGCAAAACATGCCAACAGAAAGACTGTTAAAGAAGAAGACGTAAGAATGGCCTTGAAGATGGTAGTAAACAAAAGTGAATAACCTCTTTTTTTATTTATCATATCCCTTTATCTAATATTGACAAACCTCTATATAAAGATACCTCTGATTATATCTGGTCACATATGGATTTTAGGGCATGTAACACCTGGATGTAATCTACCTCCCCCCTCTCTATTTTGTCCATAATCTCCTCAAGTTCTCTAGTTTTCTCCTCAGATATAAGATGGGGGTAGTGAGTAATAAGATAGTTGTAAACCTCTATTCCCAACTTCGTAGGGATCAACTTCCCTTTATTCTTACTCTTTATCACGTAACCTCTGTCTAACAACTTCTTTATTATCTGGGCGTAGGTGGAGGGCCTTCCTATACCTCTCTCCTTCATAAGTTTTACAACCTCCCCCTCGTCGTAAAGGGGTACCTTGTTTACTTTTCTTATACTGTAGTCTAAAACCTTCAACTTACTCTTCTCGATCTTAGGAAGTTTCCTTAACTTCAAGTTGTAGATCCTAGTCCAGCCATCAAACTCCACGTCTACGTATCCCTCTATCCTCTCATCAATATCTTTTATATACAACTCCTCGTAGACTACAGTGGCCTCCTTCATCTGGGAGGCTATAAACCTTCTAAATATTAGATCGTATAACTTTATATGATTCTTACTTAGACTTATGTTGTTCTCCCTTATGAACTCTATAAGTTCTCCAGTATCCATTGGTTTTGTAGGCCTTATACACTCATGGGGTCCCTCCATGTAAAACTCCCTATTCTTAAGGTAGTCCTCTAGGTTAGATAACTTCAAGTACTCCCTTGCAACCTTCATACCCTCTAGGGATACCCTTGTGGAGGAGGTTCTATGATAGGTAGTTAATCCAAGTTCAAAGAGATCCTGGGCTATTCTCATAACCTCCTCTGTACTTAAGTTGAACCTCTTTGTAGCCTCCTCCAAGAGGGTATCTGTAGTAAAGGGAGGTGATGGGGATATATCTCTACTATAGAGGTTTACCTCCACCTCTACCTCCTCTCCCTTAAAGTCCCCCTCCCATATCTTCCCAACATATATATCGTACTCTAGCTTTAGAGAGAGGTAGGGCACCTTCTTCTTATGCTCCTCGTATCTCTCAATTATCCAACCTAGAACTGGTGTCTGCACCCTACCTGCAGAGAGGTAGTTCTTCTTGAAAACCTCCCATAACTTCTCACTAAGTTTAAAACCTATCCATCTATCCTCTATCCTTCTAACTAGCTGGCTCTTTACCTTGTTCTCATCTAACTTTAACTCCTCACCTCTCCTATAGGCCTCAACAGCCCTTAAAATAGCCCTCCTTGTTATCTCGTTAAACCCTATCCTGTAGATGTTCCTGTTGAAGGGAAGTATATTTAAACCTATGTCGTAGCCTATCTTCTCCCCCTCTGTATCTATATCTGTGGCAATAAATACCCCATCTACCTCGTCGGCGATCTCCCTTATAGTCTCCATATTGTCCCTACAGTTTATCACCTTTACACTCTCCCCCTTCTCTATCAGTTCCCTTAATATCTCCTCTATGTCCTTCTGATCAGTTATCTGCTCTCCGTTTATCTTTCTTATTGCCATATAGATAGGGATGTAGATGTTGTCCTCTATCTTTACCCCGTAATACCCCTCCTTTGTAACTAAGTCAAAGATGTGGCCACCACTGGCAGTTATTATTAGATTTA
Source organism: Methanothermococcus okinawensis (assembly GCA_015662355.1). Taxonomy (GTDB): domain Archaea; phylum AGJL01; class Methanococci; order Methanococcales; family Methanococcaceae; genus Methanofervidicoccus; species Methanofervidicoccus okinawensis_A. Next base: position 3,154 of record DQUI01000061.1, read on the forward strand.
TATCCCCTATACATACCTCGTAGACGTTAATACCTCTGATCTTTCTCCTTGAGGGTCTTCCAAAGAAACTTGCTATTGTCCTTGCCTTGTTTGGACTCTCTACAACCATGAGAATGGACTTCAGTATATCAGGTACTTTACCCCTCCTCATACACAACTTAATTTTCTCCCTGTCCTCGTCGATCTTTTTAATCAGTTCCTCAAAGTTAACCTCTCTAGCACTTTTAAATTCACTTTCGTAGTGGAACAGCATATACTTCTCAATACTTTCAAATAACTTCCAGTGGTCTACCAGTAGTATGGAGACACCTTTTGTTAAACCAAACTCTGTCATCCTGGAGGTTCTACCAGAGGCCTGGATATAGGTCTTGATATCTGGTATGAGGATGTATATCTCATCATCTTCAACCTTTATAGAGAAGTTCCTCAACTTCAGATCTCTCTTTAAGATATCCTCTATTTCCTCCAGAGACTTCCCCTCTATATCAATATCTATCTTTCTGTTTTTCCTCACCTTCTCCAGGTACTCTCGAAGTTTAAACTTCATCTTTGGAATTCCGTAGAATATGGCGTACCTTACCCTCTCAGGCATATCTAGCCCTCTAACGAGAACCCCGTAGTAAGATGCCACCCCTATAAGTACGTCTATTTTACCTGTTCTAAAGTCCTCAAAACCCTCTTTATCCTTTGAGTGGACAACCTTGGCCTTTATGTTGTTCTCCCTTAAAAGATTTTCAATATCCTTTGCCACCTCTAAACCGTAATCCTGGGATACGAATATTAAGCCCCCAGGGCCTAAGAGTTTAACATACTCTAAGACCTTATCCCTGTCTATCTCGTCGTATACGTCTACAACATCTCTTAACTTGTTTATACCGTAACCAACTTCAAAGTTTAACAACTCCCTGTATAACTTCACCTTATCTCCGTAACTCTTTCCAGTTGCAGATGCAATAACTATACATCCATGTTTTATACCCTCTAACTTCTTCCTTAACTTCTCCCTAAGTTCTAAGGCCTTATCGAATTTTCTCCACTTCATAAGTAGTATTATCTTATAGGCCTCATCTATCAGCTCCCTGCTAAAACCTAGAAGTAGTAAAGTTCTGTCTATATTCTTAGAGGATTTTAAAAGAGCATCTACATCATCTACGAATATAAAGTCAAAGGTTGTAGGGGGCATATTTCTAGTTAGATAGTTGGAGGTTGTAATCAACACCTGGAAGTCCCCCTCCTCTATCCTCTTCTTAATATCCCTCTTCTCCCTCTCACTTAACTCTGAGTGATAACATACTACTTTAATATTGTCCCCTACAAGGGATTGTGCCCTCTCGTAGGTCTGCTTAACTAGGAGTGTTGTAGGTAGGATGATGTAACATCTCTTACCTCTATCTGCCAGATAGAGACTCATCAACAACCCGAAGAGACTCTTACCAACACCAGTTGGAGCAACTATGGAGAAACTCTTATTTTTCAAAACCCTCTTGGCCCACATCTTCTGGATACTGAGGAGTTCATAACCTAACTCTTTACAGAATCTGTCAAACTTTTTAAATTCATTCCAAACCTTACAGTACCCCTTTAATTTATCTAACTTCTTCTTATCTCCCAACTTCCTACAGAGGTCTAACTTGGAGCACCTCTCCTCCTCTTCTAGGCATCTCTCACAAACCCCTAACTCTAACCTACTACTGTAGATCTCTCCAAAACAGTTGGGACACATCTCCTTGTAGATTATAGGTATCATAGTATAACACCTATTATAACTTTTCTAGGATCTCCCCAAGTTTTTTAATAAACTCCTCCTTCTCCTTCTCTCCCACATCATCTCTCACAGGGATAACTATAAGTTCTTTAGAGGGTAGTCTTATAGAGGCTCTAAATCTACCGTCCTCTCTGGCCACTGTTGTAATCCTCTCGTTGTATATATATAGTTTATCTAAAAGCTCCTCTGTTATAAGGGCCTCGTTGTCACAGTACTGGAGGGGACATCCCTCCCTCCAGAACCCCCATCTATCCCCTACCTCATGTACCCTTCTAACCTCTATCCTGTAGTACTTCATAATCTTTAAAATATCCTCGTATCCACATCTTATAAGAGGTCTGAAAAAGAGGAAGTTGTACTTCTTAGGTACTGGAGTTAACTCCATCTTCTCAAATCTCACCTCCCTGTACCTCTCCTTTAAATACTGCATAACAGGACCTGAGATCTTCTCTACAGAGGTATCCCCTGTCATTATCACCTTCGCCCCTTTTCTCTTTCCTATCTGTACAGCCTTAACCTTCATTATATCCTTGCATATACGACATATACTTCTACCTTTTGCCCCCTTTGTCCTCCTCTTTAGATCCTTTGTAATGTCGTAGAACTTTATAGGAACGTCAAATCTCTCTGCTATTCTTTCAGCCTCCTCCCTGGACAGTGGCCAACTCCATTTATGGGTGAAATGAATAGCCAGGGATACATTGAGGCCTAGATCTTTAGCTAAGGCTAGGGCTGTAGCACTGTCCTTACCTCCACTTAACATACACACTATCTTCTCATCTATAACCCCCCACTCCTGAAAGTTCCTTATAATGTCCTCCTTTAACTGTTTTAAATCCTTTAAATTTCTGTAATTTCTAGTCCACTGTGAAAATAGAATATTCCCCATGTTCTCCCGTATAAGATTATTATAAAAGTAGTTATAGGGATGTTATACCCTTTATTACCATTGTAGCATAGCAACCCTTCCCCAGTTGAAAATCCACTGTGATCTTATATCTCCCTCTATTTAACTCGTCCTCTAGGAACTCCCCATATCTTATATGCTCTGGGATGGAGAGTATCCTCCTCTCAGTATAGGAGGGTTTTGAGAGATGGAGGAGTCTGTTGAAATCCTCTATCTTTAAACCTTCCCTCTTTAACACCTCCTCTATAATCTCCCTGTACCCCTCCTCTATGTCTTTCGTATATAGGTCGTGGGTTATAGTGGGGAAAGTCTTATCCCTTAAGGTGTCTAGGATTTCCCTATCTATGTCCCTGTAGAATAAGAAGGTTCCACAGTTGTAGTCTATGTATATTCTATTCTCCTTAGGAATATACTTCTTTAAAAGGGTCTTTACACATTCATTCCAGAGATAACTCTGATAGGCTGAGACAAACAACTTCTTCAACCTAATATCTACGTATTTAAAGGCCTCCTTGAACCTCTCTTCATCCCCTTCTTGGAGGTGTGAGATGATGTTGTGAAACATCCTGTCCCTTATCCCCCTCTCCTTCATATATGTTAAGATAGATGTCCAATCTCCCCAGTGACTTCTTATATATCTCTTTAGATCTTTTATCAACTTACTCTCACTTTTTTTATATCTGGTGAGTATTATCTTAAGGGCCTCCTCGTAGTTTCCCATCATATATTCCCTGGCTATAAACTCTCCACTTCTATATACACTTCCAAATCTCTGGGTATCGTAGTAGTTGGGCACCCCTAGATGTATCCTTTTTAAATTTTCCTCTATTCCTGGAAGGTGCTCCTTTTTTAGATATCTGATAGAAATCTTAAATCTGTTCCCTGATAACTGACCTAGTTTTAAGGGGCTCCCTACTTTTCCCAGGTATTTCAACTCTAGATTTTTCTCCTTTAGAGATAGTATTCCATACCTTGCAGGGATAGTGATATGTTGGATTGTAATAGCATGTCTGTCCTTTAAACCACAGTAACCTATCTCCTTTAGAGGTATTTTAAATCTCTTGGATATATAGGACAAGGTCCTTAAGTTCTCCATGTTTATCTTTTTCAGTTGATAGAGGTTGAAGGCCTCACCTTCCTTCAGTGTACTTTTATCCAGTATCTCCTCTACGATAAAGTCCTCTGGAAGTTGCCTGATCTTCACCTTCATATTTTCTACCGTTATTCACTGTATACTTTCAATGTGCTCATTCCATCTCAACCACATATCCCTTACAAAATCATCCTCTTTATCGAACCCCATAATAATATGATAGTCTCCAATAGATCTGTAGTAGCAGTAATTTACTGAGGTGTTATTTCCAGCTCGGCGAATATAGGTGTACTTGTAGTAGACACCATACTTGAAAGGTCTCTTCTCCTTTAATACCTTTAAATACCATGGAGGGTTGTCTAAGTTAATTTTGTAATTTCTAACGTCGAAATTTATTGTCCTCCCGTCTTTTCTGTAGGTTTTTATTATACCTTCACCATTTTCTACAGTATGGAGAGGGGTTGTAACGTTGGAGTAAGATAGATCTAAAAAGAGTTGGTCAAGGGAGAGGTGTCTTATAGTAGAGTTGTCCCTCTTAGGATAGGAGGGGATATCACTGTTGTTTATCCCTGTATATGGGGATCTGTTATCATCTATATCCTCTTCTTTAGTAAAGTTGCTGTTAACATTACTGTTGTATAAGGTGTTGTTAAGGGTGTCTACCTCTACATCCTCTATGTTATCAACTACGAGGTAATCAGGGTTGTTATCAGTTTTAGATGTTATATGGAAAACAAGAACTATCTGACTAACTAGAAGTATTAGAATAACAACATCTTTGTAGGATACTTTCACGATGATCTACCTCAGATAGTTAAAAAAAATTAGTTTATTAATGCTATGAGATCCTCAGGCCTGTGTAACTCCCCACCTATCTTACTACAGGGTATAACCTCCCCCTTACTGTACTTCATAACCTCCCCCACAATCTGACCTAAGTTCATCTCTGGCACTATGATCTTAGAGGCCTTTAAACTCTTCACCACTTTGTCTGGGAATGGGTGTACTGTTATAAGTCTTAGATATCCTACGTCGTATCCCCTATCCCTAAGTATCTCCACTGTATACTTTACAGTTCTTGAGGGGGTACCGTAACATAGGAATACTATGTCACTGTCTAGATATTTCCCCTCGTACTTTACAATCTTATCCTTGTTCTTCAGTATCTTGTTACATATCCTTCTAACTAACTTGTCGTGGGTCTCAGGTGATACATCTGGGTAACCTCTCTCGTCGTGGGTGAGTCCTGTAACGTGTACGTTATAGCCTCTGCCAAATACTGGCATCTCTGACACATCTTTATCAAAGGGGAAAGGTTTTTTACAGGGCTTCTCCTCAGGGATAGTCCTCTCCACTACAGGTATGTTGTCGTGGAGTACTACCTTCTCCCTCATATGACCTAGGATCTCATCTGCCATGACAAAGACAGGTATTCTGTACATCTCCCCATAGTTAAATGCCATAATTGTAAAGTCGTACATCTCCTGTACTGAGGAAGGTGCAAGGGCTATAGGTTCGTAGTCCCCATGGGCCCCCCACTTCACCTGCATCATATCTCCCTGGCTGGCGTAGGTAGGCTGCCCTGTAGAGGGGCCTCCCCTTTGAACATCCACTATTACACAGGGTGTCTCTGTCATATAGCCGTATCCCACCTGCTCTATCATTAGACTAAGTCCAGGGCCTGAGGTTGCTGTCATGGCCTTTAGACCTCCCCAACTTGCCCCTATTACACTTGCCAAGGCCCCAATCTCATCCTCCATCTGGACGTAGTAACCTCCTATTTTTGGAAGAATCCTTGCCATCTCCTCTGCTACCTCTGTAGATGGAGTTATTGGATATCCACCAAAGAATCTACAACCTGCTTTAACTGCACCTCTTGCACATGCTACATTACCCTGGATAAAGTCCACTTTTTCATTCAAGATATCACCTTTACTTATTCTTCTTTCTCATTTTTACAAGGAGCACTGGGCACTGGGCCTTTCTACTAACTTTCTCTGCCACACTACCTAACAGTAGTCTGTCTATTCCACTCTTCCCAGATGTCCCCATAACTATAAGATCCACACCTTTTCTCTCTCCATACTCCACTATCTCCCTGGCAGGGTTACCCTCTAAGATCTCAGTGGTAATCTTAACCCCTAACTCCCTGGCTATCTCCTCTATCTTTTTAAATGCCTCTTTACCCTCCTCCTCTAAAACCTCCCTCATAGTCTCCCAAAACCCCTCTGTAGGTAGACCTATAAAGGGCATAATATCCACTACGTAGATAACGTATACCTTGGAGTTCATCAGTCTTGCTATCTCCAGGCCATGTCTTGCAGCCTCTATAGAGACTGGAGAGTTATCTGTAGGGATAAGTATTTTCTTGTATAACATTTTATCACCCTCATGTTTTTATAACCTCTACTGGAGAGGGAAATTATCCTCCTCTAAGATCTCCTCCTCTTTAACTATCTTTCCATCCTTTGTCCTAGGTGCTATATCCTTTACTATGGCCCTTATGTCCTCCCCTTCCTCTGCTATCACCTTAACATCTATACCTCCATGGACGTCCCTGTCAAAATTTACAACTCCACAGTAGGCAGCCTGTTTATTTAATACAAACCTTGTGGAGTTCTCAGAAATACCCTTCTCTAGAATCATCCTTGCAGCATCTAGTATAGCCTGTCTCCTGATCATTTCTTTAAGTTTCTTCAAACTTTTAGTTTTTCCAGTTAGTATGTTGTCCTCCTCTATCTGAATCTCAGCATCCCTGAATATATTCCTTACAGCCTTGACAACCTTCTCTTTATCCTCTGTAGGTTTAACCCTAGTTTTAATTTTTACGATCATTTAATCCCTCCTAGAAGTGTCTCCCTTATAATCTCTATACCTCTCTCTAAGTACTCATAGTTAGTGGCGTAGGAGAGTCTTATATAGTAGGTACTAGCCTCCCCAAAGGCTGTTCCAGGGACTGTTAACACCCCCTTCTCCATCAACGTCTTAACAACTTCCTCTCCAGTTCCGTACTCCTGGGTGTTAGGGAATATATAGAAGGCACCTTCAGGGGGATACAACTTAAACACATCCTTCAAACCCTTGACCATAAGGTCCTTCCTCCTCCTGAACTCTTCAACCATCTTATCTACACAACTTTGATCTCCCCTAAGTGCAGCAAGTGCACCGTACTGGGCGAAGGATGTTGCACAGGCGAAGGAGTACTGATGTATCTTTATCATATGATCTATAATATTAAGCCTACTGTTTAAGGTCTCACTTACGTAGAGGTAACCTATCCTCCAACCTGTCATAGCGTAGGTTTTTGAAAATCCATTGACAACTATACAGTTCTCAGTGTATCTCATAGGGGAGTAGTGTTTTCCCTTATAGATGATCTTGTCGTACACCTCGTCTGAGATAACTATCAAGTTATAATCCTCTGCAATGTCCGAGAGCCCCTTTATCTCCTCCTTACTCATCACCTTCCCAGTGGGGTTTCCAGGGGTGTTTATAACGATACACTTGGTTTTATCTGTTATACTCTCCTCTACTTTTTCCACCTCTAGGGAGAAATCCTCCTTAAGTTTTACAGGTACAGGTCTACCTTCACATAGGTGGATAAGATTCCTGTAGGAGAGAAAGGCAGGGTCTGTAACTATAACCTCATCCCCCCTATCTACTAGAGACATAAGGGCTAACATTAAACCCTCTGAGGCTCCACAGGTAACTATTATATCCTCTGGATTTATATCCAAGTTGTAGTCCAACTTCACCTTGTTACTGATCTCCTCCCTAAGCTCATATATCCCCTGATTAGGGGTGTAGTGGGTTTTTCCCTCCTCAAGGGCCCTCTTTGCAGCTTCCACTATATGTTCAGGTGTGTTAAAATCTGGCTCCCCAATAGCTAAATTTACAGTGTCTCTAGAAGAGGTGTTAAACATCCTTCTTATATCAGAGGATGTCATATTGAGACATCTCCTAGAGATCAAGTTATCACCTCAAAAAAATAGGAGTTATAAAGAATTTAAAAGATTAATAAGGGAGAGGTATCTGTCCTCCACCCTTTCAAGGGTGTTTAAATAGTACCTGTGAGTTTTTAAAATAAGTACCTCTCCCCTGTATCTATGGGCCATATAGTCAGGGACTAGGGGGATACCCTCCTTAGATACAGGAATAGCTAGATCTAGTACTACCTTCTCTATAAAGAGAGATACAGGATTTACCTCTATATCCCTGTTAATGTTTAGGGATTTAATATACTTCTCCTTCTCCTCTATAGCTTTGAGATATCCCTCTATCTTCTCAGGGGAACCTATATTTAACCTAGTTAGTCCCTTTACACTGTTAGTTAGATCCTTAAAGGTTGCAGAGGGGATCTCAAAGATAGGGAAGGGGTTCAATTTTTTAACCTTATCTCTGTATCCCTTGGAGATAACTAGTAGGGAGTATTTATCCCTTAATTTCTCCCTGTAAGGGTTCACTACAGAGAAGTCCTCTACTCCTATCCCCTCTATCACGTCCCTATACATCCTAGTAACTCCCACCTTTAACCTCATGGGGATCACTACTCCTTAACTTGGGCTTTAAACCTAACTCCCTTATCATCCTCACTACCTCCCTGAGATTTCCAGTTTTAGGATTTCCTACCCCCTTAACATCTAGAGGATAGTTTTCAGGTATTACAGTGGCTATGTTGCTAGCCCCTGATAAAAGTGCAAACTGTACAAGTTCAGGCCCTATAGTGGGAGTGGGAGAGGTTATTCTTATGTGGGGGAACATCAACCTAGCTATTGCAATAGTTTTCCCCTGTTCCAGGGAGGAACACCTTAGGTGGTTCTCCATAGGAGTTCCTGGATAGGGGTTGAAACCCATAATAGGTATCTCCTCTACATCTAACTCCTTTAAGAACATTAGATGATCTACCCTGTCCCTATAACTCTCACCGATCCCTATCAGTAAACCAGAGGACAACTGGATGTTGTACTTTCTAACAAGTTTACAGATCTCTATCCTTCTATCTAAGCTCTCCCCAGGTTTCAACTTTTTAAAGAGTTCTCTGTTTATAGTCTCTAGATTACAGCAGATAGTATCTACTCCGTATCTCTTTAACTCCCTTATACTTTCCTCTGTTAGATCCCCTCCAGCGTTTACTAAAACTTCCAAGTTAGTATTTTCTTTAACTATCTTTAAAGCCCTAATAACCTCCCTTCCCCTATATCCATGTCCAGAGGAGCAGCTTACCCTACATATCCCACTGCTCTCTATGGCAATAGCACATCTCTTTATATCCTCATGGGACAGTCGAAAAGGTTTATAGTAACCTGCCTTAGAGGTACCTGCTGCAAAACCACAGTAGAGACACTTTGGAGATATCTTACATATATTTGTAACATGGATAGTGGAGGTTATCTCAATCTCCTTTATAAAGTAGTCCCTTACCTGGGAGGCCAGTTGAAAGAGTTTTAAATAATCCTCCCATCTAGAGATTTTAAAAAGGTCTAAGGCATCCTCCTTAGATATGAGACCATCTTTAACTGTAATTTCTCCATCTTTTAACTTTTGAAAATTCTTTTCAATTTTAGAGAAATCCATTAAAAATCACCGTTAATATAAAAATTATTAAAAAAGAACGTTAATCCCCCTCTAACACCTGGATCCCTGGGCCCACCTTAGTACAATACAGGGGGCATCCCCACACCTTATCAACTATCTTCTCTATCTTTGGAACTTCACCTTCCCTAGGGATAATAATTACTCCAGGTCCAGATCCACTTATAGTTATACCGTACACTAGATCCTTCAACTTCTCCTTTACCTCTTTATATCCAGGTATTAACTGGGCTCTGTGAGGTTCAACTACTCTATCCCCCATCATACATCTTCCAAAGAGTTCTATATCCCCTTTAAAGAGGCTGTAAACCATACCACAGGCTTTTCCTACGTTATTTACCATAGATGTTAGAGGGATTTTATCTGGTAGTATATCTCTGGCCTTCTTCGTGGACACCTCTATATCTGGAAGGGCCACTAACATCTTAAAATCTACAGGTACGTGTAAAACCTCTAGGGGGTTGTAGTTGATCACCATAGTGAAGCCCCCGTATATTGCAGGTGCTACGTTGTCAGCATGGGGAAATCCTGCAGAGATAGATTCCCCTAGGGCTGCATATTTAACTAGTTCTAACTTTGAAAGTTTTAAATCGAAGAGTTCGTTCATGGCAAAGGCAACTCCTGCAGAGGATGCTGCACTACTTCCCAATCCACTACCTGGCCTAATACCTTTGTGGATCTCTATCTTAACGCCTCCCTCAATGTTGAAGTCTTTTATCATCTCCCTTGCAACAACACCAGCAGTGTTTTTATCCACCTCTCTAGGTATTCTATCTGCCCCCTCCCCCCTTACTGATATAACTATACCCTCTTCAGATCTTGAGAGGGTTATTATATCGTAGGGCTCAGAGAGTGCCAATCCAAAGATGTCGTAACCTGGACCTAAGTTTGCAGAGGTTGCAGGTGAGATTACCTTAATTCTCTCCATAACTCCACCAGAGGATGTTTAGCCCTTCTCCCTTGCACTTATCTTAGACTTAATAAGTTTTAATCTGAAGAAGTTCTCCCTCTCCATCTCGTCTAACCTCATGGCAATGTACTTCTTCATCTCCTCCAACTTAGGGATCACCACGTACTCCAGGGCATTTACTCTCCTCTTTGTACTGATGATCTCCTTTGCCAGTAGTTTTATAGAGGTCTCTATCTCTGCCAGTTCAACTATAAGTTCCAAGGCCTCCTCAAAGGCCCTTGCAGCATCGTCTACCTTGGCAGATACCCCATAGGGACTGTAGCCCCTGGAGGATAGATCCCTCCTTACATTCTCTACCTCCATTACAGGTACAGTAACACCCATAATATTTCTTGAGTCTATCTCTAACTTGATGTTAGGGTTTTTTGATGCAAGGGATACCTCTTTAACTCCTAAACTACCTATTATTCCCTGGGCCATTATTAAGTCTCTATAGGCATCCCCTAGTGCCCTGTTTACCTTCTCCCTTAACCCTGCAGCCTGTTCAATTATATTGAAAAACTCCATTACAAGGGCATCCCTCTTCTGCTTCAACAGCTTATGCCCCTTCTGGGCAAGTTTAATCTTGTTTTTAAGCTTTAACAACTCCATCCTTGTAGGATTAACCTCTGCCATGATAACACCTTAAAAAAATAGAAGTTATTTCTTAGGTAGATACTTCTCTATCAACTCCTCAGGTATCCTCTTCAACTCCTCCCTTGGCAGTATAGTCAGTAACTCCCAGGCTAAATCTAGTGTTTCCTCTATACTTCTCTCCTCGTCCTTACCTTGATTGACAAACCTTCTCTCAAACTCGTCTGCAAACTTTAAGTAGGCCCTGTCCCTCTCAGTAAGTGCCTCCTCTCCAACAACTGCAACAAGGTCCCTTAGATTTCTACCCTCTGCATAGGCTGCATATACCTGGCTCATAACCTTTGGATGGTCCTCTCTAGTCTTTCCCTTACCCTGTCCCTTTGAGGCAAGTCTTGAAAGGGATGGAAGTATGTCTATCGGCGGATATATACCTTTTCTGTGCAACTCCCTTGAGAGTACTATCTGTCCCTCTGTAATATAACCTGTTAAGTCTGGTATTGGATGAGTTATATCGTCGTGGGGCATAGTAAGTATAGGTAGTTGGGTGATAGTTCCCTTCTTACCCTTTACCCTCCCTGCTCTCTCGTATATAGTTGCAAGGTCTGTGTACATATAGGCTGGATAACCTCTCCTACCAGGTATCTCGTTCCTCGCTGCAGAGATCTCCCTCAGGGCCTCACAGTAGTTGGTCATATCTGTAAGTATAACTAGTACGTGCATATCCTTTTCGAAGGCTAGATACTCTGCAGTAGTTAGGGCAATCCTTGGAGTTAATATCCTCTCAATAGCTGGATCATCTGCACGGTTTATAAACACCACAGCCTTCTCAAGGGCACCTGTTTTTCTAAACTCCTCCATAAAGAAGTTTGCCTCTTCAGAGGTAATACCCATAGCTGCAAATACTACTGCAAACTGCTCCCCCTCTTTTCTAACCTTAGCCTGCCTTGCAATCTGTACTGCCAACTGGTTATGGGGAAGACCTGAACCTGAGAATATAGGTAGTTTCTGTCCTCTAACTAGGGTATTTGGACCGTCTATTGCAGAGATACCTGTCTGGATGAAGTCTTCAGGGGTTCTTCTAGATACTGGGTTTAGGGGATAGCCGTATATGTCCATCTTCTTCTCAGGTATGATCTCAGGTCCTCCGTCTATAGGTCTTCCTTTTCCGTCGAATATTCTACCTAACATCTCCATGGAGACTCCAATTTTAGGGGTCTCTCCAGTGAATCTAACCCTTGTCTTATCTGTACTTAATCCAGTGGTACCTTCAAACACCTGTACAACAGCTAAGTCCTCACTTATCTCTAAAACCTGCCCTGTTCTCCTCTCTCCAGTGGGAGTTATTATCTCAACGATCTCCCCATATGCCACCCCTTTAACACCTTCTACTATCAACAGTGGACCTGCAATACTTGATACTGATGTATACTCTACGAACTTGTTCAAGGCCTCCATAGTTAACCCTCCTTTTTATTTTAATAATTTAAAAAAAATTTAAGGATTCTCTAGAAGGGCCTCTAACTCCCTCTCAATTTTCTCTAGAATTGCTGGAGCAACTTCTTTGAGGAATTTATCTTCAGGTATATACTTCATCTTTGCAATGTCCCTCTTAACAGACACCTTTAATATCTTCTGTGGCTCTACTCCCTTCTCAACTACCTCTAGAGCCTTTCTATAGAATGTCATAATAATCTTTAACATCATGTACTGCTTCATTGGGGGACAGTAGGTATCTACCTCGTCAAATGCATCCTGCTGTAGGAAGTCCTCCCTGAGCATCCTTGCAACTTCTAATATTACCCTCTCCTTATCTGGGAGAGCATCAGGACCTACAAGTTGGACTATCTCCTGGAGTTGAGCCTCCTTCTGGAGTAACCTCATAGCCTCGTCCCTTAACTCTCTCCAATCAGGTCCTGTATGTTCTTGCCACCATGGAGTTACATCGTCTATATACAGGGAGTAACTCTGGAGCCAGTTTATAGCTGGGAAGTGTCTCCTCCTTGCAAGGTTTGCATCAAGTGCCCAGAATACCTTAACTATCCTCAAGGTGTTAGAGGTTACAGGTTCTGAGAAGTCCCCTCCTGGTGGAGATACTGCCCCGACAATACATACGAAGCCCTCCTTATCCCCACTACCTTCACATTTAACTCTCCCTGCCCTCTCGTAGAACTGAGCTAGTCTAGAGGCTAGATAGGCTGGATACCCCTCCTCTCCAGGCATCTCCTCCAATCTCCCTGCTATCTCCCTCATAGCCTCTGCCCATCTAGAGGTTGAATCTGCAGTTAGGAGCACCCCGTAGCCCATATCTCTGAAGTACTCTGCTATTGTAACCCCTGTATAGATAGAGGCCTCCCTAGCAGCTACTGGCATGTTTGACGTATTTGCAATGAGTATAGTCCTGTCTATTAACTTACTCCCTGTTCTCCTGTCCTCCAACTGGGGAAACTCCTCAATAACCTCTGTCATCTCGTTACCTCTCTCTCCACATCCAATATATACTACTACATCTGCATCTGACCACTTTGCAAGTTGCTGCTGTGTTACTGTCTTACCACTTCCAAAGGGTCCTGGAATTGCAGCAGTTCCTCCCTTTGCAAGGCTAAAAAATGTATCTATAACCCTTGTACCAGTTATCAGTGGGATAACAGGGGGCAACTTTTCCCTGTAAGGTCTTGGTTTTCTTACAGGCCACTTCTGCATCATCTTAATCTCTTTCTCCTCTCCCTCCTCAGTCTCCACCACTGCAACAGTATCTTCAACTGTAAACTTTCCAGATTTTATCTCCTTTATCTTCCCCTTTATACCTAGGGGAACAAGTATCTTGTGTACTATTGGTTTTGTCTCCTTAACAGTACCTATAACATCTCCCCCCTCTACGTAGTCCCCTTCATTTACAGTTGGTACAAAGTCCCACTTTACATCCCTTGGTAAGGCTGGTACAGTAACTCCCCTTGGTATAAATATACTACCAGTTTTAGTCTCTATTTCCGTTAGAGGTCTCTGAATACCGTCGTATATAGCCCTTAGCATACCTGGCCCTAACTCTACAGAGAGAGGTGTCCCAGTACCTTCAACTGGCTCTCCAGGTTTTATACCTGTAGTTTCCTCGTATACCTGGATAACAGCCCTGTCCCCTCTTAACTGGATAATCTCCCCAGTTAACTTCTCCTCCCCTACCCTCACTACCTCGTACATCTTAGATCCTTTCATCCCATCTGCTACTACAACAGGCCCTGATATCTTAGCTATCTTACCTACTACCATATGTTAATCACCTCTATTTCTTCAGTTCTATACCTACTGCCTTTCTTACAAGCTCCCTTATAGGGTCACGTTCTCTAACGATAGGTCCATCTTTATCAGGTACCTCTACAATATAGGTATTTATCTTGGAGAGTTTATCCCCTAGGGTATCTCCAAGTTTTTCAGAGATGATGATTAATCCAATATCCTCCCTTCTATCTAGTTCTTCAATAACTTTTATGGCATCCTCAGGAGTTTCAACTTGATAAACATCGGTAAGACCAGCCAACCTAAAACCTACGGTCATGTGGAAATCCCCAACTACACCAATTTTCATACTATCCTCCTATTAATTTGTAATCAGTTCCTTTATATCCCTTGGTGATAACCCCTCTATCTTCCCATTTATAATAGCCCTCAACTTCTTTACCTCCATCTCCTTAGAGGTTAGGAAGCCTATGATCGGTCCAACTCCAAAGGGCTGTCTTAGGGACAACCTCTTACCTACCTCTAGTATATAGTTGTCTAGGACCTTCTCAAATACAAATACGCTCTTACTTCTCTCGTACTCCTCCAGGTGCTCTGCCAGTATATTACCGTATTCACTATCCTCCAATGAGCTTATTACCCCCTCTATAGACTCTCCCTCTGCTAACTCCTTCAACTTCCAGGGCGCCAACTCGTATCCCACATCTAATAGATAGTTTAAAGTAACCTCAGAAGGTACTCCCTCCCTTTTACACCTTAAAATTACCTTGAGGTTCTCCACGTCTATCATCTTTCCTATAAACTCCTTGAAGATATCCTCGTTAGCACCTTCAATCTTTACAGTCCTCCATAGGCTATGATAGAGATACTTATCTAGGGCTAACTCAAGGGGTAGTAGGTTATTGTACTCCTCGTACTCTGAAAGTTTCTCAGAGAGTATCTTTCCGTACTCAGTACCTTCCAATCCAGTTACAACCTCTTCAACAGTTTTGGCCTCACAGAGCTCCCTTAACCTGTTCTCAGGTATAGTCCCTATAGGGATTAACATCTTAAAGGTACTCTCTCCATCTAATCCAGCGTACTTAGCCCTGAGGATAGTTTTAATATTCCTAATGTCGTATCTCTTTTCAAATAACTTCAGTACTTTTTTAGCTTTCTCTGGGGATATCTCTGCCAGTGTCTTATAGATATGGGCCAGATGCATATCTAAACTTTTTTCTATAGAGAATCGATCCTTAGAGGTTGTTGAGATATATCTGCTATACTCAGTATCTTCCAGGAGCCCTATAACCTCCACTAGACTTCCAGCCTCTATAAGTTCGTTAAACTTGTGATCATCTAGAAGTTTAGCCTCCATTCCTCTAACTCTTGCATTTACATATGCATAGGGGGCGTTGTCTATTAAATACTTGATAATATACACTATAACAGATAGGAATATCAGTAGCCCTGCCAGTATCAACAGTGTAACAAACATATCGTAGGATATCCAGGGAATTACCTCCTCCAATCCCATCCCATCACCTTTTTAAAACAGTAGCTGGGCAATTTTTGTCCTGATGTTCTCCAAGTTCCTCTCAAATATAGCCTCTAAGCTGTTGTTACAGATCTTGGAACTACTTCTATCTCTTACAATGGCACCGCCAACTATGTCAACAATACTACCTTTTCTAACAACTACTGCTCTATTAGTTTCCCTCTCTATCTTCCTCTCTATCTCCCAGAGGGTGTTAATGTCTATCATCTCGTAGTCCCTTCTATTGAGATCTACAACAACGTCATCACTATCCACTGCAACTGCCCCATCAACTATGAGCTTGATAAGAAGATCTCTGTAGTTTTCCCTCTCAGGTAGTTTCATCAACTCCTCCCTTAACTTCCTTATAGCCATCTCGATTAACTCCTCCTTCTTCTTAAGTATCCTCTTCTTAACCTCTAATTTAGCCTCTGCAATAATTCTGTTTTTTATCATCTCTGCCTCTTTCTCCCCCTTTTTGAGTATTTCACTTTTTCTCCTCTCTGCCTCCTTCTTTGCCTCCTCTAATATCTTCTCAGCCTCTGCTTTAGCCTTCTCTATAATCTCTTCAGCCTCTTTGTTGGCATCCTCCAGTATCTTAGAGACGATCTCATCTACTCCCATTTTTTCACCTTAAAAATAAAAAAATTATAGTTTAAAACATAATGCCAAGCATTATGAGTATTGCTATCAGTAGACCAAAGATAGCAAAGGTTTCTGGCATAACTGCCAAGACAAGACCTTTACCCATGGCATCTGGATCCCTAGCTGTTGCTCCAATGGCAGCTGCAGCTGTAATACCCTGTCCAATACCTGAGAGACCTGCAAACCCTACTGCCAAACCTGCACCTAAGGCTGCTATTGTAGTTGCTCCAAGGCTGTTTCCAAAGACCCCTACTAGTAGGAGGATTGCCACTAACAAACCATATATTGCCTGGGTTTCAGGGAGTACTGAGAAGACCATAGCCTTACCGAATATCTTCTCATCCTCTGCCACTGCCCCTAATCCTGCGGCAGATGCTATACCCTGTCCAATTGCTGAGAGCCCTGCTAAACCTGTTGCAACCCCTGCACCTACCATAGCCCACTCAGGGGCATTTTTGAATACAAATAGTATAAGGATAGCAACGAGGAAACCGTATAACCCCTGGGTTTGAGGTAAGGCCTGGAATACTATAGCTGTACCAAACTTAGAGGGATCCTCTGCAATTACCCCTGCACCACTTGCCCCAGCAATACCTGCCCCAATACCAGATCCAAATCCTGCAATACCAACTGCCAAACCTGCACCTATAGCTCCAAGTAGTAGTGGGTTGTCCAGTACCATTACTATCACCTTAGTAGCTTTTTAATTAACAGTAGTATACTCCCTTTTAGCCTTGAAAGGTTGGAATTTCTTACCACCGCCCTCGTAGAACTGCCCAAAGAACTCTACGTAGTGCAACCTAAGGGAGTGTATAAAGGCACCAAGACCGTTCATTACAAAGTTGAAGGTGTGCCCTATAAGGAGAACTATCAATGCCAGTAGTATACCAATTACTGGGATACTGTCCCCGATCAACTTGGCCATTATATTTACAGCCATTGCAAGACCTCCAGTAGCTAGACACAGGGCTAGAAGCCTTGCATAGGAGAGTACGTTACCTAGGAACCCTGTGATATCCATGGCCCCTAACATGGCGTCTAGTATCCCTCCCTTCATATAGCCCTTGATTATACAGAGGAGCACTACAACTGCTACAGTAGCAGCTATGAGATAGGGCATGTTAGTTATAACACCTACAGCTACTCCAATTATCAGGAGGATCCATATACCTTGATTTAAAAAGGCCTCCATAAATCCTTTCTTCTCAAGGTTCTCCTTAAACCCTATAACTAACCCTATAAAGAGATGTAGCACCCCTATCAATATGGAGAAGAGAAGTATTGCAATGGGACCGTTGTCTACAGCTATATTTCCAATTTTAAAGAGGGGCCTAGATTCGTTGATATAGAAGCTCTCCCCTAGAGGGTTCACTAGGGCAAAAGGTGTCTTGTATATGTCAAACCCTAAGAACTGTTTTAGGAAATCTCCTAGATATCCTCCAGTTATAATACCTGCAACAACTGTGGCTATACCTGCCAGTGTTAATATATATCCTATATTACGGGCCCCCTCACTTATCTTACCGAGTTTCTTCCAGATAAAGAGACCAAGTGCTGTTAAGAGCAGCCCGTATACAGCGTCTGTAAGCATAATACCGAAGAATATTAGAAATCCAGGAACTATCAGTAAGGTAGGATCTATCTCGTTGTACTTTGGAGGTGCAAACATCTCAGTTAACATCTCAAAGGGCTTTACAGGTTTAGGGTTGTCAAGCATTACAGGTATCTTCTCCTCAGGTTCGTCAGGCTCCCCTACCTCCACAACTCCACAACCTTGAGATGCCCTCTCTATAGTACTCTTAGCCTTATCTACATACTTCTCAGGTACCCATCCCTCTAACATGTAGGTTCTCTTAGTTCTGCCGTATTTAGTGTAGGACTCTGCCCTCTCCTTCTCTATCTCCAGGAGTTCATGTAGTACTAAGAGTTTCCTGTACCACTTCTTAGCTAACTCCCTTAACTTATTTAAGATAGTTTCCCTCTCCTTTTTACACTCCTTTATCTCCTCCTCTATCTTTTCCAGGTTTTCCCTTGGTGTACCCTTTAAGTTGGAGATCTCTATCCTCTCAAATCCACTCCTCCTTAACTCCCCACTGACAGCATCCCCGTACTCCTTCAACGTTACAACTATAACTGGGACCTTCTTCTCCCTCTCACTGGTGATAACAGTTCTTCCCTCTATAACCTCAGAGAGGTTATCTGTAATAGAGGATATCCTCTCCTTCAACTGGGATATCCTGTCCTCAGGTACTAAACCTACTGCTACGTAGGTGTAAGGTCCACTTTTAACGTACTCTAGATCTATGTCAAAGTCTTTCAAGTACTCCATATACCCCTTTAACTGTTGGAGATAGTTTATCCTACTCTCCAGATAATTTAGCCTCTCTGCCAGTTCCTTTACTTCTCCCTCTATACTCTCTAAAAGAGATCGACCGTAGGCTATTACCTCATCTGCAGAAGAGAATGTTACCTTCTCCTTTGGTGGCAGAGTGGGATTTAACAACTCCTTCAATCCCCTTTTCTCCTCAGGTTTAACACTGTCAAAGAGATCTAAAAACCTGTTAGTTTTAATTAACAACGCTGAAACATCTCTTAGATAAGGTGCAGGTGAGGAGGGGGAGAGTAGATCTGCCCACTGGGGGTCCTCCAACTTTGAAGTTAAGTCACATAGTTCCATTAGCCCCTCTTCGTGGAGTTCTCTTACAACGTTATCCATTTTTTCATCTAAGATCACCGCCCTCAATTTCCTCATCCTTGCAGGCCTCACTAAAACCACCTTTCTAATGTTAAACTTTGAAGATATCCAGTACGTCCTCTAACTTCAGTGAGCGTATTTTTATCTTGGCAACTGCCTCCAACTGCTCTATCTCACTTTCTCCAGTTAATATTATATCTTCTGCCTCCTTTTTAGCCATCTCTTCACTTTTTCGAATTAATTCCTCCACCATTCTACGGGCCTCTTCCTCAGCCTCCTCTATGATCTTTTTAGCTTTTTCCATCGCCTCTAACTTTATCCTCTCAGCTTCTTTTTTTGCATTTTCAATTATCTCAACAGCCTCCTGCTCTGCCTCCTTTATTCTCATAAGAGATTCTACTGTGGACACAGGATTACCCCCTTGTCTTTTAAAGGCTTTATCAGATTTTTAAAAATTTATCCAATATATATAATTTTTGTTATTTTTTACTAAATACCTCTATATAGGTGCTAATTACAGCAGGTATTATCCCTATAGCAGTACAGGTTTCCAGGGAGACCCTCCTCTTAGTTATATCTAAATGATATTTAGAGAACTGGAATATCTCCTTAGGGAGTCCCCGTCTTCCAAGACCTACGTAAAGTCCACATGGTTTTTTAAACAGTAGCTGTGCCACACCCTCAGGGGTTATTAACTTTTTCTCTTCAGGCTTTGAGGTAGTTGCAACAGGTATCCCAAACTGAGGTTGATAACTATCTACTATCATGAATCTGTTACTCTCTATCAACCTTCTTAAGTACTCCCCAGCATCTCCAATGGTAGTCTCTATGGACATTATATCCTCTCTACTACAGGGGAAATCCATAATTGCAAGGTTGCAGTTGTAGGCATAGCATACAGGGGCAGCCCTGGCTATAGCCCTTTTATGGGCCTCGTGCCATCTCCTCTTATCGTAGGAGTTGTAGAGTATTAAAGTCATTCTCTTTACAGTCATAGTTCTATCCCTCTACCGAAAGATTTAAATACTTTGGACTTTTATGCAAAATAGTAAAAACCACTCTTTTATAAAAAATCTCCTTTTAAACAATTAAAAACCACTCTTTTGGAGGTTGTAGTATGACAACAGCAGAGGAAAATATGCTAGTAACATTAGACACATATTTAGCTGCAGGGGTGCACATAGGTACTATGCAGAAAACAGAGGATATGAAGAGGTTTATCTACAGGGTAAGGTCCGATGGACTTTACGTATTGGACGTTAGAAAGACAGACGAGAGGATAAAGTTAGCAAGTAAGTTCCTCTCAAAGTACGAGCCTGAGGAGATTCTAGCTGTCTCAAGGAGGATATACTCCATGGGTCCACTGAAGAAATTTGGAGAGGTAACTGGGATAACAACAGTTCCAGGGAGGTTTATACCAGGTACTTTAACTAACCCTGTAACTAAGAGCTTCATGGAACCTGAGGTGTTATTCCTCAGTGACCCTAGGGTAGATAGGCAGGCACTGAAGGAGGCTATAGAGATAGGTATCCCTATTGTAGGTATGTGTGATACAGAGCATCTAACGTCCTTTATAGACTTTGTAATCCCAACAAACAATAAAGGTAGAAAGGCAGTTGCCCTGATATACTATCTAATAGCAAGGGAGTATCTAAAGAACAGAGGTGTAATTGGGGAGGATGTACCATTTACCTACGAGGAGTTCCTAGAGCGGGCGATGAACGTCCAGGTAAGGGTAGTGCCACAGCAGTTCCAGAAAGGTAGAAGAAGAAAGAGGAAGAGGAAATAAATTTTAAGAGGAAGAGAATATGGAGGATAGCAAAGAAGTCCTCTCCCTAGAGTGCCCTGTATGTGGGGATGTTACCCCCCACAGTGTTATAAAGAGGGAGGAATCCAAGAGGCATCTAAAGTTAAAGGTAAAGTGTTTAGAATGTGGTCACATATGGGAGATAGAGAGGAGTGTTAAGTTAAAGGATGTAAAGGTTATAGTTAGTAGATATGGGAGTTCTGAGAAGAAGGTTATTCAGATACCTACTGATGAGGTTTTAAAGGTTGGAGATGTGATAAACGTAGAGGGGGAGGATCTGGAGATAACTGGTATAGAGGGGGATAGGAGAACTCAATCCTCAAAGGCTGAAGATGTGGAAACTATATGGACAAAATCTTTAAGTATCCCTAAAAAGGTAGGCATTTCTATCAACGATGGAAAGAGAACCTACTCTGTAAACGTAATTGTTCCCCAGGACTACGTATTTGACAGTAGACATATCTATCGAGTTGGAAATGGCTTCTTCAGGATAAAGATGATAAAAACAGAGAGGGGCACCTCCAAGAGAGAGGTTGCCAGGAATATAAAGAGGATATATGCCCAACCTACAAAACCCTTTAAAAACTACATAGATCTAACTGAGTATTTACTATAAAATAACGAGGTGTAAATATGCCTAAGATAAGGGCTAGAACCACTGGAAAGGGAAAAAAGGTTGCCAGGGATACCTGGAAGACAAAGGTATGGTATGACATATATACCCCTCAGGCCTTTGGAGGGGTTCTAATAGGAAAAACCCCTGCAAACGATCCTGCCAGGATTATGGGGAGGGTGGCAGAGGTTAGTTTGCAGGACCTTATAAACGACCCTGCTAAACACATGATAAGGATGTACTTTAAGGTAAATGGAGTTAGCGGTAACAACGCCACAACACAGTTCATAGGCCACGATACTACAAGGGAGTATATAAAATCCCTGATAAGAAGGAGGATGAGTAAGATAACCTCTATCGTAGATGTGAAAACTAAGGACAACTACAAGATAAGAGTAAAGGCCATGGTATTAACTGCGTACAGGGCAAGGGATTGCCACAAGACAGATATTAGGAAAAAAACAGAGGAGATAATTAGGGAAACTGCAAAGAACTCAACATTCCCAGAGTTTGTCCAGGCCATGCTCCTAGACGAGTTAAGTACAAAGATATACGGAGAGTGTAAGAAGATATTCCCCCTTAGAAAGGTAGAGGTTTACAAGTCTGAAGTTTTAGAGTTTGGTGAACCATTGGAGGCACTAGAGGAGGATAAAGAGTTAGAAAAAGAAGAGAACAATTAAACTTTTTTTATTTTTAAGGTGGTTTAATGGAGATAAACCTGGACAGGTATAGAAACCTCAGTCGACACCTAGGGAGGGAGTATATAAATTTAAATCCTATTCAGCGGGGAGGGGTTCTACCTGTAGAGGCGAAAAAGGCTATCTACGAGTTCTGGGATGGTTACAGTATATGTGATTACTGTGGGGGACGTTTAGACGAGATAAAGACACCTCCAGTATGTGAGTTTCTAGAGGACTTATCTAAGTTTTTAGACATGGATATATCTAGGCCTACCCATGGAGCTAGGGAGAGTAAGTTTATAGTTATGCACTCCATATGTAGAGAGGGGGATTACGTAGTACTAGATGAAAATGCCCACTACACCTCCTATCTAGCCATAGAGAGGGGAAAGTTAAACTACGCCACAGTAAAGAACGATGGATATCCCACCTATAGAATAGAGCCTGAGGGATACGTAGAGGTTATAGAGAGGTTGGAGGACGAGGGGAAGAGTATAGGCCTTATACTACTTACCCATGTAGATGGATCCTACGGCAACCTAAGTGATGCCCAGAAGGTGGGAAAGATAGCTAAGAAAAAAGGTTACCCCTTTCTGTTAAACTGTGCCTATACAGTGGGGAGGATGGTAGTTAAGGGGAAGAAGTTGAAGGCAGATTTTCTAGCCTGTTCTGGGCATAAAAGTATGGCAGCCTCTGGCCCAGTAGGTATTCTATCCATGAGGGAGGAGTTTGCAGAGGATGTACTTAGGAGGTCTGAGAGTTATCCAAAGAAGGAGGTGGAACTCCTAGGATGTACAAGTAGAGGGGTACCCCTTATCTCCCTTATGGCAAGTTTTCCCTACGTTGTAGAGAGGGTTAAGAGATGGGAGGAGGAGTTGAAGAAGACGAGATACGTAGTGGAGAATTTAGAGGAGATAGGTTTTAAACAGCTAGGTGTGAAACCTAAGGAACACGACTTGATTAAATTTGAGACTCCAGTACTTGAGGAGATAGCCAGGAGGGATAAGAGGAGAGGTTACTTCTTTTACGAGGAGTTGAAGAGGAGAGGTATTGGGGGAATAGTGCCAGGGGTTACCAGGGAGATAAAGATGAGTGTCTACGGCCTAACCTGGGAGCAGGTGGAGTATGTAGTTGAGACTATAAGGGAGATTGTGGATAAAGGTGTAAGTAGATGATAAACTCTAAAACTAAACTTCTAGGACTTATTGGTCATCCAGTGGAGCACTCCCTCTCTCCTGTTATGCACAACAGGGCACTAAAGGATAAAAATTTAAACTACGTATACCTAGCCTTTGACGTCCATCCTAATAAGTTGAAGTACGTAGTAGATGGGGCAAAGGCCCTTGGGACATTTAAGGGCTTTAACGTTACAGTGCCCTATAAGGTAGAGGTTATAAACTATCTAGATAAGTTAGACAGGGAGGCCCAACTTATAGGGGCTGTAAACACTGTGAAGATTGAGGATAGTATAGCAACTGGATACAACACAGACGGTTTAGGGGCTCGTATGGCCCTTGAGGAGGAGATTGGAAAGGTGAAGGGGAAGGATATACTTATAGTAGGTGCAGGAGGTGCTGCAAGGGCTGTAGCCTTTGAACTGGCAAAGGACAACAACATCACCGTCGTAAATAGAACAGTTGAGAGGGCTAAACTTTTAGCAGAGGAGATATGGAGGAAGTTAAATAGAAAGGTTAATTATGGGGATCTAAAGGTGGATTTAAGGGACTACCACATACTTATCCATGCTACACCAGTTGGTATGTACCCTCACGTTAACGTGAAGCCAGTAATAGACCTAGAGGGGATACCCAGGGATATGGTTGTTATGGATCTTATATACAATCCAAGGGAGACTGCCCTACTTAGGGAGGCGAAGAAGAGAGGGGCAAAAACTATCAACGGTATTGGAATGCTAGTTTATCAGGGGGCATTGGCCTTTGAGATATGGACAGGTGTAAAACCAGATGTTGAGGTTATGAGAAGAGCTGTAGAGAGTTGCCTGTTACAATCCTAAAGCCTCCCTCATCTTTAAAATTATCTCACTGGAGTTTAAATTTAAACGTTGAATATCTAGAAACTTTTTATCTATCTTCCCCTGTTTAACCTTCTTTGTAGAGTAATATTTTCCTGTCTCTAACAATCTCCTCTTAAACTCCATCCTCTCCACATCCCTATTTTCTACAATTTCCCTATGGGTTAGGTTTAAGTTTGGATCCCTGTAGGGCACTCCCACTGTAGATATCCCTATAAGTCTCTCGTCTGTTAAAGGTATTCTCCTAATCTTTCTCTCTGGAGATAGGTTCTTATAGGCTATAGTTATTCCCCTCCTTCTACCTACAGATTCCCCCTCAGATAGGACAAAACCTGCCTCTACCAGTGCACCTCTAAAGGGAATAGAGGAGGAGTAAGATATTAGAACACCGTTGTCATCCATCTTCTTATAAACCTCCCTTAGGAAATCTAGGGTATAGAGTACAGCGTCCCTCTGGGGAGAGAAGGCATCGTGGAACACTATATTATATCCTCCCTCCAATCTCTTAATAACATCTCTCCCATCTCCTAGGTATACGTTTATATCACCTCTACTTCTCTCACCCTCTAGAAAGGCCCTAATTCTATCTTTTATTATTTCCTGTTCTTCATAGGGGATGTCTAAGCACAGGGATAGAAAGAGCACCTCCTTACAACACTCTACCATGTCTATTCTACATCCTCTGTTGTAGTGGAGAGCCCCTATAGAGTTGTAACCTATACCACTACAGAGGTCTAGTATCTTTGGATGTTTCATATAACTGAGATTAGAAGGTATTACAAACTTTTCCACACTCTCCCTTAAGGCCCCTATCTTAGAGTGCATAAGTTCTTCTCTACACTGGGATACTAGGGTATAGGTGTTATCCTCAGTTCTAATTAAAACCTTGTGATTGAGAAGATCCCTAATGAGATCCCTTTTAAATTCCTCTATATTCTCTCCCCTCTCAAATCTCTCCATGTACTTTCTTATAATAGATAGGGCAACCTCACTTGGGAGCATGTTAGCACCTATTTTAATAGTTATAAAAAAAAGAAGAATTATATCTCTACTACATCTACAACCTCAAGGGGTATGTCCTTTAAGGCCTTACCTATAGTAGATTTAGCTATCCTTATTGCATGCTCCATGCTCTCTGCATTGAACACCTTCATAGAGAGTAGTAGACCTACTAGGGCAGTCTTGGCAACTACTAGAACACAGTCTATAGGTTCTCCACATTTTGGACATATAGTTAACCCTACATCTATATCTACGTACTCCATGTTGTGCTTGTTTAGTAACTTCCCTACATTGGATATAGCCACACTTATGGCGTCCTCTGCATCCTCCACATTTTTAACTATATAGGGAGCCTGTAGTGTTACATGGTAGTTAGGCATTTTTCCCTCACCGTCCCTTTTTTCATTTTATCTAGCCAGTGTGAAGTTCACGTCGTCATCTCCAACATCGAATATACCTAGACGGACTCCCGCGTCTATCCAGCCGTAGGCGTAATTTAGAGATGCAAATCCATTTATGTAATCCCCCTTTTCTATAAATACCTTGGCATCCTTATAGTAACACTCTATCATCGATAGGAAGTCCAAGGCAACACTATACAGTAAACTCCTCTTTGGTGGAAGGCCCTTTTTAATAACATCTATTGCCTCCTCTGTTTTTCTCAAATACTCCTCTATCTTCTCCCTACTAATTCTATCTTGGATCTTATTTTCCTCTATCATACTATCATCTACAGGGGATATTTTTAATCCCTGCTGAATCTCCCATCTCTAATAGTCTCTAGGATGATCCTCTGCTCAGTTCTTGCCACAGTCTTCCTTATAGTATCTATGGCGTCTATGTTTGCAGAGATACTGTCGATACCCCATCTAACAAGCTTCTCCACCATAGAGGGTCTACTTCCAGCCTGGCCACATATGGAGGTTTTTACACCGTGTTTTTTACACGTCTTTATAACGTACTCTATCAACTTTAAAACTGCAGGGTGATTCTCCCTGTAGTACTTTGCAACAAGTTCGTTGTTCCTGTCTATAGCTATGGTGTACTGGGTTAGATCGTTTGTACCTAGGGAGACGAAGTCGATCCCCTCCTTAATAATGTCCTCTATGATAAGGGCAGCTGCTGGGGTCTCTACCATCACACCAAATTCCACATCCTTCCCTAACTCTAAACCTATCTCCCTAGCCAACTCCTTTACCTTTCTAACCTCTGATGCATTTGTAACAAGAGGTATCATCAACCTTATGTTCTTATACCCCTCACTTCTTAGCTTCTTTATTGCAAGTAGTTCACATTTCAATATATCCTTCTCATCTAAACTCCTCCTAATACCTCTCCAACCTAACATAGGGTTCTGCTCCACAGGTTCATCCTCTCCCCCTTCCAATCCCCTGAACTCATCTGTTGGTGCGTCCAAGGTTCTATAGGTTACAGGTCTTGGATAGAAGGCATCTGCCACTTTTCTAATACCCTCTGCAAAGACCTCTACAAGGGCATCCTCTCCCTTCTCCCTAAGTATCTTAATGGGATGAACCCCTGTCTCCAGTATCATATGCTCTGCCCTTAGAAGGCCCACTCCATCTGCACCAGTGGCGGCAGCTCTCTCTGCAACCTCAGGCATGGAAACATTTACCATGATCTCCGTGGCAGTTATAATTACTGGCGCCCCTGTGCTTATCTCCCTCTTTTCCTCTTTCTTTTTATCACCTCTCTTTATCTCCCCCCTGTACACTATCCCCTTCTCCCCATCTACAGTAACTAGCATGTTGTCCTTTAATACCTCAGTAGCCCTCTGGGTACCTACAACACAGGGGGTACCTAACTCCCTGGAGATAATAGCTGCGTGACAGGTTAAACCCCCATCATCTGTAACGATGGCACTGGCCTTCTTCATGGCAGGTACCATATCTGGAGTGGTCATCTTAGTTACTAAGACGTCCCCCTCCTCTATTTTGTCTATTTCCTTAATATCCCTAATTATCTTCACCTTACCAGAGGCTAAACCTGGAGATGCCCCAATACCCTTTAACAGAATCTCCCCTGATTCCTGGGATTTCTCCAAGGTTTTCCCACTGTTGCTGTTCTCCTTCAAAGTAGTTATAGGTCTCCCCTGGAGCATGTATATGTTACCCCTCTCTATGGCCCACTCAATATCCATAGGCCTTCCATAGTGTTTCTCGATAGATAACCCTATCTCTCCAAGTTTTCTAAGTTCCTCCTCAGATAGCACTCTCTTCTCCTTTAGATCCTCAGGGGTCTCCACCTTTTTCGTCTCTCCCTTTTCATCCCTTATAAACATTATATCTTTCCGAGCTATGGAGATACTCTTTGGAGTTAGAGTCTTCTTATCTATGATGTAAGTATCTGGAGTTACAGCTCCACTTACCACCCCCTCCCCAAGTCCCCAGGCACCCTCTACTACCATCTCCTCATAGTTGTGATTTATAGGGTTAACAGTAAATAGAACACCAGCTTTCTCAGAGTTTATCATCTTCTGTACTACTACAGCTAACGCCACATCTAGGTGGTCAAACCCTTTCTGTTCCCTGTAGAATATAGCCCTAGGAGTAAAAAGAGAGGCAAAACACTTTTGAACAGCCTTAACAACGTTTTCAGCCCCTTTAACATTTAAATAAGTCTCCTGCTGCCCGGCAAAACTTGCATCAGGTAGATCCTCTGCAGTGGCAGAACTTCTAACTGCAACAAATGCATCCTCCCCATTACTCTCCTCACAGAGTCTGTTGTAACTCTCGATAATACTTATCTCCAAGTCCTTGGGCATCTTGGCATTTAGTATCAATCTCCTTATCTCCTCTGACTTCCTATTTAGCTCCTCAGGGTTGTTCACATCTATATCCTTTAGAATCTCCCTTATCTTCTTATCAAGTTTGTTCTCCCTTATAAAGTACCTATATGCATCTGCAGTAACTACAAATGCAGGGGGTACTGGAAAACCTGCATTCCACATCTCCCCAAGGGAAGCTCCTTTTCCACCTACAACGTCCACGTCCCTGTTAGATATCTCATCTAGCCAGGCTATTAATTTCATGGTGCTCCTCCTAACTTCCTTTTAAAACCTTATTGAGTGGATAAATGATATTTATAATTTTTCTGACATTATAACAATTACTGTTGTTCACATTTTGTAGACTAAATTTGACATTAATAGAAACATTTATATAAAAATAGGATCTCAGAGATGATTTAGGGAACCCTTTACAACAGATCTCTTCGGTGATGGAATGGGGGAGAAGGTTAAGATGGAAAGTAAAAATCTGAACCTCTACTACGGCGATTATCACGCCCTTAAAAATATAACCATGCCTATATACGAGAACAAGATAACTGCTATTATAGGTCCCAGTGGGTGTGGTAAAAGTTCCTTTATAAGATGTTTAAACAGGTTAATTGATCTTGTGCCTAATGCAAGAATTGAGGGGAAAGTACTCCTAGATGGAAAGAACATATACGACGAGGATGTAGATGTAGTAGAGGTGAGGAAGAGGGTGGGAATGGTCTTTCAGAAGCCAAACCCCTTTCCCATGAGCATCTACGACAACGTAGCCTTTGGGCCAAGGATACATGGAATAAAGGATAAGAAGACCTTGGACGAGATTGTAGAGTGGGCTCTAAAGAAGGCTGCACTATGGGATGAGGTTAAGGACAACTTAAAAAAATCTGCATTTGAACTATCTGGGGGGCAGCAGCAGAGACTCTGTATAGCCCGTGCCATAGCAGTTAAACCTGAGGTTTTACTGTTAGACGAACCTACATCTGCACTTGATCCTATCTCTACCCAGAAGATAGAGGATCTCATGGTTGAGTTGAAGAGGGATTACACTGTTGTAGTTGTTACCCACAACATGCAGCAGGCAAGTAGGGTCTCTGATTACACTGCATTCTTCTTAATGGGTGAGCTTATAGAGTTTGACAGAACTGAGAAGATATTCCTCAATCCTTCAAGAAAGGAGACTGAAGATTATATCTCTGGTAGATTTGGATAAGATATTGGTGATACCTATGACAAAAGAGGTATTCTACTCTAAGTTAAAAGAGGTAGAAGACGAGGTCATTGAAATGGGTAATCTCTGTATAACTGCACTCCATGCTGCTACAGAGGCCTTTCTAAACTGTGATAAGGAACTGGCAGAGAAGGTAATAAAGGGGGACGACGTTATAGATATTAGGGAGATGGAGATCGAGGACAGGTGTATAAAACTTATAGCTCTATATCAGCCTGTGGCTTCAGATCTAAGGACTATACTAACTATTATTAAGATCATATCTAAGTTGGAAAAGATAGGAGATTGTGCCTGTAAGATTGCAAAGATTACACTGAGATCCAAGTTGAAGATTAGAAGGGAGAACGAGATTATAAAAACTATGGTGGAGTGCCTTGAAAAGATGTTGAAGGATGCACTCCGAGCCTTTAAAAACAGGGATGAGAAGTTAGCCAGGGACGTGTACGCCAGGGATAAAAAGATAAATAAACTCTACGAGCAACTCTACAGGGAGATGATAAGTTATATCCTGGAGGATCCAAGAAATATTACCATGGCTACAGAGACTATATTCATGGCCAAGTACCTAGAGAGATGTGGAGATATAATAGCTTCCATCGGGGATAGGGTAGTTTATATGATTACAGGGGAGAGGATAAAGGAGGAGGAGTTTGAACAGAAATATAAGGTTAAGGAGATAAAATACATCAAATTGGAGAAGGAGTATTAACTTTTTTATTTTTTTAAAGAGTAACTGTTAAATAATAACTGTTTTAAATTTTTTAAATATCCTACTTTTTTAATTCTATTAACAGGGGATAGATATGCTAGGACTATCTAAGTTGAAATCAAATAAAGGGTATATATTTACTATGGAGGCTGTTATAGTAGTTACTATTGCACTTCTCCTCTTCTATTTTGCATACTTTGCCATTACTCACAACGTCTTAACATTCCACGAGACAAAAAGAAATATTGAAGCCTTTGAAAAGAGTAATTTAAGGGCGGACAAGATATTTAAAGACCATGAGTTTCCATCAAATTCCTACGTCCCAGATTATATGAGATTTGTAGATAGGGTAAGGGAGAGTTATTACACCTCAAGGGATACTATCCCAGGTACCTTTGATCCGTATTCAGTTAGAGGTACAGAGTACGAGGGTAACATTAGTTATGAGGGTACCTGGGAGTATATAATAACAATTTACAATCCAAACAACTACGATCTAAAGGATTTTCAGGTGTTAGTTACTCTGACCCCCTCTAACTTTAACTTCGATTTCTCCCCAGATGGAAAGGGTATAAGTTTCTGGGAGGGAAATAGGAAAATCCCCTACTGGATCGAGATCTGGGAGTACAACAGAATAGGTAGAGTATGGATAAGGGTAGGTAGGATAAAAGCTAATAGCTATACTGTTGTATATCTAAGGAAAGGCCAGGGAGGAGGATCTAATGCTGGAGGGAACGGTGAAGAGGTATTTATATTCTTTGAAGATTTTGAGAGAGAATCGAATAAATGGAAAATTTTAAAGGGAGAGTGGGTAATTGTAGAAGATAATGAATTACCCTTTTACAACGGAGGTAGGAGGAAAAATCATGTGGCATATTTAGATTCCTACGGGAATAAGGAGAAGGATAAATATAGAAGTATGATATCTAGTGAACCATTAAGGGTCTCTGACGGGGACATATATATCCTAGAGGCTGTCGTTAAGGGGCATACTGGGGCAGTTGGAGGGAGTGCAGATAGCCCTGATACCATGGTAGGGTTTTACGCCACTCCTAATGTGGATCCATATGTAGATCCAGATTATTATTCTACCAATTATGAATTTTACAACTCATTTACAGGATATCGTCAAATTTTTGCCATATGTCGTAATTATGTGGAAAAAGCCATATATCTTTCAAACATCTTTACCTACGATAACGTATGGTACCATGAGAAGTTTATACTTGAACATAGTAATGATCCAAAAGATAGAATATGTAACGCCTCCATTTGGAAATTCTTCAATGGATACTACGGAGATCCAAATCCCAACGACAACAGATATTCCATGGTTAAAACACGGTGTAGTGTTACTAAGAGTCCTTCACAACAGAGATACATACTTCTAGGAACTGGAGAGGGAACTCACAGTGAGGTGTACTGGTTTGATAACGTTAGAGTGAGAAAATACGCTCCAAGAATTCATGTAACAGTAGAGGAGAATATATGGAAGTCAGTAAAGAATATTACCCGTACATCCCCATATTACTTCGAAAATATTCCCCATGTAGAATCCAATGTTAACGTAATAACTGTAATCTATCCAAAATACAACTTCAGTAATATCTATGTTAAAACAGAGAATCGATTAGTACCTGTAAAAATGTGGAGATATCCTAATGAAATGGAAATACGTGAGGATATATCCATGGGAGAAATCCTATATTTTGGTACTAGGAGGCCCTCGAATTTGGAATACATTAGAGTCTCTGCCAGAGAACCGGTAAGTGCAGTAATCTCTGTCAATGGAATCCCATTTAAAATGAAAATAGATAGTACCCCTAGGATAAGTGATTTTGGAAAGGTAATAAATGTCCACAGTTGGGATATTAATCAACCTAACGAGATTAAGATACTAGAGATATCTAAAGATGTACCTATAACACTAGATATTAAGTACTCTGACCCCTC
>DQUI01000028.1 GCA_015662355.1 Methanothermococcus okinawensis
CATTGAGTTACAACAGTGCCCTTACAAGGGAGATATTCCTGGAGCACAACGAGACTGTACTTATCCCATTAAACTTTACAGTGGATACTCCTGGAAGGCATAGGATAGTATTCCTTTTAACAGTTAACAACAGTAGGAAGGTTTATAGAAGTCTTCACCTCTGGATAGATGTCTCTGAACCTCCAGAGGATCTTATATAGAAACATTACTCTTTTGGAGAGATATACATGAAAAAAGGGATTAACAACCGAGATGTAAAGAGGGTTACTTCTCTCTTACTGATAATTTTTGGGGTGATACTTCTAATTAATGGGTATCTCCAAGGTGTTGTACATCTTATAAACTTGGGGATAGGGTTGACAGTTGTTGGATGGATCCTACTGATATTCACCTTCAGTAGATGTATAGATTATAACATTGTCTCCCATGTATTAAGTGACTATATAGAACTAGTTAAGAGGTGGATCAGGGCATTTGATATAAAGACAGGAGGTGTAGTTATACCTCCAAGGGAGAATTTAAGGGACGGGGGTATATATTTACCTTTTCATGAACGTTATAAGGTGAATCTCAGTATAATGGATTATAACACCCTCCTTGTAAATTCAGACAGTAGAGATGAGAGGGGGCTCCTACTTCCCCCCTTAGGTAGGGGATTGAGGAAATTGTTGATAGAGTATAGGGGGAGTAGTTATACCTCCCCTGAGGAGAGGGATATAAGTTATCTACTGGAGGACCTGGAATACCTCCTAAATCTCCTTGAGATAGGTAGTGACGTTAAAGTGGAGATAGAGGGGGATACTGTAGTTATATCCTATAGAATAGAGGACCACACCCTATGTAAGAGACTTCAGAGGGAGGACCTCTGTAGGAAGTATCCATGTCCTGTATGTGGGGTCCTAGTGTTAACTGTTGCAGAGTTTTTAAATAAGGTGTTAAAGATAGAGGAGATAAAAAATGAAAATAAGAGGGTGTTTATTAAGTTAAAGGTTATAAGGGATGTTTTATGAAGTATAAGTTAATATTTTTAATAGTGATAATGTCTTCTGTAATATTATTCTCTGTGTTAATCAACGAAGTTAAACTATTTTTGATCTTACTCCTTATAACCTATTTACTACTTTACTCTTTATTAGGTCCATACTTCAATAAAAGAATTCAGAACAACTTGGATATGATCCTCTACTTTTATATTGGTGTATTTATCGTCATAGTCTTTCAGAAGGTTATAGAGATACTCAGTGGTTGATACTCCTAATCTTATAGAGTAGTAGATAGAGACCTGTGAAACCTAGGAGTATTGAGATCTGGGATCTTGGATAGGAGAGAAGATCTGGGAAGTTTATATAGAGTAGATATAGGAAAAGTACTGGGATTAAAACACCTGTAGAGATCTTTATAAAAGTGTTTAACCTAGGTATGTTGTCTTTAAAGTTTAGATAGATGCCATAGATCAGGAGTGGGACATAGGTCAAAGTAAGAATCTCCCTGTCTATGTTAAGTACACTAAGTAAGAGATATACCAGTAAAGGAATTGAAAATATTCCCAGCAGTTTAAGATCTAACTTGAAGTCCCTCTTTAACAGTGCATCTAAGTAGAGAATAGCAGGGATTAAAAGATACACTGTTGTATACAGTATATTGAGGGAAAGTATACTTCTCACTAATACTAAGTTAGACAGCCATAGAAGGGTTATTAAATATATGAGAAATCCCCAGGATTTTTTAAAATACACCAGTATAAAAGAGAGTAATATCCCAAGGAGTATATAACTCTTATATGGGATATATATAAAGAGTATGCCCTCTAGGAGTAGTAGTAACCTGTACATAGTAACAACCAGTTAAAAAATTTTACGTTCGTCTATTCACTTTGTTCAGTATATCTTTGATACTATCCCTATAGGATACATCTACTACAATGGCCCCTCTTCTTCTTAGATTCTTTATAATTTTCTCTCTATTCTTGTAGTGTTTATAGAGCTTCAACAGTATATCCTCCTCTAACAGGTCTTTCTCGTCTAAGTTGAAGGAGGGGGTATAGAGGGCGTAGATCACTACTTTAAATCCCTTTTTACTTAGAATATCTACACTCTTAAAAAGAGGTAGTATATTAGATTCCAAATCTGTAATTACTATAACAGTTCCAATTTTCATCTTACTTAGAAGTTTTGCACACTGGAGAATACCAGAGTTACCTCTAACTATTGAAGGTAAATCTATTTGATTTTTGTAACCTTTACAGACCCCTCTAGTATTTGGTATATATTTCTCCAGTGGAACTGTTTTAATATCTTCAAGATCCTCTAGGATCTTTTTAAAAATATCTTTCTTAGGATAACCTCCAACTTTTCTAAATAGATACTTCTTTCGTATCCTGTAATCCTCGTAGAGGATAATATGTAGATCTTCCTTAATACCCGCTAGAATACTTAGAAGTAACGATAAGGCGTAGTCCAGCTTATTCCTGTCCCTCTTGGCGAACCTCCTCATACTACTTCCCACATCTAACAGGAGGTAGATACTTCTGTCCTCTAGATGTTGAAGTTTTCTAACAAGTAGTTTATTTACTTTAAGGGATCTCTTCCAGTCTATTCTCCTAGGGTCATCCCCTACCTCGTAAAGTTTCAGTTCACCTATCTCTGGATCAGGGGTGCCTTTAGATAGGAGGGTTAACTGATTCTCCTTCTCTATGTGATACTTTAGACCCTCAACAGAGGGCTCCACCTGGAGTTTAAAGGAGTTACTGTAATCCTCACTGAACAACTCCCTTATGTCGTACACCTTACCCTTT
This sequence comes from Methanothermococcus okinawensis, assembly GCA_015662355.1. Lineage (GTDB taxonomy): Archaea > AGJL01 > Methanococci > Methanococcales > Methanococcaceae > Methanofervidicoccus > Methanofervidicoccus okinawensis_A. The sequence continues at coordinate 2,795 of DQUI01000028.1, forward strand.
ACATCTAGTATAAACTCTCCTTTTTTAAAGGGTATTACATTTATTATATACCTCCAGTTATCTCCCTTTAATAGGAGGTAAGAGAGGGTTCCATGGGGGGAAGAAAAATCCAGGGCAGGGATTGTATTTCCCCCATGGGCTTTAAATACTATCTTGGAACATTGACGCTCCTTTAAGGTTCCCTCTAATTTACCCTCTATTTTTAAATAGGCTATATCCTGGATAAAATAGAGGTATAAAAAAATAAAGATACCTAGAAGTGTTCCAAAGAAGTTGTTCAATATATATCCACAGGCGCAACATATTATTCCAAACCTTAAAAGTGTCTTTGAATATGTAGTAGTGTCCATGGAGATCCATCTCCCTTTAGAGGATCAGTGGTATCTAAAGTCACCCTTTGGCACCTCTACCTTATCTAGGATATCCCTGAGAACACTCTCCACAGGCTCCTCCACCTCGTAATCTAAGAGGATCCTATGACTTAGGACTTTCAGTACGTAGTTTTTAACATCGTCTGGGATTACATAACTTCTACCTTCTAGATAGGCGTTGCCCTTTGCTATCTTAAGTAGTTGCACTGCTGCCCTTGTACTAGCACCTAGTACTACTCTCCTGTCCCTCCTGGTATAGACGACTATGTCCCTTATATATTTCAATATAGGTCTGGCGGTGTAAATACTGTTTACCTCCTTAAAGATATCTTCAATGGTATGGGGATTTAAGATAGGATTTATCTCCCTGTCTTCATCCTCATTACTCTTTAAAATCAATACCTTTAACTCATCCTCCTCACTTAAATAATCCATATTAGACTTTATCATAAATCTGTCTAACTGTGATGTAGGTAGTGGACATACACCTTCAAATTCCACAGGGTTCTGGGTTGCTATTACCATAAAAGGAGTAGGTAGGGGATAGGTCTTCTTCCCAACTGATACACTGTTCTCCTCCATAGCCTCTAGCAGTGCAGACTGGGTCTTTGGAGACATCCTGTTTATCTCATCTACCAGTACAATGTTGGAGAAGATAGGTCCTGGGATATACTTAAAATTTCCTAGGTTTATATCGTATATCTCACTTCCTGTTATATCAGAGGGTATAAGATCTGGAGTACCCTGTATCCTGGAAAAATTCAATCCTATACACTGGGAAAAGGTCTTAGCCAGTGTTGTCTTGGCGAGCCCTGGAACACCCTCCAGTAGGATGTGCCCCCTACATATAAAGGATAGAAATAGGTCCCTGACAACGTCGTCTAGTCCTATTATTTCCTTACTTATTTCTTCCCTTAATCTTTCAAAGATCATGGTAACCCCGTTATTTAACTATTCTATTTACAACCTTATAAAGTGTAGATCTATCTAGGTGATACTTTTTACTAACATCCTCGAGGATTTTTCTAAGAGATGGCTCATTTTTATATTTAAAGGTATTTTCTAAATCCATTGGATATGAGAGGAGCTTAATTATTCCCCTGTATATCACTGTAACTATCAATAACCCTGTAAAGAGATAACTTAGGAATTCAGGTGTAACCTTGTTACTTTCAATAACTACTGTAACAACATTTTGAGGATTTACGTCAAGGTGGTGATACTCGTCAAAGTATATGGCACTTTTTTCTGAGTAGTTAAAGTAACTTTTTAAAAACTCCCTGTTATAGGGAAATAGTTTATTTTTAAAGATAGTAGGGTCAGAGATCAGTACTACCTTACCACTACCGTAATTTCTCTCTACTATAACTGGATAGGAGGACTCCTTCCCAGGTTCAGGGTATCCTCCAACTCTACTGGATCTGCTGGAGTACAATACAACGGCGCCGCTACCTTCCCCTGAGATTGCAGATGAGTTCTCCAGTAGGAGATATCCATCACTGTAAAGTCCCACAGGTTTAGTTATATCATAGAGGGGATCCTTGGAGAAGCTGTAGGAGATATTTAAGTGTTTTAAGAGAGAATTACCCTCTCTGAAATTATCTGCAATAACCAATATATTCCCTGAAGAGACGTATTCTTTGAGATCTTCTATCTCTTTCTCTGTAAATCTTACATCTGGGGATATGATAAATAGGAGGGAATTTTCTCCTAGATCCTCTCTACTATATGGGTATATAAGAGGTTTTGTTCTAGGGTTTATATTGTGCATCAACTTGAAGAAATTATAACATCCCTCCTCTTCTCTATTGAATATGCTGTAAGGTTGAGTAGTTTTAATAGTTGGTGCTAATAAGGGCATAGTTATAAATCCTATCATTAGAAGAACTAGTAAAATAAAGTGTTCTGTTTTCATTGGAAACCCTCTAGTTAACGTTTTATAATAAAAATTTCAAAAAATACTTTAAATACTCTGTTACTAGGGAGTTAAGAGGATCACTGGTATGGACAACATATTTAACTCTAAGGTTAGGGTAAAGATACTAGCGCTGCTGTACGGGGTGAAGTACTGTGAGTTCAACTATCTCTTAAAAAAGTTAGAAACCTCCCCAGGAAATCTCTGGAGTCATTTAAAGAAACTTGAGAGGGAGGGATATATTGAGATAAAGAAGTATCCCTTAAAAAAAGGGGTTAGGACTGTAGTTAAAATTACAGATAAAGGGATTGAGAAGTTTAGGGAGTATTTAAATGAGTTGTTGAAACTCTCTGGTGGGGGAATTTGACAAGGGGATAAAATATATATTCAAAACAGCTACCTATGGAGATAGGTATTCTCGTTGCAGCTGCTGTTGCAGTTGCTGCATATTACTACTTAAGTAGTATTAAAGGTTGGGGGAAAAATAGAGACAAGTGTTAAAGGGATAGAAGGGCCTATATCAAGAGGGACAGAAAATTACAATAGATGAAATAGATAAAATATTGGGGAATAGTGAAAATGCTGAACAGCCAGAAAAAACCTGGTGGGAGGATTTACCACCCCTTTAGATCTATTTTTTATTTGACTCTGCACTACAAAGTAAATGTAACATTTATATATGCTATATAGTATTATATTAACACGTTAAAAAGGATAAGAAAGGTGAAAACCTATGATAATGGAAAAGTTAATGTCCAAAAGAGGACAGATATCTATGGAGATAGGTATTCTCGTTGCAGCTGCTGTTGCAGTTGCTGCAGTTGCTGCATACTTCTACATACAAAGTGTTAAAAGTAGTGCACAGGATGTTGGGGCTGCTGCTGACGATACCATAACTAAAATGAAAGATAAAACACAAACTATCGCTAATGAAATAGATACTCTATTAGATGTAAAGAGTGGTGGAGAACAAAGTGGTGGAAGTGGTGGAGAACAAAGTGGTGGAAGTGGTGGAGAATAAAGTGGTGGAAGTGGTGGAGAGAACCAATAATGGATAAAGTCCCATGCTTTCATTCCACTATTTTTCTAACTATTTTTATTTTTTGTGTATATTAGTCTATACTTGAGGTCTTTGATATGTTTCTCCC
>DQUI01000043.1 GCA_015662355.1 Methanothermococcus okinawensis
CATCTCAGAAACCCTGCCTATAGAGAGCACGGAGAAGAAACTCCTCGACGGCTTCCTAAGCAGCATAGATAAACTAATAAGTGAGGTGGAGGATATCAAGAGGCAGAAGAAACTCACGGAATATTAAGATCACTTTCTACAAATGATATACTTGGTCTTAAGTTCTACGTCTTTGCCCTTTACCTTCAAGGTACCGTCCTCTATTACCACTGTATCCCCCTCTTCAAAATCTCCCTCAACCTCTATTTCTTTAAACTGTTTTGGATTTGGACATACCTTATCTATGGCTAAATGATCCCCATTTAGAACAAGTTTTCCATCTTTTATAACACCAACTTCCCCCCTGTTCTCTATCTTATTTACGATGGCCATAACCTTCTTGAAATCTATCATCTTCTGTCTTAGCTCCTCCCTGTATCTTTTCAACTCCTCTAAATCCCTCTCAATAACTTTCTCAAGATCCTCCTCCCTCCTGTCAATATAGAGAACATCAAAATCCCTGGAGGACGTGGGACCTTTGCAACATCTCCTAAGTACATCCTCTATAACCTTCTTTACCTCCTCAATACTCATCCTGTTGAAGTTATACATGTACTTTTTAAGTTCCTTACTAGCTATCTCTTTTAGATGTTTATTTCCAAAGATGATAATACCACTACCTCTCTTCACAGACTTATTTACAATATCGTCATTGATTATATCTACAATGGCACCTATCCCCTTAGTTAAATACATCCTCCTCCTACGGGAATCTGCACCTATAGATCTAACCTCTCCAACTAACGTATTGTTTATCCTCTTCACCTTTATTCTCTCGTCCTCTATATACACCTTTACCCCTAACTCCTCTGCAACCCTTTTCAACTCCTCCTCATCCTTGATCTCCCCAGAGTATAACCTTCTCTCTAGTTCCTCCCTCTTCTTTGGATCCCCTCTAAATATAATGTTCCTCCTATCCCCACCTATTACAGCACCGTTGTTCCCATAGTATCCAATTATAATACTCATTATATCACCTAAGGGATAGTAATATAAAAAAATATTATTTTAACTTTATTATTTTGATTAAAGGTGTAATTATGCACGAGTTATCCTATGCCACCTCCATGCTAAACACTATCTTAGATACAGTAAAAAATCACAACCTTAAAAATGTGAAAAGAGTAAGTAAGATAAAGTTGGAGATCGGGGAGCTAACATTTATAAACGTAGAACAGTTGAAGTTTGCCTTTCAGGTGATCTCCAAATCTACTATATGTGAAGGGGCAGAGATAGAGGTGGAGTTTATAAAACCTTATGTAACGTGTAAAGAGTGTGAATACAGTGGAGAGTTAGAGGAGTTAGAGGATTTAATTATCAGTTGTCCAAAATGTGGCAGTCTCTCTCTAAAAATAGAGGGAGGTAAGGAGTTCAACATAAAAAATATAACTGTAGAGTTTGAGGAGGATTAGCTGTTATTACCTAGTATCTCCTTGGCAGCGTCTACTCCTCCACTGGCGTTATAACCTAACTCCTTAAATGCCATCTCTATGGCAGCCAAGGTTCCCAGTATATGGATCTCCCTTATCTCACCCATATGTCCTATTCTAAATATCTTACCACTTAGTTGCCCCTGTCCCCCTGCAATCACTACCTTGTACTTGTTGGAGAGGATTCCCCTAAACTTCTTATCCTCTATACCTGCTGGATACCTTGCAGAGGTTACAGTTATAGACCTTGCCCACTCCTCAGCAAAGAGTTCTATCCCCATAGCCTCTAAACCTGCAACTGTTGCCCTTGCCATTCGTTCATGTCTCTTAATTCTGTTTTCCAGCCCCTCCTCCAGTACCTTATCTAAGGCCTTATTTAGGGCATAGATTAAGGAGACTGCAGGTGTATAGGGTGCCTCCCTTTTACTCTCAAATCTATCCCTGTAGGCCTTTATATCTAGATAGAAAGACTTACTCTCTGTGGAGTTTATAACATCCCAGGCCTTCTCACTTATGGATATGGCAGAGACCCCTGGAGGAGCTCCTAGACACTTCTGGGAACCTGTGACACATATGTCTATGTGGAACTTATCCACATCTACGTAGTCCCCACCGAGGGAGGAGACAGTATCTACTATATAGAGGGCGTCGTAGTCCTTAACTATATCACCGATCTCCTTAATTGGATTCCTTACACCTGTGGATGTTTCGTTGTGGACTACGGTGACAGCCTTGATATCTAAGTTCTCCTCCAAGATTCTCTCTACATCCTCAGGTCTTGCACCTCTTCCCCATGGATACTCTAATTTAACAACCTCTCCCTTATACACCTCTACAATTTTAGAGAACCTCTCTCCAAAGTTACCGTTACATATACAAAGTACCTTATCCCCCTTCTCTACAGTATTGGCAATCCCCATGTCCATAGCTGCAGTCCCAGATCCAGTGATAATATACACATCTCCCTCGGTGACAAATACCCTCTTCATCTTCTCCACTGTATCCTCTAGCAGTATTCTAAACTCCTCAGTTCTATGACCTATAACAGGATAGGCCATAGTATTTAATACTTCACTTGATACCATAGTAGGTCCTGGAAGCATTAGAAGTTTCTCATAGTCTATCTTTTTCATATCTATCCCTCTTTTTTATTTTTTTGTTCCTCCCTAAGTTTCCTCATCATCTCTATTCTCTTCTTAATCAACTCTCTCTTTCCTATGTCCCTCCTATGGAATACATCTCCCTCTATATACTTTACTCCCTCCTCCACAATCCTCTCACATTCCTCAATACTTTCTGATATCCCCACTAGGGCAACACTCCTTGAACCTGTTAGATATAGCTTGTTATCCCTCTCATCCACTGAGGCGTAGTAGAGGAGTGCCCCAGTTTCCCTTATCTTCTCCTCATCTATCCTTATAACTTTACCCTTTACAGGATCTGTTGGATAACCCCTTGGTACAACGTACTTACATACACTTGCCTTCCTCTCAAACTCCAAGTTTATCCTATCTAAGTTACCTCTAACTATGGCCTCACAGACCTCTAAGAAGTCGTTCTTTAAAAGGGGCAGTATATTCATAGCCTCAGGATCTCCAAACCTTGCGTTGTACTCTACAACCTTTGGTCCATCTACTGTTAACATAAACTGGCCGTAGAGGATACCCTGATATGGACCAACCTCTTTCCTGATAGCCTCCACTGTCTCCCTCATAATTTCCCTGGCTTCCTCTAGATCCCTGTCACTTAAAAACGGTAACTTGTGATCTGGGCAGGAGTAGGATCCCATACCTCCAGTAATAGGCCCCTCATCTCCCTCGTAGGCGTGGGGGTGATCCTGGACTGGAGGGGTGAAGGCGATATTTTTCCCGTCTACAAAACCATGGAGAGTAAATTCCACCCCTACAAGTTTCTCCTCAATTACTACCTTCCCTCCCCCTATATTCTTCTCCAGGATATCCCTTGCATACCTCTTAGCCTCCTCGTTGTCCTTTAACTGCTCCCCTACTACCTTTACCCCTTTACCTCCAGTTAACCCTACAGGTTTCACAACAACATCTATTCCCCTCTCACTTAAACTATCTATATACTCCTCTATACTATCATAACTGTCAAAGGAGGCGTACTCCACAGACCCCTTTATCCTGTACTTCTTCATCAACTCCCTCATAAACTCCTTACTAGTTTCAATCTGGGCAGCCTCTTTCCTTGGTCCAACAGTAGCTACTCCCATATCCCAGAGTACATCTGCCACCCCTGCCCCTAGAGGGGCCTCAGGCCCAATAACTGCAATATCTGGGTTCACCTCCTTTACAAAGGCCTTTATAGCCTCTATGTCAGTTTCAGGTTTTAGGGAGACTTTCTCTGAGAGTCTGTATATCCCTGGGTTCCTGTTCTTCATCACTGTATAGAGTTTTACAGAGGGGTTCTTCTTGAGGGCCTCTGCAATGGCGTGCTCCCTTGCTCCACCCCCTATTAAGAGCACCTTCATTCCTATCACCAGGTTTTTTATATGAGGTATTATACTTTATAAAATAAATACCTTATAGGGTGAGAGTGTGCTAAAAGAGGCCCTGAAAAAAGCAGATGCCAGGGAGATCGCCCCTCTAGCATATGCAATACATCTCCTTGTAAATAAGTTACCTGTTGCCATGAGATCTAAGGAGAAACCTGGTGTAAGGGTTGAAAAGGGTAAGATAGTAGATACTAACTACGAGGGGTACGTCTTAAAGCTGGCTATGGAGTTAAAGAGGACCTTGAGGGTAACTGTTATAAAGGGTCCCTATGCAGGGCTACCTGTAATTGTTGTACCTATAATAGATATAGATAACCCTGAGGAGGTACTTGGGGCAGTTGGGGTAGTGGACATCACTGCAGGGATATTTGAGGAGGTACTCCTCCTTGCAAGGAGGCCAGAGTTGATGAAGTTCCTACCTGAGGATGCCTTCCCTAAATAAGAGTGTGTAAGGTGAAAGTATGAAGAAGGTATTTATCTACCCACCTAACAGTTTAATACTGGGAGATCTAGTTGAGAGGTTTGGTCATAAACCTCTCATGCTCAACAACGTCATAGGTAAGAAGGTTAGAACCCCAGAGATAGACAGCCCTCCAATGAATATAACAGACGAGGACCCTAAGAAGGGATTACGTTATGCAGCTATAGAGGTACCCTCTGGAATTAGGGGAAGGATGGCACTAATAGGCCCTCTAATTGAGGAGGCAGAGGCTGCCATTATTATGGATGAGGCCCCTATAGCCTTTGGATGTATAGGGTGTGCCAGGACAAATGAACTTACAAAGTACCTTGTAAGGAGGAGGAATATACCAAGACTGGACCTTGTATATCCTAAAGATGAGGAGGAGGCAAAAGTTGTAGTTTATAAAATAGCCAAGTTCCTCAAGGAGTTAGAGTAGTTTTTTTAATTTGTCTCTTATAAAAATAATTTTTATTTTTAGAGGAAATTTTACACACCTCTCAGTGCTTAACCTCTTTTTAGATCGGTGATAACTTGATAGTAAACTGTGATTTACATATACACTCTAGATTTGCAGGGGGCAGTTCCAAGTATATGGACATAGAGCACATTCTAAGATACGGGAAGTTAAAGGGCCTCCATATAGTAGGTACTGGGGACTGTCTCCATCCCACCTATCTCCAGGAGATCCAGGAGTATAAAAACAGTAGTTTAATCCTCACCGTAGAGATAGAGGATAGAAATCGTGTCCATCACCTTGTACTACTACCCTCTATATCAAAGGCCTATGAACTTAGGGAGAGGTTGAAAAAGTACTCTAACAACATAGACACTGAAGGGAGACCTAAGGTTAGTCTTGGAGGGGGAGAGCTGTTGGAGATAGTTAGAGAGACTGGAGGGCTTATAGGACCTGCCCATGCCTTCACCCCCTATACTAGCCTCTATAAATCCTTTAACTCTATATACGACTGTTACGGGAAAAAACCTGATTTCCTAGAGTTAGGGCTATCTGCAGATACTGACATGGGGGACATGGTAGAGGAACTTAGGGATATACCTTTTCTAAGTAACTCTGACGCCCACTCCTATCATCCCTATAGACTAGGGAGAGAGTTCAATCAATTTGAAGTTAGAGGTATTGGAGGACTTGAGGAGAACTTCCAGGAGATAAGGAGATCTATAAAACATAGGAAGATCGTTGCAAACTACGGTTTAGCCCCTGCCCTTGGGAAGTATCATCTAACAGCCTGCTCCAAGTGCTATTTAAGGTATCGTATAGAGGACGCCATAAAGTTGAACTACAGATGTGCCACATGTGGAGGTGTTATAAAAAAAGGGGTCTACGACAGAACTTTAGAGTTGTCCAGGGATAAGAAGGTTGTCCACCTAGACTTTAGGCCTCCCTACTATAAGATAATCCCCCTCTCCCAGATCATATCCCTATCCATCGGAAGAGGGATAGGGAGTAAGGTTGTGGAAAACCTCTGGAGGAAGTATATTGAACTCTTTAATAACGAGATAGAGGTACTTGTTAAGGAGGACATCGCCAACTTGATAAAGGTAAATGAGAGAGTAGGTAGAACTATTGAGATGTTTCGGAAGAATAGGATATACTACTACCCAGGAGGAGGGGGAGAGTATGGAAGGATATTGAAAACCCCTCCAAAGATAAGATGGTATAAACCTATGACTACCTTGGACACTTGGCTAAAGTAAAATATTAAACTATCAACTTCTTACCTACATGTCCGTATATAAAGTTGTTCAGTTTACTTAGGAACTTAGTGGCGTATAGACCTGTACAGTGAAGGGGCATTATAAATTCAAGGTCTTGAGTAGAGAGGTAGTCGTATATCCTCTTGATATACTCCTTTGAGGCGTGCATTAGATGGAAACCCCCTACAACCCCCCTAACCCTCTTGTTAATCTTCTTTGCATATTCTATCACGTTGATTATTCCACTGTGAGCACACCCTGTAAATACAACGTCCTCCACAATCATAAACATGTCGTCGTCTACGTAGTCTATTTTATATGTACCATCCTCTAACACCTTGTAGAATAGATCTCTCTCATAGGGAAACAACCTCTCCACCTTCCCAGATATTATTATATCTTCCCTGTAGTAAGGTTTGTCCTCAACAAGTATTAAATTCCTCCTCTTTAAACACTCCTTAAGTTCTCTGTCTATACCTATATATCTCCCCTCTCTGTATCTATCTACAAAGGCCTGGGGGTGGATATAAATAGGGATCTCAGGTCTCCTCTCTATAAGGTGCTTCAACCCATCTGTATGGTCGTAATGACCGTGACTTATAACTATAGAGTGGAAGTTGTCATCCTCCCCTGTGAGTTTCAAATTCCTACTTAGGATATTAGGATCTGGGCCAGCGTCAAAGAGTATCTTTTTATCCTCAGTTTTTACAACTATAGATAGACCATGTTCTGGGACATATGGTCTACTTGCAATGTTGTCTACGAGAACTAGAATCTCCATAAAGATCCACCTGTTAAATTTCATAAAAATAACTGTTATTGTTAGAATTTATAAAAATCATAAGGGGTAGTATGAAGATATTTGGTATAATAGATCTCTCCACCTTGGACTATCCTAAGAGGTGCTCCTCTGTTGTATTTATGAGTGGCTGTAATATGAGATGTGGATACTGTCACAACTATTTGCAGATGAAGAGAAACACATACAACATTCCCCCTTGTCAGGTGTATAAACGTATAGATTTGACCTTCTCAGAGGCTATAGTAGTTAGTGGTGGAGAACCTACTTTACAACCTCAGGCTCTTACAGAGTTTTGTAGGATAGTGAAGAGGGAGGAGAACCTTCCTATAAAGTTAGATACTAACGGATCCAATGTAGACACTGTTAAAAGACTGATAGAGGAAGACCTTATAGATTATCTAGCTGTAGATGTTAAATGTGCCTTTGATAAGTACTGGGATATAGCCCAGTACCACGGTAGTAAAATTGAGGCCAATGTAAAAAAGCTTATAAAAATATGTAAGAGGGAGAACGTCTTCATCGAGTGTAGAACTACATATATACCTGAAAAGATGGATAAGAGAGATATCTACACTATCGTGAAAACTGTGAAAGGTTGTAATCTCTACGCCCTACAGCAGTTTGACAGTGAACACTCCTGGAAGGAGGAGTACAGGAAAATGAGGGAGCCTACCTTGGAGGAACTTGTAGAGTTAGGAAGGTTAGCCAGGGAGTATATTCCCAATGTTGCTGTTAGATCCAAGGAGGGTATAGTGTATCTCTAAGATTAAAAGATTATGTGGGATACATATGTTGAACTTTGGAACTGCAGGTATACCTCTCAGTACAAAGCCTAGGACTACTAAGAATGCCTTTTACACATTGAGGAAGATGGATTTAAATGCCTTAGAGTTGGCCTTTGTCCATGGGGTCAATATAAAGGAGAAAGGTGCCAAGGAGCTTGTGGAACATGCAAGGAAGATCGTAGTAAGTGCCCATGCCCCCTACTATATAAATCTAAATGCAAAGGAGAAGGAAAAGATCGAGAGAAGTATAAACCATATAATAAAAACTGCAGAGATAATTCATATCTTTAACAGATACTCAGATGTTAACAGAAATGTTGTATTCCATCCAGGCTACTATTTGAAGATGGATAAGAAGGAGGTATACAGGATCATTCTTAAGAACATAAAGAGAATATTAGACTATCTAAAGGTGAACAGAATAAATGTAATGTTAAGGCCAGAGACCACTGGGAGAGTTACACAGTTTGGAGATTTAGATGAGACCCTCTCCCTCTCCCAGGAGTTGGGCATACTACCTTGTATAGACTTCGCCCATATCTATGCAAGGAGTATGGGAAAGATAAACGACTACAACTCCTTCTACAACATACTGGAGAAGGTGGAGAACACCCTAGGAAAAGAGGGGATATACGACATGCATATACATATATCTGGGATCGAGTACGGGAGAGGAGGTGAGAAGAATCACCTCCCCCTTAAAGAGTCGAAGTTTAACTACAGGGCACTTCTGAAGGCGTTGAAGGACTACGGTGTAAAGGGTACTGTTATCTGTGAGAGTCCAAGGTTGGAGTACGACGCCCTTATTTTAAAGAGGGAGTACCAGGATTTGTAATTACTTATTCTACAGTGACACTTTTAGCAAGTCCCCTTGGTTTATCCACGTCTCTACCAAGTTCCACAGCCTTATAGTACGCCAGTAACTGACAAACTGGCGCATAGAGGAAGGGGCTTACCTCCTCTAACACCTCAGGTATCTCTATTAGGTGATCTACTACTTCTATATCCACAGGGGATATAGCAACTACCTTACCCTCTCTCGCCTTTATCTCCTCTATGTTTGACACTACAGATCTAAATAGATCACTACTGGAAGGGGGCACAAGGGCCACAGTATCCATGTTCTCATCTATAAGGGATATAGTACCGTGTTTTAAGAACCCACTACTCATACCTTCTGCGTGGAGATATGTAATCTCTTTAAACTTCAGAGCCCCCTCTAGGGCATTTGGTAGATTTATGCCCTTGGAGATAAATAGATAGTTTTTAGCTTTTAAACTCTCAGACACCTTCTTTATATTATCCCTATTTCCAATTATCTCCTGGATATACTGGGGGATCTTTTCTATCTCCCTCTCGAATATATTCATATCCCTGTTGACTATCTTACCGTACTCTATAAACAACCTGTAAAGTATCATAAGTTGGGCTAGATAGGTCTTTGTTGCACATACTGATATCTCAATACCAGCTCCCATCATAACTGTAATATCACTTATCCTTGTAGCAGTGGATCCAAGTACGTTTACTATCGTGGCAGTTTTTGCCCCCTTACTCTTTGCATATTTTAGAGCCCTTATAGTGTCGTAGGTCTCTCCACTTTGAGTGATCCCTATAACTAAGGTATCCTCGTCTACTATACCCTTTACCAGGAACTCAGATGCATCACAGGGTATAACTAACTTATTCAACTTGGAAAACCAGTACTCTCCTACCATCCCTGCATGGAGGGAGCTACCCATACCTAGGATATACACCTTACTGTAATCCCTTATACATTTTGCCAACTCCTCTATCTCCTCCTTAGACACCTTTGCAGAGTTCTTTATAACCTCAGGCTCCTCCATGATCTCCTTAAGCATGAAGTGCTCGTATCCCCCCTTCTCTGCAGTCTCTATATCCCAGTTTACAGTGACCTTTTCCCTGTTGTTAGTGACGTCCCTCTCCTCCCTTATGTTGTATATACTATAGGATACCCTGTCCCCTGCCCTCTGGAGGATAACCATGTCCCCCTCCTCAAGTAATACAGCATCTTTAGTCCACTCTAAAAAGGCAGAGATATCACTACCTAGGAAACACTCCTCTTCCTTCACCCCTAGCAGTAGGGGGTTCTCATTTCTCACCCCAAGGAGTAGATCTGGAAAGTTCCTGTTAAGTATAAGTAGGGCATAGGTGCCCTCCAGCCTCTTTAGAGCCCTCTTTACAGCATTGATATAGTCCTCCTGGGATATGTAAGGTTTGTTAATCCTCTTTATCTCCTCCTCAATGAGATGGGGTACAACCTCAGTATCTGTTTGAGACTTAAAGATATGTCCCCTTTTAACAAGTTCCTCCTTTAACTCTCTATAGTTGGAGATTATACCGTTGTGGACAACAGCTAAATCCCCTTTACAGTCTGTATGGGGGTGGGCGTTCTCCCTTGTTATACCTCCATGGGTTGCCCATCTAGAGTGTCCTATACCTATGTTTCCCTCTACCTCTAGAAAGTTCTCACTTTTAGAAACCTCCTCTATACTACCAACTCCTTTTTTTACTATCAAATTCCCATTATCCACAACTCCAATACCACAGCTGTCATACCCCCTGTACTCCAATCTCTTTAATCCTTTAAGTAGGACCTCTGAGGCTTTTCTATATCCAAGATAGCCTATTATCCCACACATAGTTACACCGTTGATAATATTACCATAAAAAATATAAATGTGATAAACAACATATCTTTACAGTATGGGCCCGTAGTTTAGCCTGGATAGAATGCGGGGCTTCGGACCCCGTGGTCGAGGGTTCAAATCCCTCCGGGCTCGCCACTTTTATCCCCC
>DQUI01000079.1 GCA_015662355.1 Methanothermococcus okinawensis
CCTGAAAAGACCAGGTACTACATATGTCACAACATAGGCTACAAGGTTGCAGATCACCTTACCCACTGTGAGTACTGTAAGAACTGGAGGGAGGACGGAGGTAAGGGGTTGAGGTACTACTGCAACCCAGATAGGATCTGTAAAATGAGGAAAAATGGAAAACCCCTTGTGATACACCCCCTGGACTATCTCTGTTATAACATCAATCTAGCCAGTAAAAAGAAGTAAGTTATTCCTCTATCTTATATTCAGTACGGAGTATCTCTACAAGTTTATCTAGAGTTTTAGATATACCATTCTCTGATCTTTTATTTAAGTTTTCCCCAGTTAATACATTGCCATGGACGTCAGTTGTAAATAGATATTTATTTCTATCTGTAAGGATACATATACCCCCTCTACCAACACCTGCACATGTGCCTATAGATATATTACACCTTAACTTATCCTTTAACCCCTTGGCCATAAGGTAGGCCACTTGAAGATCCTTTTTTTCATCGTACACCTTGGCGTATCTGTAGGGGTAATCTACTGGAGGTAGTTCTACCCCTAGGATATCCCTTATAGCATCCCTTTGAGGGAGAAACATAGATGCTACAACATATATGTGTCTGTTGAAAATAGGGTAGTAAGGGTGTCCCTTTACATCTTCGTATCCCATGGCCATCTTGTGGAGGATAATCCCTATTCTACCATGGGTGAAACACTCTGCCGTGGCAACAGAGAGCATGATCTCCCAACTTATATGTTATACAAAAGATTAAATATAAGTTAGGAACTATTAAAGATAAAATACGTTATGGTGTGTCTATGGACAAGGAGATGATAATAGATCTAATTGAGACCTTGGAGAAAAAGAACGTAGGTATCCAACTCTCTGTCGGAGGGGAGAAAGCCCTGGAAATTACAGTGAAAAATAAAAAGATCGATATAAACATTGTAGACCCTTCAAAGATAGGTATACTGATAAAGGAACTAGGGCTAAAATAAATACTCTTTTTATTAAAATACTTATCACCCTAAGGGGTGTATATGTGCTCTATATGTGGGATTGTTGTTAAAGACGATGAAGACTCCAGTATTAGAGAGATGTTAAGGGAACACCTTATAAACGTTATGAGGATTTTAAAACATAGGGGACCAGATAGTTCTGGGGCTATGTTTGACGATGAGGTTATATACTTTAAAGATTTTAAGGACGTCCTCAACTCCAACCTTCGGAGATCCAGTAGAGTAGGATTGGGACATAACAGGTTGGCCATCGTAGGTAATGCAAGTCAGCCTATTCCCAATGAGGATGAGAGTGTATGGGTTATCTGTAACGGGGAGATATACAACTACTACGAACTTATGGGGGATCTAGAGGATAGACATAACTTCTCCAGTGATACTGACAGTGAGGTTATAGTACACTGCTACGAGGAGGGGATACTTCAGGAGCTAGATGGGGAGTACGCATACTGTATATACGACAGGGAGGAGAACAAACTACTACTAGCTAGAGATACCTTTGGAGTAAAACCACTCTTTTACATAGACACTGAGAGATACTTCGCCTTTGCCTCAGAGAGAAAGGGACTCTGGTATCTACTGAGAAGTATAGACAACCTCTCCTTTAAGGAGATCTACAACTACCCAGTGGCATCACTGGATCCAAACAGTCAACTGATCTACAACCTAGATGAAAACAGATTTCACATAGTGAAAAATATCCAAAAAATAAGGATGGATTACTTCAACCAGTACAAAAACGGGGACGCTGTCAGTGACTACGAACTATGTAAGAGGGAGGTGGAAAAAGCCCTTTGGAATGGGGTGATAAAGAGGGTTAGAGGGTTGGATAAGGTAGGTATTATATTCTCTGGAGGGGTAGATAGCACCCTTGTAGCAAAGATGGCCTCAGAGTACTGTAAGGTGACACTCTACACCTCAGGTTTAGAGGGTAGTGAGGATCTAGAGTATGGAGAGAGAATAGCTGAGGACTTAGGGTTAAAACTTAGAATGAAGGTTATAGATAGGGAGGAGTACGAGGAGTATCTTCTCAAGGTAGCCTATGCTATAGACGAGATAGATCTTATGAAACTCTCTGTAGGGGTGCCTATATACGTAGCCTCAGAGATGGCCAGGAGAGATGGGATAAAGGTGGTACTCTCTGGCCAGGGAGCAGATGAACTCTTTGCAGGCTATAAAAGATATCAGCGGATACTGCTCACAAGGGGAGAGGAGGAGTTGAAAAAGATACTTTACAGGGATGTGATGAACATCCACAGAGTGAATTTAGAGAGGGACGACCACTGTACCATGGCAAACAGTGTGGAGTTGAGGGTGCCCTTCCTAGATAAGAGTTTAGTGGAGGTTGCCCTATCCCTCCCTCTAAGATATAAAATAAACGAGAGGGAGAGAAAGATAATCCTCAGGGATATTGCCAGGAAGTACATCCCAGAGTACGTGGCCTACAGGCCTAAGAAGGCTGCCCAGTACGGCAGTGGTAGCGAAAAGATGATATATACTCTAGGTAGAAGTTACGGGTACTCCAAGAGAAGGATAGATATCTTTCTCAGGGATGTACTGTTAAAGAAGATGGAGGAGGTATACAGGGAAAAATCTCTCTGTGTATAACTACTGTATCCTTATACTCTTCTCCCCCTTATATACTAGATATATTACTAGAAGACCCCCTATTATCTGTAAGATAGAGCCTACAGGTAGAACCTGGGCAGGGCGATTTATACCGTAGAGGTAGTGGATAGGTACCCAGTATTTTAGAGATATTAGATGGGCAACGAGCATCAAGATTATTCCCAGGAGCATAGTTGTAGGTAATAACCACCTGTGGTCAGAGGTCTTTATCACAACCCTTGCCATATAGGGGGCAGCTATCCCCACAAAGGCCATAAGCCCTAAATAGGGTACTATGGCTCCTACAACAAAGGATGTTAATAGGAGGATCAATACTCTTATTTTTTTTACATCAAGTCCAAAACTTCTGGCGTAGGATTCACCAAAGAGTAAGGCGTTTAGAGGTTTTATTAAAAATATACTCCCTGTTACAAAGATCAAGGTGATTAAGGTAAGGGGGAGGAGGTTGTGTATATTAACCCTTGTTAGATTTCCAATCATGAACATGTAGTACTCTACAATAGAGAGCTCCTCCCCATTTGCTACAAGATAGGAACTTATACCTGTAAAGAGATAACTGAAGAGGAGGGCAACAATTAGAACACCATTTATTTCCTTAACCCTAAGGGCTATTATTAGAAGGATTATTAGAGACAGTATACCTCCACACCAACCTGCTACAATCTTCTCATCTATAGGGAAGATAGAAAAGAGTTGGGCAACACTCTCTATAAATATCACCAGTGTAACTGCAAAGAGCACACCACTGGATATCCCTGTAGTATAGGGGGAGGCTAGTATATTCCTAAAGAGTGTCTGTAGCATTAAACCACATCCAGATAAGGTTATCCCTACGATGATAGCCCCTAAAATTGGAGGCAGACGTACCTCCCTTAAAAGTATATATTTAAATTTCTTCTCTTCACTTAGTGGAGGTATATGGAAGAGGTCCTCTCCAGTGATTTTACTGTATACACTATTCAGTATAACCTTTGTCTCATACAGGATAAAGTCTGTAGTATCCTCTAAGGTGATAGATCTGGCGTTCCCCCCGTAGTATATACTTAATATAACCAGTACTACAACGAGGATAGATAAGGTGAATACTACAAAGTACCTGTAATATTTCCCTATATTCCCATCCTCCTTATCTTTAGATATACAGCTATAGCTATGGGCGCCCCTATTATAGAGAGGGGACATAGAAGGGGGAGGTTGTTAGAGGAGGGAGGTATGAGAACCCCAGGTCTTGTAAGTATATCTGCAAGTAGTACAAAGATAGAACCTAGGATTGCAGTTGTAGGTATTACATAGAGGTGTTTCGAAGTTCCCAATATCATCCTAGCTATTATAGGACATACTATCCCTACAAAGGCTATAGGTCCTGTAAAGGCCACCACCGTTGCAGTCAATATACAGGAGAGTAATATCAACCATCTCCTTAAACTCTTTATGTCCACCCCAACACTTAGGGCGTACATCTCTCCAAGGAGGTTGGCGTCAAGCTTTTTTGAGAGGAATACATAGGATAGAACTACTACAGGGAGGATTATCAAAGTCATAAGACGTATCTGATCCCACGTTAAGTTGTTTAGAGATCCCATACCCCACATGAGATAGCTAGAGAGTTCAGATCTATCCTCCCCTAGAAAATCTGCAGTGTATACAACTATGATAGTAAATCCAGAGGCTATGGCGCCGACCATAATACCAGTTATCAGTAAGGTTGCAGTTTGCCTAACAGCCCTTGCAATACTGATCACTACAAACATGGTAAGTAGAGAACCTAGATAGGCAGCAAGGATAAAGCTGTAAAGGGAACGGGGAAAACCTAAATTAAATAAGAGAGATGTAAATATATAGAGTACAACACCTAGAGATGCTCCACTGGCTACACCCATTAGATA
>DQUI01000077.1 GCA_015662355.1 Methanothermococcus okinawensis
TATTCACCTGGAGTTTTATCCCTGTAAGTTTAGACACTAAGTTGGAGATCTCTGTAAGTTTCTCAGTTTTTACCCCTGTCTCAATCCCGTATATCATCTTGAGGGAGAGTACAACCTCTTCCAACGCCGCATTCCCAGCTCTCTCTCCAATACCGTTTACTGTACAGTGTATCTGTTGAGCTCCACCTTCCACAGCACCTAGGGAGTTTGCCACCGCCAGACCGAAGTCGTTGTGACAGTGTACAGATATAGGTACTGTGATCTCCTCTCTTATTCTCCTTATAAGATACTCCATAGCCCTTGGGATCATCACCCCTACAGTGTCTGGTACATTTATTCTATCTGCACCAGCCTCCTCAACTCTTTTATACACCTCTATTAAGTATGGAATCTCTGTTCTAGTAGCATCCTCTGCTGAGAACTCCACAGTTATACCATGGTCTTTTATATACTCTACAGCCTCTACAGCCCTCCTTACTATCTCGTCCTTGTCCATCTTTAACTTGTACTTCCTATGTAGTGGAGAGGTAGCTATAAAGGTATGGATAGAGTCTACATCACAATCTATAGCTATATCTATGTCCTTTTTAACAGCCCTTGCAAGGGCACAGATCTCTGCATCCATGTTTAAAGATGTTATTCTCTTTATAGCCTCCCTCTCCCCCTGGGAGGATATGGGAAAACCTGCCTCTATTACATCTACCCCTAGGTTGTTTAGATGTACTGCAATCTCTACCTTCTCCTCTGGAGTTAAAGATACCCCTGGTGTCTGCTCTCCATCCCTTAAGGTTGTATCAAATATCCTTATTCTCTCAGGGAGTTTTAAATCCTTAAGAGCTTCCCTTATAACTTCGTTATCCTCCCTGTAAGGTCTCATAACTTTCACCTTAAAAAAAATAATAATTATTAAATACCCCAGAACATGTTGTTCTCCAACTTTCTCTTTAACTCTATGAACTTCTCCAGGGCCTCTCTTTCATCATCCCTCAGTTTATCTCTGTACTCATGTACAAGCTTCCTAACCTCCTCCTCTGGGATATCCACGTAGAGTATGTCGTTCTCCCTCACCTGTCTTCCAAGGACGATGTTTCCCTCAATAGAGATGGACACCTGCATACCTGCAGTGGCCTCCTTGATATTCTCCTGCTCCCTGTTTTTTATCTCCTTCACATATCCTATTTTCTTACCACTCTCGTTGATAAGTGGGCTCTTCACCTTCAATGTACCACAGAGTATCTCTACTCCACATATTGCAGGTTTACTCTTCCTAAATATACAGTTAGGTAGTACCTTTATTACAGCAGGTTTAGTAAGTTTTTCAAACTCATCTGACTTAAGGGCCTCCTCCATCTCTTTGACCCATTCCTGGTAGTCCTCTACTATCTTATAGATAACATTCCCCTGGATAACTTTCACATCTCTGTATCTCTCTAACTCTTCCTTTGCCTCTGGAAGTATCTTTGAATTGAACGCCAGTATTACACCATATAGTGGATTTATCTTACTGTAGGTATGGGCCTCTATAATATCTTTCTTGGAGATATCCCCTACTTCAGCCTTCCTGATCTTTACACCTATCTTTTTCAACTCTTTGGCAAGGGCCTCCAAGGAGCCCATGGTGTCTCCCTTGATTATAACACCCTCCTCATCTGTAGGTATACTTAGCTCCTCTACCTCTTCCATAACTTCCTTTTTAGCCTCCTCTATCTTATCCTTTGGTACTATCCTGAAGGGGCTACCTGCTACAACTCTCTCAAGATCTGGGGCAGATATCTTAACTCCTGCGGCGGCAGTGACCTTATTTACAGGTTTAAACTTATCTCTAGGATCCCTCATCTCATCTAGTGGTTTTGGCTTTAGAAGTGCCTTTACCCTTGAGACTACAACTCCATCAGGGTTTCCAAGTACTATATAATCTCCCCTTCTAGCTATCCCGTCGTATATTATAGCGTCTATAGTTTTACCTAAACCTTTCTCCTCCTTAACCTCCAACACTGTACCTTTTGCAGGCCCCTTAACATTTAACTTTAAATTGTCCTCTAGGTACTTCTGGGCCAGTCCAGCTATCATCAGGAGGAGATCTGGAATACCCTCTCCAGTACGGGCAGATACAGGTACTACACATACAGTCCTTGTAAGGTCGTCTACCCTTGTAAAGAGATCTGCATTAAACCCTAACTGATTAAGAGGTTTTATAATATTGTTGTAAAGTCTTATCTCAAACTCTGTTAAGGCGTTAGGGTGTTGCATCTTTTCATTGAAGTTTAGAACAAAGGGTACGTTTCTAGAGTTCCAACCTGGGACTAGATCTAACTTGTTAGCTGCCACTATAAAAGGTGTTTTATTCTCCCTAAGTATATTGATTGCCTCTATAGTTTGAGGTTTAAACCCCTCGTTGATATCCACTACAAGTATGGCAATATCTGCCAGTGCCCCTCCCCTCTTCCTCAGGGATGTGAAGGCCTCATGTCCAGGAGTATCAATAACTAGGAGGCCAGGTATCTTTAGATCTGCCTTTAACATCCCTAAAAGATCCTTGGCAACTTTCTTTATAACGTCTATAGGGATCTCACTAGCTCCAATATGTTGAGTTATTCCACCAGCCTCCCTCTGGGATACCCTAGTTCTCCTTATTCTATCTAGTAGACTAGTCTTCCCATGATCTACATGACCTAGTACACATACTATAGGGCATCTTAGATCCACGTTATCACCGTTTTTATTCTTTCTTTGCCAATCTCTCAATCTCTTCCAATAGTTTCTCCTTTACTTCTTCAACATCTCCTAGATACTTCCCCTGGGCTAGATCCTTTCTACCTCCTCCCTTTCCAACAACTCTCAGTAGATGAACCATATCTATATCTACATTTTTGCCACATCTACATAGGATATAGCCCTCCCTGTTAAGGAGGATCACGATGGAGTTATCTCCTACTAAGTAATCTGCAGTTGTCATAAGTTCCTTTGGAGTTCCCTCAATTTCCTCTATTAACACCTGATAATCCCCTACTCTTTTAAACCTGTTAAGTAACATGTATCTCTTATACTCTCCAATCCTCTTCTCCAACTCCTCTATAGTTTTCTTCTGTTTCTTCCACTCCTTGAAGAATCGCTCCACTGTCTCAGGCAGTCTCTCAACAGGTACCCCTAGTATCTCAGCAGATTTAAGTAGTATATCCTCCATGGCACTTACTTCTTTAACTGTGTTTATACCACTTGTATAGACCAGTCTCTCCACACCGTCCTGTACCCTCTCACTTCTCAGAATCTTTATATATCCCACCTCTGAGGTATTCTCACAGTGGGTACCTCCACAGGCCTCTACATCCACGTCCTCTATCTCCACTATCCTCAGTATGTTCCCTGGCACAACCCCTCCCTGATATATCCTAAAACCGTATCTCTGCTCTGCTTCATTTCTCTCCATAAAGATAGACCTTACAACTTTATTCTCTAATACGATCCTATTGGCTAGCTCCTCTATTCTCTTTATCTCCTCTCTGGATATTCTCTTATAGTGGGTGATGTCCAGCCTCCCCCTCTCAGGATCTACATCAGATCCAGCCTGCCATACATGTTTTCCCAGTACCATCTGAGCCACTGCATTAACGATATG
The DNA here is from genome assembly GCA_015662355.1 of Methanothermococcus okinawensis. Lineage (GTDB taxonomy): Archaea > AGJL01 > Methanococci > Methanococcales > Methanococcaceae > Methanofervidicoccus > Methanofervidicoccus okinawensis_A. Next base: position 3,617 of record DQUI01000077.1, read on the forward strand.
GGTTGCAGTGTGATTCCTCATCAAGTTGATCCTTCTATCCCAGTCTATAACACCCTTTACTACATCCCCCTCCTTCAATCCCTCTACACTGGAGAGTTTGTGATATACTATTCCATCCTTTTTCTGTACATCTAAGACCTTTCTATCTTCTATAGTTCCAGTATCACACTTCTGCCCTCCCCCTTCAGGATAGAAGAGGGTTTTATCCAGTATAACGTAGTTGTCTACTATCTTTAATATTCTACCTTCAAACTCCCTCATCCTAGGGTACTTGTAAAACAGTAGTTGGGTTTCTCCAACATCTCCATCTATTGGAGGGAGATCCATCTTCTTTTTTTCTTTCTCTTCAGACTTTCTCCTCTCGTGTCTCTCTGCAACTAAGGTGTAGAAGTTATCTGGGACTTCTATCTTAATATCTCCCCCTATTTCCCTGGCAACATTCACTACAACCTCAGGAGGTATTCCCCTACTGTCGTACAACTCTATTAGATCCTCAAGGGTAATCTCCCTCTTATACTTCAGGAGTCTCTTCACTACACCTCTACCTCTATTTAACGTCTCCCTGTACCTCTCCTCCTCCACCTTGATTACGTCCATTATATAGTCTCTCATCTCAAGTAACTCTGGATAGAGCTCCTTTAACTCCTCAAGGTGTAGATCCACTATCTCTCCAAGGGAGAGGGTAATACCTACTTTCTCCATATATCTCAAGGTTTTCCTCAGGACAAGTCTCGCCAAGTAACCATCCTTAACGTTAGATGGGACTATACCGTCTCCTAACATAAAGGCTAAACATCTAGTGTGATCTGCTATGGCGTATATGTACTCCATAGGGGTGAGGATCCTATCTAATCTCTCCACGTCTATATTTAGCTTTTTTGCAACCTCTTTCCTAAGTATTTTTAGATCCCCTCTATCCTCAATATCCATAAGGCCAGCAAGTGTGGCGCTCTCCTTCAATATCTCCTCCATATCTAAGGATTCCCCAGGAATGTTTCTAGCACTCTCCTTTAACCTCTCAACAACACTGCCAAATAAGGCGTCGTATATAGTTGGTGTTCCCTGGGACACCCAGACAAATCTCTCTATCCCGTAACCTGTATCTACAACTTTCAAGGGCATCTCTCTATAACTATCTCCCACCTTCTCGTACTGCATAAACACCAAGGTGGCTAACTCTACACCGTGGGAGGTCACCTCGTAGCATGGCCCTGCATTTCCCCCTCCCTCCCACCAACTCTCTATAAAGGTTAGAGACTCCTTGGGAATACCTAACTCCTTCATAAAGTTATAACACAGTTCCACAGTTCTATCTGTCCAGTAGATCTCCCTATCCTTTTTATTAAAGGCGTGATGCCCTCCCATAGTAAAGGATGTTAGATGTCTTCCAGTCCTTCCCACGTTGTCTATGTCGTTCAATCTAATACAGGGCTGGGCTATTACCAGGGGATTTGCCACAGGATCCACTATACCCTTTGTAACCCAGGGCTGAAATACTGCAATAGAGGCTATAGTTAGTAGTATATCGTCCCTCCACCTTCTCGCAGTTACAGGGTATCTCTTTATGGGAGTGTGTCCCTGTCTCTCGAAGAACTTTAAAAATGTCCTAACCATCTCTGTATAGGAGTATCTCTCTTTAGTAACAGGATTTCCAATGAATGTATATCTATCACAGGGACTGTCTCCACAGGTCTTTCTATCTTCATCTAACGTCCAGAAGTACTTGCCACACTTCTCACATCTCTTTCTTATAAATCCCTTCTCCTCAAAGAGTTTTACCTTGTAGTTGTGAGAGGTCTTCATAGTGTCACCAAAAAAGTAAAAGATTTTTATCTTTTAAGGATCTCGTAGTACACCTTTGCCATGTTTATCATATCTTCTATCTTAATATGTTCGTTAGGCTGATGGGCAGTACCCTCCCCTATACCCCATACCACAGTATCGTAGCCCCTATGCCTCAAAAATGCCCCTATAGTACCTCCTCCCATACCACAGAGAATAGGTTCCTTATTCAATACCTTCTCTATAGCCTTAGATAACTCTAGAACAACTTCCCTGTCTTCAGAGGTTTTTGAAGGATCTACCCATTGAAGTATCTCGTACTCTATGGAAACATCATCTAGGGATGCCCTGTCGTAGTGTACTAGATATCTCTCCAGGTTTTCCCTGAAGTTTTCTATATATTCTTGAATATCCTTAAGAACTTCCTTGATTTTGTAATCTGGCAGTATCCTACAGTCAAAGGTGAACTCTATATATCCAGGGATAGTGTTTACATTCTCCACGTTGTTTACTATCGTAGTAGGCTCAAAGGTAGAGTAGGGAGGGGAGAAGAGAGGATCCTCTCTGTTGTACTTGGAGTAGAGTTTTTTATATAAATCCCTTATAAAGTTTGCACTTAGGATGTTAGTATTTATCCCCCTATCTGGAGTACTTCCATGACACTGTTTTCCCCTGATCTTAAATTTTATCCAAAGGATACCCTTCTCTGCAATCTCTATGTAATTCCCTTCAGGGGTGCCAAAATCTGGCACTATTATTAGATCGTCCCTGTTAAATACCTCTTTCTCGTACTTCAGGAGATGCTGAATCCCGTATTTACTGCCACACTCCTCATCAGAGAGGAATATTAGATTTAAATTATATTTTGGATTAAAATCTTCACTTTCAAATATCATCTTTAGAAGTATCAGAGAAGACACTATTCCCTTGTGGTTATCCTCACTACCTCTCCCGAATATCTTGTTACCCTCAATCCTTGGTTCATAGGGAGGGGATTCCCAGAGACTTAGTTCCCCCTCTGGTACAGTATCTAGATGGGAGATAATATGCAAGGTCTTACTTTTTTTAAAGTCAAACTTTGCTACAATATTGGGCCTAAGTATTCCCCTCTCATCTATTACATCGTAGGTAGCGATACGGCAGTTCTCTATCCTGTATTTTTCTATGTATTCTCTTAACTTATTTAGGACGTAATCCCCCTTTTCCTTTTCTCCAGTACCACCGAAGGCTGGATTAACAGATCTTATCCTAATGAGATCAGAGGCTATTTTTACAGTCTCGTTGAATAAATCTTCGTCCATTTTATCCCCTATTTAAATAATTAATCTTAAGTTATATATACCATATTTGTATCAAAATATAAATTAAAACCCTAACTTTACTGTAGTTTATCCATTTGATATACTCCGGGGGATATAATGGTGAATGACGATTTTAATAGAAAGTTAAAAAGAGTAAAGTCAAAAAGTAAAACTATACGTAGTGATAGAACAAAGTTTATAATAATTTTAGTAGTAGTTGTTTTAACAATAATTGTATCTTTTGTAGCATATACTGTACATAAGATAGAGATGGAGAAGTTAGAAGAGGCTAAAACTAGAGCAATAGAAAATATCAAACAGATATTTTCAAGTTATCCCGAGGATCCCTATCTCCATATCTACATTACTAAGATTGAGAATAGTAACTCTATAGAGGAGATAAATAAGATATTAAGTGATGCTAGGAGATACGTAGAACTTAAGAAGAGTAAAGAAAATGCGATAAAGGAGGTTAGGAAGATATTTGAAAAATACAACTATACTGACGATCCTTATTTCCATTTGTATATAACTAAAATTAAGAATAGTAAATCTATAGAAGAAATAAATAGACTAATCCAAGATGCTACAAAGTATGTGGAACTTAGGAAGTATAAAGAAGAGGTTATCAGTTATATCAAGGATCTCTATGGAAAATATTACCATGAAAGTGTATATGCCCAATCTATAGTAAGTAAGATACAGGAGGCTAAGTCTAGGGAGGAGATAGACAACATACTAAAAACAAGTAACATTGAAGAAAATGCAAAGATGTATTATTTAATAGATATAGGGAACAAGATCGATCCTAATAAGTACTACATTGTTTATCTATTTGAAGAGAGTGAAATATGGGAAGGTAGTAAAATTATCGATTACATAAAAAAGTTAAGTTTAACAAATCTTAAAGACCTCTCTAAAGACTTTTCAAAGAAAATAGTTCCTGCGACCTTCAGCAAAGTGGCGATTGAAGTCCCTGCTACTCAGTGTGGTAAGATGCCCCTGAAGGGAAGTAAAATAAGGATCTATGATAAGGATAATAGTATAACACCTATTAAAGGTGTTGTACAATCTTCTTACCTATTAATTGATGAAATTAATTATTCTGAGTTTATTAACGTATCTAATACTCATACTGACGATAGGGAAATTTCTATACTTAAAAGTATTTCTAATACTACCTACTCCCTAAAAAATGTTCCTGGAATAATATATGCTACAGCTGCGAATAAATTAGACTACTATAAAATAATAAAGAAATTTGGCAGATATGGAGAAAGACTTAATAAGATAACATCTGATACCCAGATCTTCGATGAAAATGCTAAATATCTGTTGATAGTTTCCGTTCCTTCAGTAGAGGTGCCAAAACTAAAGGCTATAGAGATTGAAAATATATACATTGCAGTTATGGAGTGAGAATTATGAGGGCATTTATTCCTTTAATACTTTTTTTACTTCTTACTCTATTACAATCATCATATGCTGAGGAAGACCTGTTAGAGGATATAACTATAAAACCAGTATTAGCTACAGATAAGACTATCTGTCAAATTTCTGGAACCTGGAAACTATCTTTTGAAATTACAAATACAAATCCCTATACAGTATTTGTAGCTATACCTGATGAAATAGTGTACTACGACAAATCCTTAAAGTATTATAAAGATTTTCAAAAGTTAAAGGTATCAGGAGTAGTTGCTACCTATGTTGATGATAATTACACTGTATTAAATGGAGAAAAAGGTATTTGGATACCTCCCTATACCACTGTAAAAGTTTATAAAGATGGTATTTTTGCTTATAGTCTTAGTACTACAGTATATCCAAACAGGTTTAAAGTTATAGGGCCTGCACTGATGGATACTACATCAGTATTTGATGATTTCCAATTAGAGAACACCATCTATAAATACGGTGTTAGAATAGGGAACTATAAACTCCTAGTACATGGAAAAGTTGTAAAAAATTCTAACACCGATGAATTAAGTATGATTATCCCTGCTCCACTGGTGTTGAAGAACTATGACACATTTCATAAGCTCCTTGGAAGATACGATGTAGATGTGTGGGTAGACTCCTATACAGAGTATATAGAGAAACATCACAAGATGTATGACGATAAACGTAAAAGAATGGTTTTAGAGAGAACCTCTGAACTACACAGTTCCAGTACTAGTCCTTTTGTACCACATGTTGACGATGCCTTAATACCAGAGATGGATAAAGACTTTGTAGATAAAGACTTAAATTTAAGACCATTCGATGTTCCCGCTATAGTATTTACCACAAAGGACGGAGAATTTAAACCTCTAGAGTTCTCCTATGTCATGTATAAGAAATAAAGGTGTCTTCTATGAGAGGACAGATATCTTTGGAGTTCTCCATAATACTCCTCTCCATGATACTTGTAATACTTATAACCACTATGATCCCAGGGTTGTATGGGTATATGAAAACAGTGGAAACCTCCTATGCAAGCCTAGGGCATGGGGCCCTCTCTAAACTTAAGACAAACATTGAGATGTTAGCTGTATCAGATCCAGGTTCCACAAAGACCTTATATATAAAAAGCCCTCCTGGAATTTGGAGGATAAACAACAGGGATATCGTCCTAGAGGGTAATGGATTTGAGATATCTACAACCTGTAGTGTGAATTTAGAACCAGGAGGTGAGTATAAGACAGGATTAAGGGTGATTAAGGTACGTTTAGAAAAAGTAGATGACAACACCATCTCTATAAACTGGGAATAAGCTATAATATTACTCTCTTTAAAATCCCTGACACATACTCCTCTATTTTTCTGTTGATAGCATCCCTTAAAGATTCTAAGAGTCTCAAACTCTCCTCACTGATAACTATCTCCTCATCTACGTATGGTGTGTTTTTAAGTTTTTTAGTCCCTTTTAAAACCTCTATATCTGAAAAGGTGCCTAACAACTTTCTCCCTGTAGATTTTATCTCCTTTTCCACAGTAATAGCTTCCCTCCTGCCGTAGATACGAAATAGGGGAAACTTTGTGATAGTGTTGGAGCCACTTATTATCAGTGGTCCTATGTTGCTAAGTTTATCTACCCAACTACCTGTAATTATCTCTAACTTGGGAAAGTTAAGTCGAACAGTGGAAACCCAGTTCATATACTCCAAGGTGGTAATGGAGCTTCTATTTTCAAAGATAGTGTTTTTCTGAGGGTTTAAAGAGTAGAAGGTTATCCTGTCTAGATCTAACTCCTCTATTAAATCAAGGAGTTTATCTATATCCTCCTCTTTTTCCCCTAGCCCTAGTATGATAGTAATTCCAGTTTTTAAGTTGTACTCCTTGGCCTTTAACAGCATATCCTTTGTTCTATCTAGAGGTTTCTGGGGGCAGAGGTAGTTATGTAAGTCCTCATTTACAGTTTCCACAGCCCCTACAATTCCCTCTATCACATCTAAGTTTAATTTTTCAAAGTCTACAACTCCTACATTCAGATACTGTTTAGATCTTTGGACATATGCAACTAATTCTACGATTCTGTTTAACTCCTCAGGTGTATATCCATAACCTCCAGAGATAAACTCTAACTTCCAACCTATTCTCTTCATAAGTACAGCCTCTGCCAGGATACTCTCTAACCTTCTCCTGGCAGATTTAGGGTTTTTTATCCTATCTTTCTGGGTGGACATATAGCAGAACTTACAGGGCTCTTCAAGATCACAGTACCATCCTAGGAAAAGTGCCCTCTTCAAATCAACAAAGTTCCCGTGGTATTTAGTAGTTAGTTTATAGGCCTTGATAGATCTCTCCATAACCTCTAAAGGATCCATAGGGACCTCCACTTTAGTTTTTATAAAAGAGATAATCTTCTCGGTGAAAATTAGTATTTAAATAATACATATAAAATAAGAAGGACAGAGAATAACCTACACTTTAAACTTGTTGGGGCCTATTTCTATACTAGGATTTTTGATATAAATATTTTTGTATAATCTGTTAACAGTGGTAGATATGAAGGTATTAGTAGTAGGCATTAACACCCGTCCAGTGGCAAATTCTGCAAAGAGACTGGGATGCAGGGTATATTCAGTATCCTACTACAACCCTGTAGACCTAGAGGCAGATGTAAAGGAGTACTTTATAAACGACATGTATCATGGGCCCTTCAGCGAGAACTACGACAGTAGAAAGTTAATAGAGTGTGCAGAGAAATACGTTGACGAGGTAGATTATATCTTTATCTGTTCTGGGGTATTTGAATACGAAAACTCTAAAACTCCCAACTGGGATGTTGTTGGCAATTCCCCTAAGAAGATAAAGATGCTAAGTAACAAGTACTACGTAATGAAGAAGTTAAAGAACTTAGGATGCCCAGTCCCTGAAACCTATATAGCCCATAGCCCTCAACAGTTGGAGAGGTATCTCCAGGAGTATAAGAAGGTTGTTGTAAAACCTATATACGGCCATGGAGGTAGAGGTGTCCTCACCATATCTTTAAATATGGGTGAAGACAAATATAGCAATTTGCTAAAAAATTTAAAATATCCCTGTCTAGTGCAGGAGTATATACTCTCTGAAAGTTTCAGTGTAGCCTATATAGGTAGGGAGTTTATCACCTTCAATAAACAGTTAGTTAAAAATAACAGTTACTCTGGATGTATCACCCCCTACAACCTAGAAAAACTGTTAGATGTGAAATACGCGAAAGAAATATTTGAAGATATTATTGAGTTTTTCGATTTAAAAGGGATGAACGGTATTGACTTTATGATTAAGGATAGGCTTCCAGTAATTGTTGAGATCAACCCACGGATACCGGGAACCTTTGAAACAGTAGAGATGGCTCTACAGTGCAACCTTGTGAAACAGATAATAGAGAGTGTAGAGGGGAGTAGAAAACCTCTCAAGGTTAAACCTGTAAGACAGTATATCAAAAAGATCCTGTGTACAGAGAGGAGAGTGATTGCCTATATTAAAAAAAGGGAGAATATCGTGGATGTTCCTAAATACGGTGCTGTTATTGAGAAGGGAGAGCCCTTAACTACAGTAATTGGAAGGAACATGGAGGAGGTAAATAGGACAGTAGAGGAGATCTGGAAGATGGTGGTCCCATGGTAAGTAAGAAAAAACTATACGAGATACTGGAAAACCCTTTAGCTCAGCAGATAATTCTAGATATACTAGAGGATAACATAGAGGGATTGGACGTATTGTCTACACTTATGGAGTTAGGGGAGGCTACTGATGACGAGATAGCTAGACAACTGAATATGAAATTAAACACTGTAAGGAAGATACTCTATAAGCTCTACGATGCAAGACTTGTAGATTATACCAGGGAAAAGGAGGAGGATATTAACTGGTACACCTACACCTGGAAACCTACCTTGGACAAACTCCCATGGATTGTAAAGAAAAGGGGGCAGGAGCTATTGAAAAAACTTAGGGAGCAACTGGCAGTTGAAGAAAACAGTATGTTCTTCTACTGCCCCAGGTGTGAAATAAAGTATATATTTGAGGAGGCTATGGACTGTGGATTTAGATGTCCTCACTGTGGTGGAGCACTTAAGGAGTACGACAACAGCAGGGATATAGAGTTACTTAAGAATCAGATAAAGTTTATAGAGGAGGAGTTGAAATCTAGTATATTCCACATACCTACTACATCTGTAACATCTAAGGGTAGAAGAAGATCTAGAAGGAGGGTAAAGGGGGTAAAAACATAAATTATTAGTTTTTTTAACTTTTTTAATAAAATATAAATAAGATTAAGAGATATCTACTATCTCACCTTAAAAGAATATGGGGGATCACCTATGATAGGAACTGTATTTGTAGGTAAAAAGAGTATAATGAACTACGTCCTTGCAGTGCTTACACAATTTAACGTGGAAAATGTAGACAAGGTTGTAATAAAGGCGAGAGGTAAGGCTATAAGTAAGGCTGTAGATGTGGAGGAGATGGTGAGGAACAGATTTCTACCAGATGTTAAAGTGGAGGAGGTAAAGTTAGGGACTGAGAAGGTGAAAAACGAGGATGGAAAAACTGTTAACGTCTCTACTATTGAGATAGTACTCTCAAAGAATTAAAACCTATAATTCTATCTTTTCCCTTAGTTTACTTCCTAAATCTCTTGCCAACTTCTTGGCCCCTTCTATATCCCCTATATCACATTTTATTCTACCCTCCTCCTCTAGGATCCTTCTATTTTCTAGGTCTACAACACTACAGATGAGGTGGAGTTCTCTCCTTCTAATGTCATACCTTGCAAGGGCTCCAAAGGGTGCCTGGCAACCTCCTCCGTATGTTCTCAGTGCCCACCTCTCAGCACTAGATTCTAGATATGTCTTACTGTCGTTTATTCTTTTAAGTAGTTTTATAATCTCCCTATCTTTTTTTCTAGCAGCTACACCTATAACCCCCTGAGCTGGTGCAGGGGGGATCTCCAACCTTACAGAGTCTAGGTTTAAAGTATCTAGATCTATTTTAAGTCTCCTTAGCCCTGCCTCAGCTACAACTATACCTTCATATTTTCCATCTCTCAATTTCTTCAATCTTGTATCTAAATTTCCCCTTAAAGGGACTATCTTTATCCCTGGATACTTTAGGGATAGAAAGGCCCTCCTTCTAATACTGGAGGTGCCCACTATGCTGTTATCCCCTATCTCTTTATCTCTCCTATACACCATTACATCGTAGTAGCTCTCCCTCTCTGGAGTTGCAGCTATAGTTAAATCTCTGTTCCATAGAGTAGGTACGTCCTTTAAACTATGGACTGCAATGTCTATTTCATGATTTAACATCTTTATATCCAACTCCCTACTAAATACACCTAGTCCTAACTGGGATATAGGGGCTCTCTGATTTATATCTCCTTTAGTTTTTATTATCTTTATTTCAATATCTAGGTTCTTATCTATCCTCTCCAGGAGCTCCTTTACATAGTAGGTTTGAGCTAAAGCTAGTTTACTCCCCCTACTCCCTATCACTAACTTCAAGGTTTTCACCTAACACTACTCCAGTATAAACTCCCTATACTCCCTGGTCTCAGTGTCAAACACACCTACAGTAGGGGTATTACTTAAGTAACCACAGCACTCCCCTGGATTTATAACTAGCACTCCATCCTCCTCCTTAAATACCCTGTTATGGGTGTGACCGTATACTACAACATGGTACTTCTTAGATCTTATTATTGCATCTAGTACTTCACTGTTTGTACCGTGTAGGACGAAGAACTTTAGAGCCTCTATCTCAAAGGTTAAGTAGTCGTCTATCTCGTTTTCAGGGTTTAACTCCTTTAACCACTCCTTAAGTTTTGTCCTCTCTCCGTCGTTGTTGCCGTAAGTTGCGAGAATTTTACCTTTAAAGTTTTTAAACTCCTTTATAACGAAGAGGGAGACGAAGTCACCACAGTGTATTAACATCTCCACCTTCTCCCTGTTGAACACCTCTATAGCCTTTCTTATATTAGGAAGATGATCATGGGTGTCTGAGAGAATACCTATCTTCATAGTTTCACCTCAGGGATTTAATAACTTGAATCATACCTTTAACAGTATACTCCTTAGGTATATACCCTTTAAATCCATAACTCTCTAATACTTTGTTGGTAATAGGCCCTATAGACACTATGTAATGATCTTTAAGTAGTTCTAAAAATTCCTCATCTAAATTTTTGAAGAAGTTTTTAACTGTTAAACCACTTGTAAAGGTGAATACAGCTTTATCCTCTTCCTCCACTAGCATATCCTTTAACTCTTTAATCCTATATTTTAAATCCTCTGGTTCTTTGGAGTTGTACACGTATACAACATCTCCCTTTAGATGTCTTGAGAGGACATCTCTAGTTGCAGGGGTAGTGGGGATCAATAATTTCTCATCTCCAACAGCTCCCTTTAACGCCTCCAGGAGATCCTCTGCAGTGTATCTATCAGGTAGAATATCCACGTCTCTGTTAAAAAGCCTCTTAAATTCCCTTGCAGTTTCCCTCCCTATGGCACCAATTTTTTTATCCCTTATCTCCCTTAACCTCTCTTCATCTAAATTTTTAAATAATCCTCTTACACCTCGGGGGCTTGTAAACACTATCCATTTATATCTTCCTAGATCTATATCCACATCCCTATACACAATCTCTAACGTAGGTAGAAGTACAGGTTCAAAGGAACCTGCCTCTTTTAACAAACTGGCAAATCTCTTTCCCTCCTCCAGGGGTCTTGTTATAACAACCTTCATTCTTCCATCTCTAAGGTGCCTTAAGTTTAAGATCCCTCAGGCACTTTTTCAACGTCTCCAACTCCTCCTCTAACTCTAACATCCTCTTAAAGTCCCTCTCCATCTCTTCATCTTTAAAGGATATCTCCTCCATCTCCCTACTACTTCTTATACTGTACTTCCTGTATAGTTCCCCTAGTTCCCTCTCTAACTCCTCAATTTCACTTTCAAAGACGTCCCTCATAGATTTTAAGATAACACTGTCACTTACACTCATTATCTTCTTTCCCATCTCTCTCACCTTAACCTCAATATATTGTAGTAGTACTCTGCCCTATTAGCTGGATTTTCACTTTCGTATATGTCCCTCCCTACAATTATATAGTCATCCTCAGTTAAAATATCCAGTACTTTATTTAAATCTCCCCCCTGGGCCCCTATCCCTGGGGACATTACTGCTATATCCCCTACAATATCTTTAATAGTTTTCAGCCTCTCAGGTCTTGTGGCAGGTGCCACTACAGCATCTACCTTCAACCTCTTAGCCATCCTCGCCAACTTATCTCCAACTGGCTGTAGAAATTGAAGTGCCCCCCTGTGGGACATCTCTGTAACCATTACTACCTTCTTATAACTACCTCCTTCACTGTACCTCCGAGCTACCCCCTGCACTGCCCTTACACTGTCCTCTCCAAGGAATCCATGGCATATAATCCCATCCCCATACTTTAAAGTTAGAGATGCTATCTTCTCATTAGTAGAGGGAATATCGGCTAACTTAAAATCACATATAACTTCCTTCTTCGTAATCTTTTTTATCCTCTCCACTATAGAGAGGTGGGAGGACAACACCAGGGGATAACCTATCTTTATAGCATCTACGTAGTGGGAAACTTCCCTGGAGATCTCCATGGCCCTCTCTTCATCTGTTACATCTAGAGCTAACATCAACTTTACCATCTCTTCACCACTACTATCTTTATTAGATATCCCCTAGAGGCACAATATTTCTCTCCTCAAATTCTAGGAAACTCTCCCACTGATCTTTACAACATTCCATCTCTAAAGCCCTTTTAATGCCTGAGAGATCCTGTGTTAAAGTAAAATTCTTAATTATTTTTTTTATCTTCTCATTACACTTACACCTTAGTAGGTTGTGGGCCCCCCTCTTGGAGGATATCCCTGAGGTGTCGCAGATAACTATAGCATCTGGATTTCTTCTCTTAACCTGGTAGAGTATCTTTAAAACACTCCATAGAAAGGGAGGTCTGTACTGTCCCCTCTTCCAGAGGATCTCCATCAACGTTCCCCTATGAACAGTGGCAGGACAGTAGGATATCCGGTTAAACCCTAGTTCTAGACATCTGTTACCTGAGTATATACTGTCTTCTATGGCATCCCTCTCAGTTATAAAGAGGGGTTTTATCAACAGATAGGCTTTCATACCTATGGAGTATTTCCTGGCTAACTCTAAAGTGTCTACAATATCCCTATTAGATATCCCCTTGTTTATAGAGTAATGTCTTATCTCTTCGTTAAAGGTTTCAACCCCTACACCGATCTCCATATTTACACTACCTAGATACTCCCTCGCCTCCTCTAACGTATCCTCCCTTATATACTCTGGCCTAGACTCTATTACAACTTCTTCAATATCTAACTCTCCCATCTTCTTCAGTATATATCTTCTCGCCTCCTCTGGCACCTCCCTCTCATCTAGAAAACTCCCAGATGTAAATATCTTTATACAGATGTCTTTAGGATTTTCCTCTATCTCCCTGTAGTATTTCTCTATGGCGTAGTTGAACTGATTTATTATGTGTTCAGCGGTTATCCTTCCAGGGGAGCTGTCCATTAAATAGCCACACATGGTGCAGCCTCCATGTTCATAGGCCCATCTACATCCAGGGGTATTTAATATTACTGTTATACTCCTTCCAACTCTTCCCTTAGATAGGATGTCCTCTCCTATCCAACTACTTACAGGGAAATTTGGATCTCTGTCCCTCCTCCTTCCTAGATGCCTTCTTCTTAGCTCCTTTAAAAACTCCATCTATCTCACCACTTCTTTAACGATATACTCCATAATCTCAGATTTTCTCCCTTTAAACTCCTTCAATATCCCATCTCTCCCTATAAGTATTACCTCGTTGTAGTCGTCACCGAAGTAATGCCTTGCAAGGTCATTTACCACTATGTAGTCCAAGTCGTACTCCTTTAACTTCTCCTTACCGATCTCAATAAGTTCCTCCTTATTTAGCCCATACTCAGCCTTAAATCCAACTATAGTTTTTTCAGGGAACGCCCTCCTAAGCTCTTTAATAACTTTTATATTTCTCTTTAATTTAAGAACAATATCCCTGTCTGATTTAATCTTTCCAGGGAAGGATAACTCTGGGATGAAGTCAGATATAGCTGCGCAGGAGATAATTACCTGGGCATCCCTTCCTAACTCCAAGGCCTTGTTTAACATCTCCCTTGAGGTTATTACCTTATGGGACTTAACGTAGTAGGGAGGTTCCATCCCAAGGGCATGTATCACCTCTACGTGATGCCCTGCCCTGGAGGCAGCCTCTGCAAGGTAGTATCCAGTTTTTCCAGAGGAGAGATTTGTAATAACCCTAACTCTATCTATAAACTCTGCAGTAGCTCCAGAGAGTATTAAGATCTTTTTACCCCCTTCATCTCCCCTGTATTCCCCCTTCAACACCTCCATAACCTTTAGGACAACATCCTCTATAGGGGGCACCTTAGCCTTTCCCTCCTCTATCCTTGGAGGTATTATATACACTGATCTCTTATTCTTCAACCTCTCCATATGCTCCCCTATGTTGTGGAGCATATTTTTATGCATCCCAGGGGCTATAAAGAGAGGTTTATGCCCTAGGAACATCATGGCAGTTGTATTCACTACGTTATCTCCAATACCAAGGGATATCTTACTTAGGGTGTTTGCAGTACAGGGGTATATCACCATGGCGTCGCAGAGGTTGTAGAGGGTTACATGCTCTACAAGGCCTGTAATGTTATAACATACCTTCTTCCCAGAGGCAAACTCTAAGGAGTACTCTCCTATTATCCCCCTGGACTCCTGGGTAGCCACTGTGTAAACCTCTGCACCATGTCTTATAAGTTCCCTTATCAACTTAGGTGTCTCTATGGCCCCTATGGAGGATGTTACACCAACTACTATCCTCTTTCCCTTCAATATCCTGGACTTTGAACATCTAAGACCTTCTGTAGGATCCATCATATCACGTTCTTCTCCTTATATCCCTTAAACTCCTCCTCTCTACAACTAGAGGTATCCTCTCAACCTCTAAGCCGTCTACTGTAGGATATCTCTCAGAGATATAGGCACTGAATTTAAACCTGTACCCCCTCTCCTTCAGTATCTCTACAATCTCCTCTAGCACATAGGGGTCTAAATAGATATTCTTTTTATCCAAATCTAGCTCGTAGGGCAGTTGATTGTGTTCCAGCACCTCAAGTAGATCCTTAACGTCCCTGGGATTTCTAAAGGAGACTACACCTCTCACCAAGAGTCCCTCCTCTGTGATAACCTCGTAATCCTTTGCAACATTTTCAGCCCTTTTAAGTAACCTGTTCTTCATCTGTATACTGTCCTTTAACGTGGAGGGGCAGTAATGTACCATTAGTTTGGATCCCTTCTTCCTGAAGTATTCAATCACCTTCTTAGCAGTTTCCTCACTTCCAAGTATCTCAGAGGTGTAGTCGTTTTTCTCCACAAACCCTATCTTCCTAAGGGATTGATAGTTAGTCTCAGAGTACTCCAGTTGATTTATATTCAAGAATCTAACTCCAGCCCTCTCGATAGCCTCTCCAAGATAGATAATCTCCTGTTCGTAGTTTGGAATAGAGGGTATCTCCACCACTACATCTTTTATATATTTCATACACAGTTTAAGGGTATCTACTAAGTACTTCAAATACTCCTCTCTCTCCCTCTCCTTCCCCTCTCCGTAGTACTCGTTGAAGTACTTAGTAGGGTGTATCCTTATCTCGTCTAATCCAGCTTCCTTTAGTGCTTTAAGCTTATCTTCGTCTATGTAGGTAGGTGTGGTATAGAGATGAATATGGAAAGATGGACCAAACCTCTCTTTCAGTGCCCTTATATACTCACAGGTCCTCTCTAATCTCAGGAGTGGGTTGCCTCCTGTAACACCTGCCCCCTTACTTCCACATAGAATACACTCCTCTATACACTCCTCAATGGAGTTTATCCTTCTCTCGTTGGCGTAGATAACATCCTTTCCCTTTCTCTTCTCAGATATGGGACAGTAGTAGCAGTTCTCGTCACATAGACCTGTAATAAATAGAACTAGCTTTTCACCTCTAATACAGTACTGGCATCCTAGAGGTAGTTTTTCCATGTTTTTAGATAGAGTCTCCTTTAACTCCTGGATATCCATAATATCCCTCATTAACTTTTAATAAAATTACTTTACTACTTATAATTAAAATATAGGGAGGATAAAATGCTTGTTAAAGAGGATTTTGCTAAATGGATCAAAGCCTCTCACGATTTATTTGAGATTTTTGAAAATAGACATGTTGCATACTCTCTAGCTAGAAAATGGGTTGATGAGTGGTTTAAGGATGGAAAATTTAATGTTGA
>DQUI01000054.1 GCA_015662355.1 Methanothermococcus okinawensis
TAAAAAATAGGTAGGGATAATATGGAGGAGAGAAGGATCAAAAAATTACTTCACATCTTGAAGCATACAGAGGAACACCTGGAGGAGTTAATAAGATATGTCCAGGAGTGTGGTTACGACCCTGAACCCTATAAAGAGATATATCAAAGATTAAAGGAGGAGAACGATAGATTAAGGGAGAAACTAAAGAGTTAAGATATTATATTATCTATCATATCCATCTCCAAGGCCAGTCTTATCTCCCTGGCTATCCTCTGGCCCATACTTAGAGGCTCCCCGTGATAGAGGAAGGAGTAGGGACTTCCATTCATAAAGGAGTTTGTTCCCCCGTCTATCCTTGCACTCATCTCAAACACTATCAACTCCAGGTTTTCATTACATAATGTCTGGAGGCAGAAGGGCCCTATCATACCAGGGGGTACCATCTCCCTGGACTTCTCCACTAACCTATCCCCCATCTCAAAGACCTGAGGAAGGAGACTCTCCCTTATAACCACTGGAATATTACCTGTAATTACATAGGAGGGCTCTATATCTAACTCTAACTGATCCCTTGCAGGGATCCTAACTAATCCATCTATGTTACTCTCGTATCTACGATCTATACCCATAAGTTCCACTGTATCCTTCAGGGGGGAGTAGAAGTAGTGGAGGCAGAAGTTCGTCCCAACAACGTACTCCTCTATATGGGCATTCTCCACATCCTCCTGGGAGATTATCCCTTTCTCCCTCAGTATACTTATCTTCCTCCAGAACTCCTCCTCTGAGGAGCAGATAAAGTACCCCCTTCCCCCTCTAGCTCCTGGGAATTTAACTATTACAGGGGCATCTATCTCCCCTGGACTCTCGTATCTCCTTGGAACCCTTAAACCACTTTCCCTCAGAAGTTTTCCCTCTAACTCCCTCTGGGACTCCCATCTAAGTATCCCCCTATTTCCAAAGATAGGCACCTTGAAGTTATTTTCCAAGTTATCCAATCCACAGTAGGCTATAAAGGAGCCGTGGGGCACTACTATTGCATTCATCTCCCTTAACTTCTCCTGCACCTCCTCCTTGGAGATGTCTGAAAATCTATCTACGTATATGTATCTGTCTGCCACCTTGAATCTCTTATAGGGGACATCCCTGTCCTTGGTGGTGATAACAACAGTGGAAAACCCCTCCAATTTGGCACCTTTGAGTATATGGAGGGCGGTGTGACTTCCTAGAGTAGCAACAGTGATCTCATCCCTGTTGTATCTGTTAAATACCTCCATTATCTCCCCTTTAGAGATTACCATACTTTTCACCTAATTATTTTTATCATCCATTTTAACGTATACTACCTCAGTTGGAAATGCCATCTCAATACCTTCTCTGTCAAAGGCCTCCTTGATCTTAAGGTTTATCTCGTCTACAGTATTTAGATAGTAGTCAAATCCAAAGTTTCTTATAAAGTACTCTACCCTAAGGTCTAGGGAGTAGGTGTTGAACCTGTGGAAGGTTATCCTCACAGGAGGTAATGTACCAGGGTGGCCCTCTATTATCTCCCTGAGGATCTCCTTGGCCCTCTCTATCTTCTCCACTGGTGTGTCGTAGGTTAATCCAATGTATATAAGTACCCTTCTCTTCCTCATCGCTGAGAAGTTCTCAATGTTTGCATTTACAAGGTTAGTATTTGGTACCACTATAAGGGAGTCGTTGAAGGTTCTTATCTTTGTACTTCTCACCCCAATATCCTCCACTATCCCCTCCCCACCTTCAAACTTTATCCAGTCCTTTATCCTGAAAGGTTTGTCTACAAAGATAAGAATACCTGCGATGAAGTTTTTAATAGTATCCTGGGCAGCCAGTGCAACTGCCAAACCTCCAATACCTAAACCTGCAAGAAGTGCTGTTATGTCGTAGCCGATAGTTTTCAGGGCAGTGAGCACCCCTAGTATTACTACTATTATCTTCAACAACTTCCTAAGGGGAGATAACAGCTGATCGTCAAATTTAGTCTCTGATTCCTCTACTACAGGTTGGATATAGTACTCCACTATGTCGTCTAATAGATTCACTGCAAACCATGTAAAACACAGGATAACTATAACTTTAACAGCGTTGTCCAGGAGTACCTGAATATTTGAGGGAAGGGTTAAAAACTTTAACCCTAGATAGACACATGCTGTAAATATAAGTATCATCCCTGGATACTCTGCAGCGTCTAAGAGGATATCGTCAAATTTTATCTTGGATTTATTTACTATATTCCTGAGATATCTCTTGATGATATACAGGTATATCTTTGTTAGTAGGACTCCAAGGATGAGAAAGAGAAAAAATACTGTATACTGATAGAGGGTATTGTTATAGTAGGTTATACTCAACAAATTTAGAACCTCCATTGAAATCCCCAACTCTCTTCATAGTTATTTATCTTTTTTAGAGTTGTTCTTTAACTCTATTATCTTTAACATCCTCAGTACGTCTGTTTTAGATATGATACCCTTTAATCTGTTGTTCCTATCTAGGATATAGACCCTGTCTGCCCTGTCCAACTTTTTTATTACGTCCTTTAAAGTGGCATCCTCTGACAGTGTAGTAGGAGGCTCCATAATATCTTTTACACCTATCCTGTCACTTACAGTGGAGATGTTATTGAAGGATACACTTCCTACAAGTTTCCTGTCCTCTACAACTGGATATCCCATATATCTGTACTTAAACATTAGATCCACTAAATCTTTAACAGTATCTTTAGGAGATACAGCAACTACTCTAGTGGTCATTATATCCCTTGCCTTTATCTTACTGAATACATCCTCTGTAACAAGGGTATTATACTCTTGGGAGGCTCCATAGTATATGAAAAGTGCAATGAGAATAAGTATAACGTTGAAGGAGAGTATGCCTAAGAGGAGGAGGACAAAGGAGAGGAACTGACCTATAATAGACGCTATCCTTGTGGCCTTTATATAGTTCATCTTTGAGGCGAGGAGGGACCTTAGTATTCTCCCTCCATCCATGGGAAAGGCTGGAAAGAGGTTAAAGATCCCTAATAGAATATTCAAGATAGCAACTGTAGTAATTAACGGATAATCTATTCCCTCTATATAGAGTACAGGTCCCTCTATAAAATATGAAAGAATAATTAGAACAATACCTAGAAGGATACTGACAACAGGGCCTGCTATAGCTATTTTCAACTCCCCCCTCTTGGGAATCCTGTCCATCATAGCCATGCCCCCAATAGGAAGGAGGAGTATCCTCTCTATATGCACCCCATACTTCTTAGCTATATAGGAGTGGGCCAACTCGTGTATCACCACAGAGGCAAAGAGAAACATATAGAGTATAAGACCATCTAAACCCCAGAAGTAGTAGACAAGAAGTAGAAGAAGTATAAAAGTTATGTGAAGTTCTATAGGAATACCCATGACTTTAATTACCCTAAGTGAAAGCATAATTTCTCCTTCAATGTTTTATGTCCAATCCCCTTCTCTTCAACTCCTCGTATATCTCCTCAGGGACCTCTGGGCACTTCAACAGCTGGAGGGCCTTCTCCCTATCTATCAACCTATATCTAACCATGGCGCAGATCCTCTTAAATTCAAAACTGTAACCATATTTTTTATAGAACTCCCTTATTGCAGGTGCAAGGACTAGGCAGTTTGTGGTGTATCCCCCTAACTTTGGATCCTTCCAGGGGAGTTTCTTCAGGATGTTGCGCCTCTCCTCATCTGTTAACCTATAACCTGCCAGTAGTCTTACAACAGTCACACCTCCCTCTAACCTCTTGAGGGCGGAGGTGCCAAAGGGTAACTCGTGACCTGTAACTATTACAGGGATATCTAGCATCTTTGCAATCCTCCACACCTCCCTCATTATAAGTTCAGAGCATCTTCTACAGGGAGACTCCCCCCGAGAGATAGTATCTCTAAATAACTCTGTGAAGTCCCTGTTGAGAACCATCCAA
>DQUI01000052.1 GCA_015662355.1 Methanothermococcus okinawensis
AGGTAAATATAAGCAAGATAAACAGATATACAAAAGAGGGAGAGATAGTAGTTGTTCCAGGTAAGGTATTAGGTGCTGGAAGGTTAAACCATAGGGTAACTGTTGCTGCACTCTCCTTCTCAGAAGGTGCTAGGAAGGCTATTGAAGAGGTTGGAGGAAGATGTATAACTATCGAGAAGTTAGTGGAGGAAAACCCTAAAGGGGTTCAGATAAGGATTATGTCATAATGGAAACACAGGTGAAGGATATGGTAGTTATAGACGCCAAAAATGCAGTTGCTGGAAGACTTGCATCTTACGCCGCTAAATTAGCCCTCTCTGGAGAGGACGTATATATAATAAATGCTGAAAAGGCCATAATAACTGGGAATAAAGATTATATCCTTGAGAGGTTCCTCCAGAGGAGGCATAGAAAGAGTATAAGTAATCCAAGGAGAATGGGTCCTAAGTACCCAAGGAGACCTGACGATATCCTTAGAAGGATGATAAGAGGTATGCTCCCATACAAGAAGGCAAAGGGAAGGGAGGCATTTAAGAGGGTTAAGGTTACAGTGGGAGCTCCTGAGGGAGTAACCCCAGATATTACCTATACAAGGATGCCAAATACCCATAGGTTTGTAACCCTTGAAGAACTTAGTAAATACTTAGGAGCTAAATTCTAAAGGGGTGATGTTGTGAAGGTAATACACACTGTAGGTAAAAGAAAAAGTGCTGTTGCAAGGGCTACTGCAAGGGAGGGGAAAGGTAGAATTAGAATAAACAAAGTACCTGTTGAAATCTTTGGACCGAAATATTTAAATATGAAATTGATGGAACCTATAGTACTAGCTGGTGACGTGATAGAAACCATGGACATAGACATTACAGTTAAAGGGGGAGGGATTTCAGGACAGATAGATGCAGCGAGGACAGCTCTAGGTAAGGCAATCGTTGAATTTACAGGAAGTATGGAGATAAAAAACAAGTTCCTAGAGTACGACAGAACGTTGTTAGTTAGTGATGCAAGGAGAACTGAGCCTCACAAACCAAGTAGGTCCACCAAGGGACCAAGGGCTAAGAGGCAGAAGTCCTACAGATAAATCCCTGTTTATTTTTTTGGTGATACTGTGGTAATGTTTCCTATTCGATGCTTTTCCTGTGGTGCTGTCATATCTGCAGTATATGAGGAGTATCGCTCCAGACTTCTCAAGGGGGAAAACCCCAAAGATATACTGGATGACCTGGGGATTAAGAAGTACTGCTGTAGGAGGATGTTCATATCCCACAGGATAGACGAAGAGGGGAGGGAGATATTTGACGACATGATGGAGCATGACTCCTACTAAGTTTTTCATGTGGGACTGTGGGGTAGCCTGGTCCATCCTGCACGTCTGGGGGGCGTGCGACCCGAGTTCAAATCTCGGCAGTCCCACCACTTTTATTTTATCCAATACTCTTTTGGTGTTTTTATGGGATACACTAGATTTGAAAAGGCCAGGATTATTGGAGCTAGATCTCTACAGATCTCAGATGGAGCCTATTTAACTGTAGACACTGAGAAAGACTCCTCCTTAGAAATTGCCAAGGAGGAGTTTGAGAGGGAAAAAATACCTCTAATAGCAAAACCTAAAAAAAGAAACTAACTCTTTTTTTATTACAAATTTTCAGAGGTAGATCTCTGTGGATGGGGAGATGCTAATAGAGAGAATAACTGCAAAAAAGGTTTTTAAAAATTCAAAAATAGGTATTAAGATAACTACCTTAACACCAGTGGGTATAGGTTATCACATCCTCCCAGTGGAGAACCCTGACTACGTTATATCAGATATAGAGAATATAATTGCACCAGAACTTATTGGACACCCTGTATCAGATCAGGACCTTGTAGACTCTATCATATGTAGTACTCCAATAGAGGATACAATTACCACTATGGGAGTTTCCCTAAGTGTCTCCCAGGCTGCAGCTAACGCCCTGGAAATACCTCTATTTAAGTATATAGGAGGTGCCCTATCAACCCAGTTACCTAGTGTAGCATGTCCTCTACTCTCTGACGGTGAAAGGGATCTTATAGTAATACCTATAACTGAGTCTATAGAGGAGATGATCTATATCTACAGAAAGATACTGGAACGCCTCTCCCATAGCTATAGAGATAGAGTTGTAGATATAGAGGGACGATATAGGTGTAGAGACGTCTTCCAGGAGTTAGATAGATTTAAAGAGATCATATCTGATATATCTGAGGAGGAGGATGTTAAGATACTTGTAGGCGCCTCAGTGAAGGAGGATATAGGGCACGAAAAGATATCCAACTTAGACTATTTAGAGAGTCCTAAAACTGTGGAATTTGACGGTTTTTTAACTACAGAGGATATAGACGAGATGGCAGATTTCTCAAAGGTAGAACCTTACACAGTTAGTACCTTAAGTGAGTTGTACTACTATACAGAGTATATACTGGAGAGGGGATTGAATCCATTGATAGTAGGTGACAACCCTACATTTTCCCATATTGCAGTAGGTCTAAGGATCCCTCTTATAAGGTGTAGTATAAACTCTAATATTCTTAACGAGCTTTGGGATATAGAGAGGATACTTAACAACCCCTATATAAATAAACTGTTATA
>DQUI01000009.1 GCA_015662355.1 Methanothermococcus okinawensis
CCAGTTAAAGAGAGAGTTAGACTACCTTAAACAATCTACTAAATTAACGAGAGAGGAGTTGGAGAAGATCAACGAGAGGTTGAGAAGGATAAAGGCTTCAACTTAACTAGGGTACATGTTCACATATATACTTCAGGGCCTCCTCCTCCATAAAGTGTAACTTCCCAGGGATGATAATTGAGTGTAGAGGAGGCCCAAAGTCGTAATCAATAAGATCCCTGATCTTCCCGTATACTATCTTTGGTTTTAAACTCCCTGCCCTGGCTAGCACTACCACTTTACTATCTTCATTTAGAACGTTCTCCTTTCTTCTATTTTCCAACTCAAGTAGAATTTTAAGGCCTTCGTTGGCACTCATAAATCTATTTTTATCACTTTGTATATCTAGGAGACATAGGGTATGGAGTCCCATCTTCAGATTATCCCTTATAACGTTATAGGGAGTTTCTGGGAAGTAGTTAGGTTCAGGGAATACTATAGAGGCAGTTCTTCCAAATTTGTATATCTGCAATCCAGTGATTCCCACTGCAGAGTATATAGAGGGGGCGTTAATAACCCTTACATCAACACCTCTCTTTTTAGCCTCTATAACGAGATCTATATGGGTTGTTGCCACCATAGGATCTCCCACTGTTAGGAGCACTACTAACTTATCCCTACTCTCCTCAACTAACTTATAGCCTCTGTACTCCACATCCTCCCTAGTGAGGGGTATTATCTTCCTTCCGATAACTCCCTCTATTCTGTCCAAGGTTGTACCAGTTAAGGCAGCGGTGTAGAACTCTGCATATACCTTATCTGCCTTTCTAGCGTATTCTAGAGTTTTCAGTGTCATATCTCTCTCGTCGTAGAGCCCTAAACCTGCAAGTATTAGCATATTACAACCTCTGTAAGAAGGATATTAATAAAGCTGTATATTTAAATAATTGGATATTAAAAATATAATAAAAAAATATGGAGCCTTGGGCGGGATTTGAACCCGCGACCTTCTGCTTACCAAGCAGACGCTCTGCCAGGCTGAGCCACCAAGGCAGAATACCATATCTATAGATCTACAACCCCCTATATATATTTTTCGGTTATTTATTTATATATTAAAATATCAAAGTGTTTAATATGACTGGAGACAAGATAATCCGAGACCCTATATACTACGATATACACGTTAAGAGTAGTGAGATATCTTTAATTGACACCTTAGAGTTTCAGAGGCTGAGGAATATAAAGCAAACTGGGTTAACCTGTATGGTTTATCCCAGTGCAACCCATACTCGCTTTGAGCACTCCCTAGGTGCTATGCATATTGCTGGGGAGGTAGCTAAAGGTTTAGAGGGAGTGGACTGTAATCTAATACGAATATCTGCCTTACTTCACGATATAGGTCATCCTCCCTTCTCCCACTCTCTAGAGATTAGAGGTTACAACCACGAATACTACACTAGAAAGATAGTAAAAAATCTAGATATTGAGAACTACTCTCCAAAGGAGGTTATAGAGGTACTACAGTGTAAGGGACCTGAGGGATCCTTAATAGGGGGAGATATAGACATAGATAGAATAGACTACCTCCTCAGGGACAGCTATCATACAGGAGTAGCCTATGGATCTATAGACTACAACAGATTGATAAGGTGTATTGTACTTTTTGAAGACAGTAAACCTAAGTTAGGAATATTGGAGAAAGGGGTAGTTGCAGCAGAATCCCTTCTCATCGCCAGATATCAGATGTACTCCTCTGTATACATGCACCCTACCTCAAGGATCTCTGAGACTATGTTAAAGAACGCTGCTATCTGTGGAATAGAGGAGGGGCTATTTAAGGTGAAGGACCTCTCCAGGATGGATGACATAGATCTAATAAGTATTCTTAGAAACTCCCAGGGAGAGGGTAATAAACTGATAAGGATGCTCGATAGAAGGGAGTTATTTAAGAATATACTTACACTTAAGTACAACGAGCTGTCTCCTGAGGAGAAGTGGATACTGATAAACCTTGGGGAGGAGGATATTAGACGTATAGAGGAGGAACTCTCAGAGAGATTTAATACCACTGTATTCCTGGACATACCTCCCTATCCTAAGATAAGTGAGCACCGTATTACAGTTATTGCAGGTGATAGAAGATACAGGTTAGACGAGATATCACCCCTTGCAGAGAACTTAAAGTGGGCATATATAAGATCCTGGGATGTGAGATTGTACAGCCCCCCAGATAGATACAGGGAGTTAAGGGAGAGTATAGACAGTGGATGTCTAAGGGAGATACTCCTCCAGTTCAGGGACAGATATATAGGAAGCCCTATCTTGGACATCCTTAAAAGGGAGGACAGGATTAGGGGAAGGGGAAGACTGCTAAGTATTGTAAAGGACAGAGGTTTATCAGAGACAGAGTTTTTAAATGAACTTCAAAAGTTAATATTCTCTGGTTTAATAAGGGAAGAGGTTGTAAAGATAAGGGGTATATATAGATACGACTACTTTCCACTGGAGGGCTGAGGTGATAGGATGATAGTCTTGGGGCTTGAAGGTACCGCTGAAAAAACTGGGGTAGGTATTATAGACTCAGAGGGTAACATACTCTTTAATAAAACTGTTATCTATAAACCGCCAGTACAGGGTATAAACCCAAGGGAGGCTGCAGATCATCATGCAGAGACCTTTCCCAAGTTAATTAAAGAGGCCTTTGAACACGTACCTAAGGAGGAGATAGATCTAGTGGCCTTCTCCCAGGGGCCAGGTTTAGGCCCAAGTCTTAGGGTCACTGCAACTGCTGCAAGGACCTTGGCACTTGCACTGAAGAAACCTATAATAGGTGTCAATCACTGTATAGCCCATGTGGAGATTGGAAAGTTAGTGACAGATGCCCAGGACCCTTTAACACTCTATGTAAGTGGGGGAAATACCCAGATACTGGCCTACGTTGGAGAGAGATACAGAATATTTGGAGAGACCTTGGACATAGCTATAGGGAACTGTCTAGATCAGTTTGCAAGACACTGTGGCCTCCCCCATCCAGGGGGACTGTACATCGAGAAACTTGCCAGGAGAGGTAGTAAGTTGTTAGATCTTCCTTACAGTATCAAGGGGATGGACATAACATTCTCAGGGCTCCTCACTGCAGCTATAAAGAAATATGAACAGGGGGAGAGACTGGAGGACGTATGTTTCTCCCTCCAAGAGGTGGCCTTCTCCATGTTAACAGAGATTACAGAGAGGGCACTAGCCCATACAGAGAAGGGAGAGGTGATGTTAGTAGGGGGGGTGGCAGTTAATCGTAGACTTAGGGAGATGTTAAGGGATATGTGTGAGGAGCAGGGGGTGGATTTCTACGTACCTAGGAGGGATCTCTGTGGAGACAACGGAGTAATGATAGCATATCTAGGGTTGTTAATGTATCTCAGTGGTTGGAGGATGTCCATAGAGGACACTAGACCTATTCCCAACTACAGGAGTGACAGTGTAGAGGTAACCTGGATAGAGGAAGGTGTAAGAAAGAGGAGGAGAATACCAGAGCACCTTATAGGGAAGGGGGCAGAGGCAGATATAAGGAGGGCCTCCTATCTAGGATGGGAGTGTGTTGTAAAGGAGAGGGTGAGGAAGAGATATAGGTTGGAGGAGTTAGACAAGAAAATAAGGTTGAGGAGGACTGTAAGGGAGGGGAGATTTCTCTATCTCATTAAAGATTACGGTATTCTATCCCCTTACATATGGGACATAGATAAGAGAAGATTCAACATAACTATGAGTTATATACCTGGGCACCTTGCAAAGGAGGAGATTGAGAGGGGCAACTTAGACTGTTGTTACAACATAGGTGTTATAGTGGGAAAACTCCACGAGAGGGACATAGTCCATAACGACCTTACAACATCTAACTTTATAGTGATGAGGGAAGGTGATACCCATGGGATTAGAGAAGTTAGTGAGAGTGATAAAGAGGATAGCCTATGTAATAGTTGTACTCAAGGGGTTGTGGAAGATAATAAGGACGATAAGATCAATCTTAAAGTTGATAGGGAACTTCTCAAAAAGAATAAAGTCTATATTATAGACTTTGGATTAGGTAAGTTCTCAAATATGTTGGAGGACAAGGCTATCGACCTTATAGTCCTGAAGAAGTCTATAATGAGCACCCACTACAGAGTATTTGAAGAGGTGTGGAATAGGATACTTGAAGGTTACAAGGTGTACAGGGACTGGAAGAAGGTTGTTGACTACATAGATGAGGTGGAGAGGAGAAGGAGGTACTGTTAGAACATAGAAATGGACATTGTGAAAAAACTGCTATCTCTTTTTATCATATTTTTAAGATAACTTCTGTATACGTACTGATCTTTTAACAGGGAAAAGGATGATTGACATCAATTCCAGGAGAATTATAAAAAAATCCATAGAAATAATAAGAAAACTATCCACTAAGTTAGATAGGGTTAAAATAATGCACCTCTGTGGATCCCACGAACATGTTATATGTAGATATGGGATAAGGGATGTTCTACCGGAGAATATTACTGTCATCCCAGGGCCAGGGTGTCCAGTATGTGTAACTACCCAGAGGGAGATAGACACTGCCATCTATCTAGCTGAGGAGGGCTATACAGTGGCAACGTTAGGGGACATGTACAGGGTACCTGGGAGTAAGAAGTCTCTCATGGAACTTCAATCAGAGGGGGCAGATATAAGGATAGTCTATGGAATAGGGGATGCAGTGAGGATTGGAGAGAAAGAGGGAAAGGATGTAGTATTTATAGCTATTGGATTTGAAACAACTGCACCAACTACTGCAGCTGAAGTTGTCAGTGTAAGATCTAAAGGTATAGATAACTTCTATATATTGAACTGTCATAGGCAGATGCCTCCAGCTGTAGAGTTCCTACTTGAGGAGGGTAGTAACATCCAAGGTTTCATATGTCCAGGTCATGTAGCTACTATTACTGGATTAAAACCTTACTACGAGCTCTGTAAAAGATATAGAGTTCCTATGGTGGTGGCAGGTTTTGAACCTGTAGATGTACTGGTGTCCATAGTGATGATACTGAGACAGATAGTAAACAGAGAGTACAAAGTGGAAAACGAGTATAGACGGGCTGTTAAAGAAGGGGGAAATATTATAGCCCAGAGGTTAATAGATAAGGTATTTGAACCTGTAGATGTACCTTGGAGAGGTTTCCCAGTGATAAAAAATGGAGGGTTAAAACTTAGGGAGGAATACAGGGAGTTTGATATATACTATCACGAGGATATACCTGAGATGAAGGAAATAGTAAACAATAACTGTATATGTGGGGAGATACTTAGAGGGGAGAAGTTACCTACAGATTGTAAGTTGTTTGGAAGATACTGTAATCCCCTTAACCCAGTTGGAAGTTGTATGGTCTCTGAGGAGGGCACCTGTAACATATTTTACAAGTATAGGAAACTTATTTAATTAGTTTATTATAAGCTCTCTCAGCCATCTCATAGACCTTATACTCCTCTAGATTGACCATCTTCCCATCCTTTAAAACCACATTCCCATCTATTAGTACAGTATCTACAACTCCCTTAAAGGCGTAAACTATATGGGATTTTAAGTTTTCAACTGGTATTAAATAAGGTTTTCTAAGATCTATAAGCACTATATCTGCTAAATATCCCTCCTTTAATACACCTACCTCTAAGTTTAAGGCTTTTCCTCCATTTAACGTGGCAAATTTAAAGGAGATCTCCCCAGGTACTAAGGTAGGATCCAGGGACACCCCCTTGTGTATAAGGGAGGCCATCTTTACCTCCTCAAAGAGGTTTAAGTTGTTGTTGCTAGCAGGTCCATCGGTTCCAAGGGTAATAGGGATATCCCTCCTTAGAAGTTCTGGAATAGGTGCAATACCAGAACCTAATTTTAAGTTACTTATAGGGTTATGGGATACTACAACATCCCTTTTCTCCATAATCTCCATCTCCCTATCTGAGAGATGGACACAGTGAGCTGCAATTACCTTTACCCCCTTAAAGAATCCTATAGAGTCTAAATATTCAAAGGGTCTCATTCCAGTTTTTTCCCTTACTATTCTTATCTCATCTAAGGTCTCGTTCATGTGTATATGTACAGGGACGTTGTATCTCCTAGCTATCTCATGGGCAGCTGTTAAAAGTTCCCTGGAGCAGGTGTATGGGGCATGGGGTCCTATGGCAGGTTTTACTCTAGGGTTGTTCATCTCCAATATCCTCTTCACTATTTTTTCCGTATTTTTAATCTCCCTCTCTCTTCTCTCCTCCTGAAATAGATCTATCATACCGTAGGAGAGGACAGCCCTTATACCACTTTCCACTACCCCCTTTACTATCCCCTCTAAGTAGAAGTACATATCGTTAAATGTAGTTGTACCACTTTTTATCATCTCTATAGCTCCAAGGAGAGTACCTGTATAGACTAACTCCTCGTTTAACTTAGACTCCATCTTCCAGATGTAGTTGTTGAGCCACTCCATGAGGGGGATGTCATCTGCAACTCCTCGGAATAGAGTCATAGGTATATGGGAATGGGTGTTGACAAGTCCAGGGATTGCCAACATATCTCTTCCATCTATTATCTCCACATCTCCCTTATCTATCCCCTCTTTCTCCATTAGATTTTTTCCTATTCTCTTTATCCTGTTCCCCTCTACAAGTATGTCCCAGTTACCCCTATGTTCCAGTAGTTTTACATCCCTTATAACTATCATTCTCATCCCTCAGCTTATTACTGCTTTAGTTCTTATACTCCCTCCCCCATCTCCCACTGGTACACTTTGTCCATTTTTACCACAGTATCCAACACTTAGTTTAAACTCCTCTGTAACACCATCTACGTTGTGGAGTATCTCCATTATCTCTCCACTGAGGCCTGCATCCCTTAAAGGTGTCTTAAGCTCTCCCTTCTCAATTAAAAATGCCTCCACTGCGTTAAACTGGAAGAGTCCCTTACCTGTATCTACCTGTCCCCCCCGGGAACCTCTCAGGAAGATCCCATTCCTAGTATCCTCTATCAACTCCTCAAAATTCCAATCTCCAGGTTTTATATAGGTGTTACTCATTCTAACTAGTGGTCTATTTAGCCCCTGTGCCCTCCCATTCCCTGTAACATCCATATCCAGTCGTCCAGCAGTTTCTCTACTATGGAGATAACTCTTTAAGATACCCTCCTCTATAATAACAGTCTCCCTACCTCTCACTCCTTCACTGTCGTATTTGTAATGTCCAAAGGCGTTCTCTATAAGGGGGTTATCTATAACAGTTACGTAGTCACTACCAACTCTCTCACCTATCTTATCCCTGAATACACTGTCCCTCTGTAGTACCAGGTCAGCCTCTGAGGCGTGACCTACAGCCTCGTGGATAAAGACTCCTGCAAGTTCAGGATCTAGTA
>DQUI01000023.1 GCA_015662355.1 Methanothermococcus okinawensis
AGTGCTCCAGCTATTAAATAATCCCTATCACTTGGTAGATACTCCTGAGTTAAGAGATAGGCAGTTATGATACCAGACAGTATATAGAGAAGACAACAACAGTAACTAACTATAGGTATAAGTGAAAAAATAAAAGCTAACACCCCTGTAACTACTCCTCCAATTAGTGCAGCTTTAACTATCCTGTTATCTATATCCATAAAAACACCTTATCTATTTTTTAAGTAGTTCTCCCAATCCCTCATAAAGATCTCTAGGCCTTTCTCTGTCAGTGGATGGTAGAACATCTTCTCCAGTACCTCAAAGGGTATAGTGGCTATATGGGCTCCAAGTTTTGCAGCCTCTACTACATGGCGGGGATGTCTTATAGATGCTACAATAATCTCTGTCTCTATGTTGTAGTTCTTGAATATAGTTACAATCTCCCCTACTACATCCATACCTACATGGCCGTTGTCGTCTAATCTCCCTACAAAGGGGGAGATATAAGTAGCTCCAGCTTTCGCCGCAATTAACCCCTGATTTGGGGAGAATATAAGGGTAACGTTTGTTTTTATACCTTCCTTTGAGAGGATATTCACTGCCTTTATACCTTCCCTGGTCATAGGTATTTTAACTACTATGTTGTCTGCAAGTTTTGAGAACTCCCTAGCCTCTCTAACCATACCCTCAGTATCTAAGGCAGTAACCTCCACACTTACAGGACCCTCTACTATTTCACATATCTCCTTAACTATCTCCTGAAAGTCCCTCCCCTCCTTTGCAATTAGAGTAGGGTTTGTAGTAACTCCGTCTACTACACCTAACTGGGCAAATTCCCTTATCTTCTCAACCTTTGCAGTGTCCAGGAAAAACTTCACACCTTTCACCTCTAACCCTTTTTAAATCATTATTCAAAATACTCTATCTTATATAGTTTATCTTACTTCAACTCCTTGCCCATATAAGGTCCAATTTTTCTATAACCTAACTTCCTGTAGTACTCTCTTGCCCCTATACCACTTGTAACAAGTATCTTCTTCATTTGAAACTCCTCCCTTGCTATCCTCTCAGCCTCCCTTAAGAGAGCTCTACCATAACCTCTATGTTGCCACAGTATCCCCTCCTCTCTATACTCCCCTCCAAATAACCCCTGCTCCTGACCACATACGTGTAACTGTCTAACTAATGCAGTTTTATCGTCTATCTCTGGTCTAAAGGGTTTATAGGGTATTCTCAATCTTATATATCCTATTAGAATGTCGTTTTTAACGTCCTCGTAGGAGAGGAATATCTCATGACCTCCACTTGCACTGTAATCCTCCCTACAGAGTTTTATACTCTCAGGATCTGGGTATATACCTTTTTTATATATTACATGTCCAACCTCTCTACATCTTATACACCTACACCTTATACTTAACCTCTCTAGATTTTTATACACTAACTCCCCTAAGTTGCTCTTTTTAACACCGTCTACAATAACAGTTGCAGGAATATCCCGTTGTATCCTAGATGTTCTAACCCACTTAGGCATTATAGACTTGGCGTAGGTTATAATGTCTACTGCCTCCTCCTCCCTTAGAGGTTTGAACTTTCCCTCCTTCCACAACTTGTAGAGTTTTGTACCCTCTATTACTAGACAGGGGTAGATCTTTACAAGGTCAGGTCTAAAATCTGGGTTGCTAAATATCTCCTTAAATACCTTCTTGTCCATCTCTATGGAGGAACCTGGGAGACCTGGCATAATGTGATAGGAGACCTTTAAACCACTGTCCTTTAACAGCTGTGTAGCCCTTATAGTATCCTCTACTGTATGGCCCCTTTCAATAAACTCCAGGATATTGTTGTATATAGTTTGAACCCCTAACTCCACCCTGGTAGTACCTAACTTGAGCATCTGATTTATCTCCCTCTCACTACAGTAGTCTGGTCTAGTCTCCAGTGTAAGGGCTACACATCTATGTTTAGCAGTTTCATTTATTCTCTGGGCCTCCTCAAGGGTTCTAGAGGGTCTCTCGTTAAGGGCGTCTAGACATCCCTTTATAAAGTTATCTTGATACTCTATATCTCTAGCTGGGAATGTTCCCCCCATAACAATAAGTTCCACCTTGTCTGTAGGATGGCCTATCTTCTCCAGTTGCCTTATCCTCTCTTTAGTTTGAATGTAGGGGTCAAAGTTATACATAAGACCTCTCATGGTGGCAGGTTCTCTACCTGTATAACTCTGTGGCACATCTCCAAATACACTGTTTACACCTCCTGGGCAGAAGATACACTTACCATGGGGACACTTCTCTGGAGTAGTCATAACAGCTACAACTGCCACACCTGAGATAGTTCTAACAGGTTTCTTCCTTAAAATAGGTATTAACTCCCTCCTCTCCTCCTCTGTTGCATATTTTATAATCTCTGAGTTTGGGGGAAAACCTATATTCAGCTGGAACTTCCTTATACACTCCCTCTTAATATCCTCTATTTTCTGTTTCTTTTTCTTAGAGGGTAGGTTTTTTAACATCTCCCTGTTATCCAGTAAACTCTTAATAATACACCTTATAAAATCCCTGTAGAGGTCCCTATCTATTCTCTCTACCTCCATCACTCTCACCCTTTTAAATATTATTATATTTATAACAATAGATTAACAGTATTAAAAAAGTAGATTATTTATTATCCTCCTTACTTAGGGCCTCAAATAGTTCCTCCCACGCCTCTAGACTTAACTTGGCATCCTCCTCACTTAACACCTCTATGGCGTATCCAGTATGTATCAGTATATAATCCCCAACTTTTACATCCTCTAGAAGGGTTAATTTAGCCTTCTGCCTTACTCCCTTATACTCTGCAATGGCGTATCTCTCTCCATCTTCTTCAAATATCTCTACAACTTTACAGGGTATTGCTAGACACATGTTAGAACCTCCTTTAACCTGTAACGTTTCTCAAAAAATCCCAGATGTTAGACCTCCAGAGTACAAAGGGGATGATAACAATTCCATGTCTTATCACCCTACTTAGAAAGACTGCAAGGAGATACCTATCAAAGGGCATCTTAAAGGCTCCACATACCCAACACATAACCTCAAAGGGTAGAGGTGTGAAACTTGCTACTATAAAACCTAAAATCCCGTACTTCTTTAAGAACTCCTCCCCCTTTCTATACTCCTCCTCCTTAAAGAGCATCAGTGCCAACTTCTCCCCGTATCTGGAGGCTAGACAGTAGGTAACAGTAGATCCAAGTAGGGAGCCTAGGAGGGCAGAGAGAAATACGTATTTCCAATCTAGCCCTAGGGATATAGCAATTATCATAAATATTTCTGTGGGAAAAGGTTGGAATATAGGCTCACTGAAACCGACGATAAATATACCTAACAACCCGTATTTTTCAACTAACTCTACAAAGATAGTTTTAAAGGGTTCTATATCCATCTTAACCCTTTACTCGTCCATCTTTCTCTTGTCCCTTGGTATACAGATGATCTCCTTAACCTCTATATCGAAGAAGTTCTTTAGATTTGCAGGTTTTATCACAACTGCAGTATCTGCACCTCTACTTCTCCCTCCAATTGCAACTACCTCCCTCTTAGTTTTAATGAGGCCCCCATCTGCAGCCATCAAGGTGATCTCATAACATACCTTCAACCCATGTCCAAAGGTTCTCAAGGTGTGGGCTATTATCTCCACAGGATAGGCTCCTCCAAATCTGTTAGATATAGCCCTTTCAACACCACTTAGGGCATGGGGGCCTATAAATATCTTGGCACCTCTCCTTTTTAACTCCTCCATGGTCTCCTCACTCATGGTGAGGGTGTCCACCTGGTGGAACCCCTGATGGTATGTAACTACAACTACGTTTAGATGGAGATTTTTTTCCTCTAGGAGATCTAAGAGTTTCCTTGCAGTATCTCCATAGGAGGAGGCCACCACTATATCTTTAATGTTTAACTCCTGGGCTCTCTCAACTGCCAACTTCAAGGTCTCCTCTGTATTCTGCACCCCAGCTCTTTCAAAGTATACTATAGGTTTTTCTATACCCATTTTCTCACCTCCTAATTTTATCCTGTTTTATCAGGGCCTCCCTTACACTCCTCTTAACTGCCCTGGCTATCATCTCCCCTAACTTG
>DQUI01000031.1 GCA_015662355.1 Methanothermococcus okinawensis
GTATGTAATTTGGAAAATGTTGGGAAGATTAAGGACCTTCTACTTCTAGTAGATGAGATGAGGAGGAGAGCCCCTAATCTCAAGGTAACTGTTAAGGGGTGCCTAATAGTTAATCTAAAGGGGTTAGATGGATATCTACTGAACTCTATGACCTTGGACTGTTTCTCAGAGGTACCTATGATAAAGAGGGAGTACTATCCCTTCTTTTAATATACCCTCTCCATTATAAAGTCTGCTATCTCCTCTAACTTTTTTCTCCTGTCTTTGTCAAATATCTTTAAGTACTCCTTAGACTCTGTTACGTATCTCTTTACCATCTCCCTGGCAAACTCTATAGAGTCTTTCAATATCTCAATAGCCTCCTCTATCTCTTCATCCCTGGCGTCCCTCTTTCCAAGGATCTCCAACAATCTCCTTCTTTTATCCTCTGATAGGTGTTGAAGGGCATGTATTACTATGAGGGTCTTCTTACCCTCCCTTATATCACTACCTATAGGTTTCCCTATCTTGTTTTTATTACCTACGAGATCTAGGATATCGTCCTGTATCTGAAATGCTAGACCTATTCTCTTGGCGTATTCCCTTAAGGCCTCCCTCTCCTCTAGGGAGCATCCTCCCATAATAGCCCCTATGTCTACAGAGGTCACAATTAAAGCACCAGTCTTCTTGGATATCATCTCTAAGTACTCCTCCATACTAATGTTATCCCTCTCCTCAAACTCCATATCCATAGCCTGCCCCACACATACATCAACACAGGATCTAGAGAGAACCTTTAGAACTTCATGGGCCTTCTCAGGATCCCTTATATCAGATACTGCCACAAAGGCCTTTGCATAGAGGAGATCCCCTGCAAGGATAGCCATAGGTTTCCCGTATACAACGTGTACTGTAGGTCTCCCCCTTCTCCTGTCGTCGTTATCCATTATATCGTCGTGGATAAGGGTATAGTTGTGAATCAACTCAACTGCAAGAGCTGCAGGGAGCACCTCCTCTATATTATCTCCCTTTAACAGATAGGTGATAACTGTTAAATAGGGTCTTATCCTCTTACCCCCTGCCAGTAGGAGATGTCTAGAGGCCTTGTATATAGTTCCTTCACCCTCTAAGTATCTGTTTAACTCCTTCTCTATCAGGGCTAGAATATCTCTATCAAAGGGTTCCATATTTTTCACCTTCCTATTGGATAAAAAAGAAGGATTAGATAATCCTCTCGAACTTTAGGCTCTGGCCGTTTCTAAGGAGATGCACATCCTCCCCTAGTCTATAACCCTCCTCCTCTGCCAACTTGGCATAGGCTGTTGTAAGGTTGAAGTCTCCGTGAGAGGGTATTATATGTTCTGGGTTAATCCACCTTAGCATATCCCTGTGGTCCTCCTTTGAGGCGTGTCCTGAGACGTGGGCCCCCTTGAATACCCTCACCCCCAACCTCTTTAAACGGGCCTCTAACATATACCTCTGGGCTGCATTCATAGGGTTAGGTATTACATCTGCAGAGAATACAACCTGATCGTACTTTTCAAATTTAAAAGGTGTTTTCTCAGTGGCCATTCGAGATAGTACAGCTCCCTCCTCCCCCTGATGCCCTGTTACTATAAGTAGATAGTTCTCCTTACCCTCCTTCATTATCTCCCGGAATATCCTGTCTACAGCAGAGGGATCTCCTGCCATCCTCGTATCCTCTGGGAACTCTACAATACCGATGTCCTCTGCTATACCACAGTACTTTACCATAGATCTCCCTATAAGTATAGGTGTCCTCCCCATCTTCTCTGCAATCTCTGTTGTAGACTTTATCCTAGCTATATGGGAGGAGAAGGTTGTAACTATCACTGCATTTGACTGATTGTCTGTTCCTAATAGATCATTTTTTAAGAGATCTGAGGCCACCTTTTCAGAAGGTGTCTTTCCCTCGTATTCCACCCTAGTACTCTCTGATATCATACACAGTACTCCCTCTTTACCTATCTTCTTTATAGCCCTGTAATCTGGCCTCTCTCCCACAACAGGGAAGTTGTCGAATTTAAAGTCGTTTCCATAGACTATGGCGCCGTAAGGTGTATGGAGAACTGGAAGCACTGCATCTGGTATACTGTGAGTTATGTTTATAAACTCCAAGGTTAGATTAGAGGTTAAGTCTATGGACTCCTTTGCATTCAAGGTAACTAGGGGGTTTCTTACGTCGAACTTCTTCTCACTTAGTATCTCCCTCTTAATAAGCTCTATAGTATAGGGAGTTCCAATAATTGGGGCGTTGTATCTATGGGCCAACTTCGTTATAGCCCCTATGTGGTCTAGATGTCCATGGGAGACTACTATAGCCTTAACCTCACCTTCAATGTTTTTCATAACTGTATCGTCTGGGATTATACCCATCTCGATTAAGTTTAAACTGTGCATCTTAGATATATCTGTATCCTCATGTATCAGTACCCTGTCTAACATGAGACCCATGTCAAATATTATTATTTCACCGTCTACGTTGATAGCAGTCATATTTTTTCCAACTTCTTCGTATCCTCCAATGGCAACTACTTCCAACTGCAAATCCACCACTTCCTTTTAATTTTTTAAAATATAAAAAACAATATAAACACTTTAAATATGTGTTTTTAAAACCTTTAAAGAATAAAAGTCCAACTTATCTTTAAAAAACTATAACTTATTTTTTTACTATTAATCTTTAACCCTTATATCCAACCACTCTTTCAACTCCCCTTTTACTATGTACTTGGCCCTTCTTAGGGCCTCTATGTCTTCACACCCTATGAGGAACATCGTTGTTTTAAGTTCTTTAATCATTCTCTCAAGGACCTTTACAACCTCTTTACTTCCCTTTAGGGCAGCTCTCAGTACAGGTAGTGCAACTCCACAGCAGTGGGCACCTACAGCTATAGACTTTGCCATATCTACACCTGATCTTATACCACCACTGGCAATAACAGTACCTGAAAAGACATCTTTAACGTAGAACAGGGAAACTGCAGTAGGTATACCCCAATCTAAGAACCTCTCTGAAAGTTCTTTAAACTCTTTATCCTTTATCCTGTAGTACTCCACCATAGCCCAGGAGGTGCCACCACTTCCAGCAACGTCTATACCGTCAAAACCTATCTCTTCTAGGACTACAGCATCCTCTCTAGAGAATCCCTCCCCAACCTCCTTGGCTATAAAGGGTATATCTCTGTATTTCCTCTTATACCTGGAGATAACGTCCTTAAGGATTTTTATCCCCTTGAAGTTAGTATCTCCCTCTGGTTGAATAGCCTCCTGAAGGGGGTTGAAGTGTATAGCCATGGCGTCTCCCTCTATCATCTCCACAGCCCTCTCTATAACATCCTCGTCCCACCTATCCTCTATAAAGTTAACAGCTCCTAGATTACCTATAACCAGAGGTATGTTGTAATCTCTTATTATTTCGTAGCTGTCTGCAACACTACTGTCCACTATAGCTGCCCTCTGGGAGCCAACACCCATTCCCAGGTTAAGCTCCTCAACAGCCTCTGCTATATTCCTGTTTATCTCCTTGGCCTCTGGATGACCTCCAGTTATACCTGTTACAATGAGGGGGGCATCTAACTTCCTTCCAAATAGCTCTGTTGTAGTATCTATGTCCTCTAAGTTACAGTTAGGGACACCTCTATGTATTAACTCTATAGCGTTAAAGAGGGTACTCTTCCTATATTCAACATCACAGTAGTTACATATTAGTATATGTTCCAACTTCCTTAGATGGATATCTCTATAATCCATTGAATCACCTTTAGACAATAAAAAATTAGGGATACTATGAGGGTAGTAGGTGTAACTGACCTACATGGCAGATATCACCATCTAGAGAAGGTGCGCCAGTATAAACCAGATGTATTAGTTATTTCAGGGGATATTACAAACTTTGCCAGGGATTTAAAGGTGATAGATTACTTAAGGTATCTACAAAAAGAGGGTATAAAAATATTTGCAGTTCCTGGAAACTGTGATACTTTAGAGGTTATAGATAGGATAAACGAGTTAGGTATAAACCTAGATGGGAGATGGGTTAAGATAGGAGGTATCTACTACGTAGGTATAGGGGGAAGTAACAGGACACCTTTCAACACCCCTAACGAGTACTCTGAAGAGGAACTTTACTTTAAATTTATAAACACAGTTAAAGAAATAGGGAAGGACATCAGGGGGAGATTTATACTGATAACCCATGCCCCCCCTTTCAACACCATGGCAGATAGGACGTTAGAGGGGAACGTAGGTAGTGTGGCAATTAGGAGAATTATTGAGGAGTACAACCCTGTATTGGTGGCATGTGGCCATATACATGAGAGTAGATGTATAGACAAGTTAGGAAATAGCTATATTGTAAATCCCTCTCCATGGGCCTTCTTTGTATCAGATATCTCTACAGGGGATAGAATAACTGTAAAGGGTATAGAGTTGATAGACTTTTAAATCCCCCTGTACTCCAACTTGTCCAGTACGTTATGGACTATATCTATACACTGATTTGCATGTAACTCTAGAGGTGACAGGGATATCCTCTCTACCCCTAAATCCCTTAGAAACCTCTCATCCTCTTCACTTAGCCCTATGTGATCTCCAAGTATAAAGACAAATCCCCTATCCTTTATCTCCCTATAACTCCTTCTATTTATGACCTCCTCAATAGGCTTTCCCTTCATATGTAGGAGGTAGACATTTCTACCCTCCATTATTTTTTCCAATACTATATCTTTAAACTCTCTCTTGGCGTGATAGATACCTGGGGTACTCTCCCTCCACTGAGGTCCATGCTCCTTACTTAGAGCCTTCTTTATAAATAGGGCTATACTTCTCTCGTCAGGGCTCACTCTTTTTAACTGGGATCCTACAAACTTCAGGGCCACTGGAGGGTTAGGTTTTCCATAGTGTACAGAGTAAAAAATAGTATCCCTCCTTATATCGTGGGAGAGGAAGAGGGCACTACTTATACATCTACATACGAGATCTAACCTACCACAACTACCAGGGAGATCTTTAAGGTTGATATCTCCTGAGGTTATGGCCCTGTTGGCCTTAAGTATAAACTCCCTCAAACTTTCACCTTAATCCCTTAGACCTAGTACATCGAAGGTATCGTATATACCCTCCCTCTTCCCTGCGATAAACTTAACTGCTATTATCGCCCCATTTACAAAGGCCTGCCTACTACTGGCCCTATGGGTAACCTCCAACCTCTCACCATCACCTGCAAATATAACTGTATGCTCCCCTACAACATCTCCCCCTCTTATGGCGTGGATACATATCTCATCCTTCTTCCTCTCCCCAAGAATTCCCACCCTACCGTAGATAAGGTTAACATCCCTATCTAGGTTGTCTATTATAACCTCTGCAGCTCTCAGTGCAGTGCCACTTGGTGCATCCCTTTTATACCTGTGGTGCATCTCCACTATCTCTATATCGTAATCCCCAAGTTTTTTAGCTAGGAATTCCAAGACCTTGAAAAATATATTTACACCTACAGCGTAGTTCTGGGATATTACTGCAGCAACTCCATGTTTCATTATAGTACCCTCTATCTCCTTCTTCTGTTCACTGGTAAATCCTGTAGTTCCAATTACTAGATTTATCCCTAGTGGAGCAGCTATTTTAACTGTTTTTACAGTGGCTTCAGGGGTTGTAAAATCAACGAGAACATCTGGTTTACTCTCCTTTAAAACCTCCTCCAATCTATCTGCAGTTTCCAGTACTACTCCTATCTCCCCTATACCTAACACCTTACCTACATCCTCTCCTCTCCTCTTATGATTTGGAGCCTCAACTGCAGCAACTAACTTAAGGTCTGGATGTTCCTGTATAGTCTTGATTATACCACTACCCATTCTACCAAGGGCGCCAGTTACTGCAACTTTAACTACCATTAGATCACCTATTTATCCTCTTTTTTCATTCTTTTAAGTTTTCTTTTTAACTTTTTCTCCCTTACCATAGGGATCTTAATAACGTTGCCACAGTTTAAACACTTTATAGCTACGTGGGGGCAGTTCTTGTCACTGACAGTTCTCACCTTACAGTTCTCTCCATAGATAAGTACTGTAAGACACTTCTTACATATTCTCCTCTTCCACTTCTTTGGGAAGGACACCCTCGCCTTCATTGCAATCCTTCTACTTAACTCTATATACCTCCTCATCCTGTCTAGTTCTCCCTTCCTGTAAGCCTCCTCAGCTAGATTCATCAGGATATCTATTCTCTCTAAGGCTATTTTTTTTATCCTCCTTTTACTGTATCCCATGGTCTCACTTCCCCAAGTCCTCTAACAATTTAGCCACTGCAAAACTTGGAGTACTTAGGGATACCTCCCTTCCATACATCTCTCCAATGGATAAGATGTTATATCCCTCTAAGGCCTCCCTAACTATTCCCTCCCCAAGACCTGTGATAACAACGTCTTTCATGTTGTATCTCTTAGAGAGAAGATCTACGTTGTATCTCACTAGCTCTAGAAGTTTCCCGTAGAGTTGATAACATACATCCAGGATCTCCTCCTCACTTAACTCCTCTAAATCACTACATAGTATCCTGGCCACCCTCCTCATACAACTCTCCCTGTCCACTGGAGCACCATCTGGCGTATCACAGGTGTAATCCTCCCTCCCTATCTTATTGAGTATAAGATTCATATCAGCAGTTATGGAAAAGTACTCCGAGGATACGTTGGTCTTACATCCTCTGAAGGTTATGACGTTGGTGAGAAAGGGGAGAGGGGTCCTAAGTGCCCCTACGTATAGGAGCTGGTTACTCATCAACCTCTTTAGATCTGTTTTCTCAGCTACTACCTTTCCATCTATTATAGGGATAATATCTGTTGTTGTGGAACCCATGTCTAGAAGTATACATCTCCTGGAGATATAACGGGCTACAAAGTAGGCAGTAGCTGTCCAATTGGAGGCGGAAACTTTAATATAGTTTCTCCTGGCATCCTCTACCTCTAAAAAGTTGCCATCTACAT
The DNA here is from genome assembly GCA_015662355.1 of Methanothermococcus okinawensis. Classification (GTDB taxonomy): domain Archaea; phylum AGJL01; class Methanococci; order Methanococcales; family Methanococcaceae; genus Methanofervidicoccus; species Methanofervidicoccus okinawensis_A. Next base: position 6,989 of record DQUI01000031.1, read on the forward strand.
CGAATACGTAGATATCCCTATGGGGAAATGCCCTCTCTACAGCCTCTAGTATATGCTTCACCCCCTCCCTCTTACTCCTGTAGGCGTCTACAAGTTCAGCTGTCATAACGATACCAACTTTTTCCACCTCCTCCCTGTTAAATCTCCTTAGAAGTTCAACAAGTTTATCATGTTTTTTCCACATAGGGAAGTAGATGTGATGTATTCTATAACACTCACCCTCTAACTCAGTTATCTTTGTATTTGCCCCTCCTATATCTATACCGAGGATCATCATCTCACCTGGACAGTATATAAAATATAATCATTATTTTTACCTAGATAAAAATAGGAGTTGATAGTATGAGACTCTTTGGAACCTCAGGTATAAGGATGAAGAACTTAGATCCTCTCATTGCCTATAAGGTAGGTTTTGCCCTATCTCAAAGTATAGAGGATGTAGTTGTTGCCAGGGATAGCAGAACTACTGGAGATATGATAAAGAGTGCCTTAATATCAGGGCTCTTAAGGGGAGGGGCTACAGTAACAGATATAGGTATTGCACCTACTCCAACCTTAGGTTTTTCCACGAGAGATCATGAGGTAGGGGTGATGATAACTGCCTCCCACAACCCTCCAGAGTACAACGGTATAAAACTCTTTAAGAGGGACGGTACACCTTATAGCCCTGAGGAGGAGAGGGAGATCGAGGAGATAATATTTAAAGACAACTTTAAAAAGGTAGATTGGAGATCTGTTGGAGAGGTGTTAAGAGATGAAAAAGCTCTTAGGAAGTACAGGGAACATATCCTTAAACACCTGGAGATAAACAGGAGGTTCAACGTAGTTGTAGATTGTGCCAACGGAGCAAGTTCTGTAGTATCTCCCTATCTATTTACAGATGTTGGATCCCACGTCCTATCCTTAAACGCCCACATAGATGGGAGATTTGTAGGTAGGATGCCTGAGCCAAATAGGGAGAACCTTCAGGACACTATGAAAATAGTTAAAGGGCTGAATAAGGGAGGGGGAGATTACATAGGGATAGCCCATGATGGAGATGGAGATAGGATGGTAGCTATAGATGAGAGGGGAAGGATAGGAGATTTTGACAAGTTACTTGCAGTATTCTCCAGGTATATAGTGGAGAAGACTGGAAGTAAGGTTATTATAACTACAGTAGATGCCTCCATGGCCCTAGAGGAGTATCTAGGAGATGGAGTAAAAGTTGTTAGAACTAAAGTTGGAGATGTGGCAGTTTCCCAGGAGCTATCTAAGTACAGGGCCCTCTTTGGAGGGGAGCCCTCAGGCACCTGGATCCACGGGGATGTGCATCTAACTCCTGATGGGATACTCTCTGGTTTAAGGATTTTGGAGATGATGGAGTACTTCGATGAGAAACTGTGTAACCTCTTAGATGACGTACCCTCCTATGTAAATCTAAGGGAGAAGATAAGTTGTGAAGAGGATAAGAAATCCCCAGTTATAAGGTATGTAATAGAGCATGGGGAGAAAATATTCCAGAGAACCCCTGAAACAGTAGATGGGGCTAGGTTTAATTTGGAAGGGGGGTGGGTACTTATAAGACCCTCTGGAACTGAACCTTGTATAAGGATTAGGGTTGAAGGGAAAAACAGTACTATTGCAAGGGATCTCCTAGAGAAGAGTGTCAAGTTGATAAAGGAGGCTTTAAGAAGTTGTTAAGAGGCCTTTCTCTCCTTAGGTCTGTATATAACCTCTAGATGTGGATAGGCTATCTCTACGTCCTCTTCCCCTTTGATCCTTTCCATTATTTTCGTTAAGATTTTAGTCTTTACCTCTGCCCACTCAAAGACATTTACTAGATATCTAACCTTTAACTCAATACCTCTCTCTAGGAAGTTTATCCTAAGTATAGGTCTGTCGTAAACCTTTGCACTGGTGAAAGGTCTAGGTTTATTCCTCCAGATCTCTGCCAACTCCTTCATCAGATCTCCCACTACCTCCTCACAGGCCTCTAAAACTAACTTTCTGGCCTTCTCAAAGTTACTCTCGTAGGTAACTACCACCTTCACGTTGTCCCAGATATAGGGAGATCCCTTTGTATAGTTTGTTATGGCGTTAGTAAGTACGTAGGCATTAGGTATTATAAGGGTTCTGCCAGTAGGCTCCCCAACAACCTCCCGAAGATACGTATGCATAGTATCTATCTTGTATACGTCTCCCATACCTATGTCTTTAATATATATCCTGTCGTTTATCTTGAAAGGTCTAGTTATAACTATATTTATCCATCCTGCAAAGTTCATAATAGGTCTCTGTAGTGCAAAGGTAAGGGCTGCACCTATAATACCTAGGGACATTAAGAGAGATCCTATGTCGTTGTATAGAATAGAGATACCTATTAACCCGGCGATAAACCAGGTTATATACTTAAAAACTGATGCAAAAATTGGATAGTCCCTTAACTCCCCCCTCTTTTCAAAAAATTCCCTTATCAACTCAAGGGAGATATCTAGGAATATCAAGGTACCTAGTATAAGGGCCACTGTAATAATTATTTCGTTGATGTATAACTCCAGGAAGGAGAGGTACTCGTATATGTTCAACTTAATACACAGGTAGTAGAGTATAACAATGAAAACTAAAACCTTTATCAGGAACTTACCCTGAAAAAGGATCTTCTTATCTATCATATTAGTTACGCCTTGTTAGATGTTCTTTTTAAGTGAAGGTTGGAAACTCATTACCTTTACGACAGGCAGATTCCTACCAGAGGTTAACTATAACTGAAGTGTCTGTTATTTCCCTGTATGGGTTTTTCTTTATCATAAGGATAGCATCTGTGTTGTCCTCGTAGTACCTTGGTAGTAACCTCTTATCCATATAACCTCTCCTATAGTAGAACATCCTTGCCTCCCTGTTGTTGAACCTTACCTCTAAGACAATACAGTTAAGGTTATACTTTTTAAATAGAATATCCTCCAGTTCTTTTAACAGTGCAGTGCCTATACCTCTCCTCCTATATTCCCTGGAGGTGGCGATGGATATTATATGTCCGTGGTTCCACTCTATAAGTCCCATAATATAGCCTACTACTTTGTTACTCCTTACATCCTCTGCCACTAAGAATCCCTCTGGAAAGTAGGAGAGTATCTGCATTATCAAGGTGGGGGGATAAGGTTTTTTAAAAGAGTCCTTCTCTATAGCTACTACCTGAGGTATGTCCTCGTATCTCATCCTTCTTATTTTAATATGCTCCATTACATCTCACGTACTTTATTAATAAAAATAAGTTATTTATTTTCTTTTAAGATCTTCCAGGATCAATTCAGCTACCTTTTTACCTGAGAGGAACATACCTCCAAAGACTGCCCCCATTCTATATCCTCCATGGACTGCATTTGCAGCCATACCACAGACGTATAACCCTGGGAATATCTCCCGGGTATTTCTCAGTAGTGAGCTCTCCCCCTTCTCAGCCCATAGGGACCTCTCCCCTGGAATCTCCAATTTTAACTCTTTATTCTTCCTTGCAAGGATGTTTGAAACTGAGGCCTCATGTCCAGTTGCATCTACTACGTACTTTGCATCTATGGTAAGGGGATCTATATGGAGTCCTGCCTTCTCAATGGCGTAGGAGTTTATCACCACTCCACATACCCTGTTCTCCTTTAGTATAACATCTTCAACGACAATACCAGTAAGGATCCTAGCCCCTGCATCTATCGCTCCACAGCCTAACTTTGCAGCGACCTCTACAGAGTTGGCAACGTATAGACCATCCTCTACCTCCTCCAGCTTAACGTTGAACTCCCTCAGTATCTCATGGCCAGGCTCCTCTACTGTAATATAGGGGAACCCCATACCTCCCCCCCATATACCTCCTCCAAAGGCTAGGTGTCTCTCTAACACTACAACTTTAACATTATTTTCTGCTAAGTACTTAGAGGCTGTTAGACCACTGGGGCCACCACCTACAATTACAACATCTACCTCCAATATATCCATCCACATCTTAAAGGAGGATTTTAAAATTCCACTGGTTATCTCCTTTTCCTCCACTTTTCTTAACTTATACTCCATGTCATTACCCCTTATATCTTTATAAATACATTAACTTTATAAAAGTTAATCTTTTTTATAATTTTTCATAAGACAAAACTGGTGATAACGTGGCAAATATAGTTGTTAAGAAGTTAAACACCACCCCTGTAGAGGAGAGGGACATCGAGATCGTAGAGAGAAAGGGACTTGGCCATCCAGACAGTATCTGCGACGGTATAGCTGAAAGTGTAAGTAACGCCCTCTGTAAGATGTACAGGGAGAAGGTAGGTAGTATACTTCACCACAACACAGATCAGGTGGAACTTGTTGGAGGTCACGCCTACCCTAGATTTGGAGGGGGTCATATGGTAAACCCTATCTATATACTTATATCTGGAAGGGCCACTATGGAGATACTAGACAGGGAGAAGGGGGAGATTATAAAACTTCCCACAGGTACTGTTGCCATCGAGGCTGCAAGATCCTATTTAAGGAAGACTATTAGAAACCTAGATTTAGAGAAAGATGTTATAATAGACTGTAGGATGGGGCAGGGGTCCACAGATCTTATTGAAGTATTTGAAAGGAGCAAATCTAACATCCCCCTGGCAAACGATACCTCCTTTGGAGTGGGATACGCCCCTCTTAGTACTACAGAGAGACTTGTACTGGAGACAGAGAGGTTCTTAAACAGTGGGGAGTTGAAGGAGGAGATCCCTGCAGTGGGAGAGGATATAAAGGTTATGGGTTTAAGGGAGGGGAAGAAGATCACCTTAACTATAGCTATGGCTGTAGTAGATAGATATGTAAAATCCCTTGAGGAGTACTACCAGGTGAAGAGTAAGGTTAAGGAGAAGGTGGAGAAGCTAGCTAAGGAGATAGCAGGGGATTATGAGGTGGAGGTATGTATAAACACTGCAGACAGTGGGGACAGTGTATATCTGACAGTAACTGGGACCTCTGCAGAGATGGGGGATGACGGTTCAGTTGGAAGGGGTAACAGGGTAAATGGGTTGATAACCCCCTTTAGACCAATGAGTATAGAGGCAGCCAGTGGTAAGAACCCTGTAAATCACGTTGGTAAGATATACAACATATTAGCCCATATAATAGCCAACGACGTTGCAGAGATAGAGGGAGTTAAGGAGTGCTACGTTAAAATACTCAGCCAGATAGGGAGGCCTATAAATGAACCTAAGATCCTAGATATAGAGGTAATAACTGAGGAGGGTTATAACATAGAGGACATAGAACCTAGGGCAGAGGATATTGCAAAAAAATGGTTGAATAATATCCCAGAGGTTATGGAGAA